>JALYHT010000268.1 GCA_030776225.1 Acidobacteriota bacterium | reverse complement strand
GCGCCCTCGTCTCATCGTCGAGACGCACAAGGAAAGCATCGCGTTTTTCGGCAAGCTTCCGGCTGGTGATATCTCTTGTTACCGAGAGCGCGCCAATTACCTCATTTAAGGCACCGCTGCGTAACGGGACCACTGAGGTTTCGAATATCCGTTCAGTCCCCTTCAATCCCTGCAGCCCAAACTCCAGTCGTCCGCCGTTTCCTCCATTAAAAACGGACTCATTCAGGGCTCGGAATGCTGGAAGGTGTTCTTCCTTAATCAAGGGGTAAACACAGGCGCCAATAACCTGCTCCGGTTCATCGGCCTCGACCATCTGCAGTCCGGCTGGGTTCATGTGCAGCACGGTTCCATGCCGATCAAGCACTTTGACGCACTCGGGCATGCACTCAATCACACCCTTTCTGTATTCCTCGCTCCTGCGCAGAGTCTCAGCCAGGCGCACGCGTTCAGTGATGTCGCGCGCTACTTTGGAGGCCCCAATTACCTGCCCTTCGGCATTTCTAATCGGTGACACACTCAGAGATATGAAGACAGTTCGACCATCCTTCGCGCGGCGCTCAGTTTCAAAATGATCGATTTTCTTCCCGCAGCGGAGTTGCGAAAGAACATATTCTTCCTCGCCCCTTTTTTCAGGCGGGATGATTAGGAAGATGTGCTCGCCAATTGCTTCAGCTGGCGTATATCCGAAAATCTTTTCTGCCGCAGCGTTCCAGGAGGTAATTACTCCATCCAGAGTCTTGCCCACGATCGCGTCGTCAGAGGAATCGACGATTGCCCCCAGTCTTTCTCGGGCTTCCATGTATAGATTTCGCTCGGGCAGAATCTGCATGAGGGAAATACAACCGATAATTTTCTGCTCGTGATCTCGTCGTGGAGCGTAGGAGGTGGCCACTTCGCGCAGTAGGCCATCTCCATCCGGAATACTAGAGAAAAAAGTAGTACCTTCCCCCTCAAGAGCCCTCTTCACGTATGGTTCGGCAGCGCTATGGTGTGCAAAACCCGTCACCTCAACGAGCGTTTTGCCCAGGAGCTCTTCACGGCAGCGCCCAAAAAAGGTTTCGTAGGCACGGTTCAGATGACAGTAGCGTTGCTTCGTGTCAATCACCGCAACGAGCACAGGGAGGTCCTCGGAAAGCAAGGGAACCTCGATCATGTCCCCCTGGCGATAGGAGCTGTTCGCATTTTGATGGGTATTCCCTCGCGTGATATCACTCATTCAAGCCCCTGCCGGTTAAAATAATCCTCGTCCAAGGTCCGTGCATGATCGCTCTACCCCTGCGTTCACGAATTTAACCACAAATTTTATCAAGCGCCTTAGCGGAGAACTTTCGCGCGCGGCTTTCCGATCATGATGCAAGAGGTGACGTCTGCTTCAAAGCGCCGTGCCGCGCTATGCGGAGAATCTCGGGTGCAAGATCGGGAAGGTGCTCCCGAAGCCATAGAATCATCTGTTCCGGGGATGGAACCACTCCCCAAGCCGCTTTCCGGCTTGACTCTATTTGTGAATGCACTTGCCTGGCTCCCTCGTAGCCTAGAACTTGGTTAATAGCGCCGCGAATGGCGCTCTCGAGCGATTCAGTTTCTTCTGCTGGCAAGACGTGCGTGTGATCGCACAGAATGGCATGTACGCTCGAATGCACAAATTCGGGTCCAAAAACATCAATAGGGTACGAGCAAAACAGGCTAGCGCCGAGGGTGCTGAGAATACGATTCCAGAAATCTTCCAGCTTGATCGCGGCAGAGTACTCGCCTGCCATCCACAAAATGCCCACCATTTCCCCATAAGCCTGGACACGCGCGCCCGGATTTGGATAGATCGGCTTCACGACCGCTGTAATAAACGTTTCAAACCGGTGCCACTCCGGGCGCCCATCGACCATAAATCGGCCCAGTGTCTGCACAGCATCGAGAAATAAGAGCTTCGTTTCCTTCTCGGCCGCAACAACATCGACGGCCCGGCGTTCAAGTTGTTCTCGAAAAGCTTGCCGGTGTTCAGGTGTCGCGATAACCACCCCCCGTCCCCGTGAAGGAGGCCCTCGCGCGACGTTTCGCGCAAGGGAGTTATGATCCCTGTAAAGTTGAACGACATGAGCGTCAGGCTCAGGACGGTCAAGTAAACTGTGCAAAATCCCTATGGGCACCGCCGCCTCTGAAACCATCCTAACCCAGAGCCCAAGGGATAGAATATCCAGCCGGGGAGTGCGGGCCGGCGGCGCTTGTCCCAAACACCCCCATTGTGCGTGTCTTCACACTCACGCGACCGGTTCGGTCAGCATTTGCCCAGCTTGCGTTGCTTTCGTTACACTGGGCAAGTGACCCAATCAGTGATCGCGCAGACGGACATTGTTGATAGCCCACAGGCAGGAAAGCTTTTAGGACGACAGATAGGGAACGGCTTGTTGGGGGAACACCCTGACGCCGTGATCCTGTTTGCTTCAGCTGTTTACGACTACTCCAAGCTTATGAAGGAGTTGATGGCCGAGTGTTCGCCTGGGCTGCTGGTGGGCTGTTCGTCGGCCGGCGAGTTCACCGGCGAAACTCCGAGTGGCGCATCTGCTTGCGCTGTAGGTATCCGCTCCAGCGAACTCGGCCTCGCGGTGGGTCTTGGTCGAGGGATTTCAAAGAACAGGCTTAAGGCGGCGAAGGACTTGGTTAATACATTTCGAGGGATTTCCGACTCCAACTACCAGCACCGCTCCGTTCTTCTTCTCACCGATGCACTGGCCGGGTACACAGAAGAGTTCATGGAGCATCTAACAGTGCTGACTGCTGGTCGGTATCAGATCTTCGGCGGGGGCGCGGGAGACGACGCGAAGTTCTCTAAGACCCACGTCTTTCTGGACGGCGAAGCAGTGACCGACGCAGCCGTCGCCCTCGAAATCCTCTCAAACAAACCTTTAGGTATTGGTGTGAGTCACGGCTGGCGGCCCGCCTCGAAACCCATGCTCGTCACAGAGGCAACGGGCGCGCGCGTGATGAGTCTCAATTCTGCACCCGCCACCGAAGTATTCGAAGACTACGCGCAGAGCAGAGGCGACAATTTCGACAGCGCAAATCCACTCCCGTTTTTTCTCCACAATATCATCGGAATACAAACTCCGGACGGATATAAACTCCGCGTGCCCCTATCTGCGGAACCGGATGGATCGGTTGTGTGTGCGGCTGAGGTTCCTGTCGGCTCGACTGTATGCATGATGCGCACAACGGACGAGTCAGCCGGGGAAGCTGCCGAGCGGGCGACAAAAGCTGCGCTCAATCAGGTTGCCACCAAGGGCCCTCCCGCACTCGCGTTGTTTTTTGATTGCGCTGCAACGAGACTCAGAATGGGCAGGGCATTTGATTCGGAGGTCGCCCGAGTCTCGGAAAGCCTTGGCAGCACTCAGTTCATCGGCTGTAACACTTACGGCCAGGTGGCCAGGATCGACGGGCAGTTTAGCGGGTTTCACAACTGCACGGCCGTCATCTGCATAATTCCAGAGTGATGCATGAGCCGGCCGCGCATTCTTGGACTGGTTGCAGCGCTGGCACGTGACGAAGGTGGCCGCCGGCGAGCTGCTCGCGAACTGGCCTCCCAATTAGGATCGGACGATCTGCTTATTCTTACCTTTCAAGAAGATCATTTCTCCTATCTTCCGGTGTGCGGTTTCCCTCAGACGCTTTATCAGAGTCGACGATGGAAAGCCTTTACTCACACAGTGGCTACAAACGGCTCTGCGAACGAGGTATTGAGCTACCCTACGTCCGGTCGGGAGCGTAATGCATGGGGGTGGGCGGCGACGGATGGAACCATCCTAACGCTTTTCGACGCGGAACCATGTCCAGATCAAGTGAGGGAAGTTCTCGATCTGCTGCCATTACTTACAGCGACCTTTGAGAAGGAACGCATTATCATTACATCTACCGCGAAGGCGAAACTTTCCGAACAGGCGGCTCAGCGAGCCAGGGAGCTGGCTGAGTCCCTCGATTCAGTCCGTCGTCAACTTCAGGCGACCCTGATATTGCGCGAACAGGATATCGCTGAGCGCGAGCGCATCGAGGAGCAACTGGAAATGTCAAACAACGACCTCCGGCGCGTAAACGACGATCTAAACCAATTCACATTTGCGGCCACGCATGACGTCCGCGAGCCGCTCCGAATGATGTCGATCTATACTCAGCTTCTTCAAAAAGAACTTGCAGGGAGTATGTCGAGGACGGCGCTGGTTTACATCGAAAAAATTCTCAATGGGGCCCAGCGCTTATCGAGGTTGATCGATGGGCTACTGCAGTTTACCCGGCTCGGGGGGCTGCATCAGCTAACAGCGGTTCCAGTAGATGCGCAAGCGGCACTTAAGGAAGCTCTTGACGATCTCCATATGGCGATTACGGAAAGTGACACTAAGCTTATAGTTGGCGACCTCCCCATTGTGATGGCAGATTTGCTCCACGTGCGCCAGGTTTTCCAAAACCTCATTGGAAACTCGATCAAGTATCGGCGCCCCGGCTTAGATCCAGTCATCCAAATCACTTCTGAGCGAAGAGGCAACTTTTGGTGTTTCGAGATCAGGGATAATGGCATCGGCATCGCCCCAGAGCACCACGACCAGATCTTCCTCCCGTTTAAGCGACTTCATGGTTCCGATATCGCTGGCGCGGGTATCGGCCTGGCCACGTGCAAGCGATTAGTTGAACGCTACGGAGGCCGTATCTGGATTGAATCCGAAGAGAATAAGGGTGCCATATTCAACTTCTCATTTCCAGCAGTAGAGGGAGAATCCGGTGTCAGCTATTAGAAAACGCTACCGGATACTCGTCATCGAGGACAACGAAACAGACGCGGAACTCATCGGTAAGGCGCTGCAGAAGTACGATGTTGAGCATGAGCTGGTTACGCTGAGCGACGGCGAAAAGGCCCTGCGATATTTGGATACTCTTACTTCCGTCCCAGTCCCCGACCTCATTGTGTTGGACATTAACATGCCGAGACGGGACGGGCTTACGGTACTGGTCCAGTACAGAATGAACGTCTGCCTCGTTCGGGTTCCCATCATAGTTCTGACTTCCTCAGACGCGCCGAGCGACAAAACGAGGGCCGGGATCATCGGAGTCAGCGCATTTCTTCAGAAGCCACTTCTCCTCGAGGACTTTCTCGCTCTCGGAGAACGATTCAAAACGATTTTAGGGACTCCTTTTACCTTCGCGGACGCTCAATCTACACCACCCGTTCAAGATACCCCCTGACGAGGAGCCTGCACGGACCGTGCCTCTGAATTGCACCCGTTCGAAGGACGCCTGAATCTGAAGGAAACTGGCATTGTTATCCTCCTTGTAGTCTGCAGGGACTGGATGTTGCGTCAGGCTGCAAGGAACTTTGGTTGCGGCGCGGCTGGCGGCCGTCAGCAACTGACCGAAACAACCAACCCAACCGGAAACTGGACTGCGGGCACAGAACCCGGCGTCGATATCAGCCAGGTTCCGCTGAGTGGACGAGTAAAGCGGCCCAGCAGGACGGCAGTGAGGGTGCCTCGGATCCCATGTGGGAAGTTTCCCTGGATGGTGTGTTGAATGCCGCTAATCTTTGTTAGCGAGCCGATCGTTGCGGAATACTCTGTGATCACGCCGACGGGCGCCGTGGGAGGCGAGGAGGGACTGTATTGAAGCTCAGAATACGTTGGGAACAAGGATGCGGCGGAGCTGAAGATAACGAATCGCTGGAACCCTGCCACCGGAACACCGCCCGCCGCACCGTTCGCAGTCCTGCTTTGGAACCGTCCGAGGGCCGCGTGCAGGACTCCGCCAATCTTCGTCAGGGATCCGATAGTGGCGGAGTATTGCGTAATCGCCCCTGCGGGGTGGGGTTATCACGTTCTGGAGTAGGACCGTGGCCATAGCGTTACGGCGTCACAATGAACACCGTTGCCCGGTCAGTGCTGTCGGTGTCCGTCAGCGCGATCCAGTTGCGGGAATCGAACGTGGTGGTCGTGTCGCCTGCGAACGTGTCCTGAATGACGACAGCATCCCAAAGCTGGCCCCTGATCAGCGGCTCACCGCCTGTGCTGGAAGTTGGCCACGCAATCAGCGGCTCCACCATGAGAGCCGAGCCGTCATGCCAGTGCATTCCTGTCTGCCCACCGGGTACTCCGCCCGGAAGCTGCGCCGCTCCGATGATGATCTGCGGAGTGGATGTGAGTTCGCTGAGGCGCCCACGTCCAGCAGGTTCGTGTTGACTATTGTCTGGGTGTTGGCATCGTTCTGGGTGCTCGATGTCGTGTGGCAAAAACCCGTGCGGAAGTTCGGGTAGATCGCAGCGGTCGAATCGTTGAGGGCGTTTCCGATCAGCCACCCAAACTCGGTGATGACGCCCTGGAGGAACGTTGGCAGATAAGGCGTTCCGAAGGCAACGAACGATCTGTTGCCAGATGCGGCAGGCTGGAAAATCCAAGCCTGGTACTTGTTGGCGACAACGCGGAACGTCTTCCCCGTGGCAGGAACACGGGATCTTGCCATACCCGCGTGTAGTCGCACAGTGTTTACCGATGAGCCTGGCCCTGAAGGTTGGTTTATCCGGCGTCCCCGGAATCCGCCCGGCGTCCCCTTCCCTTTACGAACGACTGGTCGATCTTCAGGCGCTGAATCGGAAACTGCCTGAGATAGCTGAGATTCGACTGACCGGTGCCAAAGTCGTCGATTGCGAACGTCACGCCCAACTTGTTGAGCGCTGTCAGTTTTTCGTGTACGCCATCAGTTCCGCGCACCAGGAGGCTTTCGGTCAACTCGAGTTCGAGATAGCGCGCATCGAGGCCCGTTCGCTCAAGAGTCTGAATAACGATCCGAGGAATGCCGACTGACGAAACTGGATGGCCGAAACGTTCACCGCCACGCGCCCGTGCGCGATGCCTTCCCGCACCCACTGCGCCTGCTGCCGGCAGGCAGCTTCAAGCACCCAGTTTCCGATCGGAACAATGAGGCCGCATTCTTCCGCAACGGGAATAAACCGCCCGGGTGGAACGAGACCCAGAGCGGGATGCCGCCAGCGGGTGAGCGCTTCCATTCCCGTGGCCACTCCGGAGGCGATTGCGATCTGGGGTTGGAACTGAAGAAAGAGTTCGCCTCGCGCAATTGCCTTACCGAGGTCGGCTTCCAGAAGGAGTCGCTCATGGGCGCGGGCATTCATTTCCTCCGAATAAAACCGGTAGCTGTTGCGGCCCGCTGTCTTGGCGGCATACATGGCCGCTTCCGCGTTGCGGAGCAACGTCTCGGCGTCCTTACCATCGTGCGGGAAACAGGCGATCCCTATGCTGCAAGTTACCAGTACCGCTTCGTCAAAACCGATATCTACATCGGCGTCCAGCGAGCGGATCATCTGTTCGGCATCCCGTGCCGGGTCCTCTCCGATTTCCATCCCAGGCATCAAAACAAGAAACTCGTCGCCTCCCGGTCTGCTCAAAGTGTCGGATGCACGTGTCAGGGAGCTTAACCGCCGAGCGATCTCCCGCAGCAGTCGGTCCCCCTGCCGGTGCCCGAACGCGTCGTTGACATTCTTGAACCGGTCCAGATCCAGACACAACACGGCAGTTCGCCTGCCTGAATGTTTTGACTGCATGATCGCCGCTTCCAGGCGGTCATTAAAAAGGGCCTTGTTCGGCAGGTTGGTCAGGGGATCATAATGAGCCAGGTGGATTAGTTGCTCTTCCCGCCGCCGCCGATCTATTCCGGTAGCGAGGATATTTGCGATGCTCTTGAGGAAATTGACGTGTTCAGTACCGAATTTGCGGACGTCGCGCGAATACGCGCCGACTACGCCCCAGGGACCTTCGTTGCAAACAATTGCAACGGCCACGCCGCTCGAAATGCCGTGTGCGCGAAGAATTGCCGAGGTCGAGACAGGCCGCTCGGTCAGAAAGTCGTCGATGATCGACGGCATCCCCGCTAATATCTCGCTGAGCCGTATACCTCCATCAGCCGGGGATATACGTTCTCCCAACCAGGCGGGTTCCCAACCCATGCCTGCCTTCACGATAAACGAGTGGTCGTCCACCGCGAATGCCATAACCTTGCTGAACCCCACATTGAGACCCTCAGCGACGGCTATCCCGGCTTCAGAGAACAAATGGTTAAGATCCGAGTTGGCAAGGGCGGATTGCCCCAGGGTCGCGATGAGTTCCTGACTGTCCCTTGAGATTCGCAGTTCCTGATTGATCGCCGTCAACTCTTTCGTTCGCCGGAGAACCTCTTGTTCCAGTTGTACGCGGTGACGCTCCATCCGGATTTCGAGCTCCGCCATGCGGCAGTTCTCGTCCAAGATCAGTTTCTTGGCAATCGCGCTCCCCATTTGCTCGCCAATAAAGGAAATCAACGCGATTTCTTCGGGGAGGTGCTGGTGTTCGTCTCGATGATGAACGTTCACCACGCCCACCGTCTTGCCCTGACTGATTAACGGGACTGAAAGCAGAGCCTCGTACGTATCTTCTACAAGCATTGTAAAAGCTCTCGAGCGCGAATCGGAACCAGCCCGCGTACTAAGGGCGACGGGCAACTGGTGCTGCGCTACCCAGCCGGTAATTCCCTCGCCTGGCTTCAGTCTTACCGACGCGAGGTCCTGCGCCCGTGGCACCTGCGAGGCGCGCAACACAAACTCGCCGGTCCCGAATTCAAGCAAATAGACCAGGCAAGCGTCACAGTCGGACGCTTGGGACATCAGTCCCATTACCTGACCCAGGATTTCATCTACAGACAAGTCGGACGTGGCAATACGGCTCACGTGGTGGAGGAGCGCGTTGCCAAGCTTTAACGAATTTGAACTCATCGACGCAGCTCTAAGATTCTGTCATTGCATCAACGATTATGGGTAGGAAGCCGCACAACTTGGGGCGTCTATCGACGAAGAACATCCCCCCAGCGTCCGAATGCGTCCACAGTTTAACAGTTTCGGCGACTAAAAAGCCCAAGGGACCTAAAAAAGAGCAGCCCTGCATATGTGAATCTTGACCAACTAATCGGGTCTGCGAATGAATCTTCTCAGTGACGGTCGCCGCGAACGCCGGCGATTCGACATCAGTACTTTCTTGGTAGCAGGCTGCTGAAAGCGGAGTTGACTTAGTCCGGCTGAGCACCAGCGGCGATTAGGGGGCGTTATAGCGGACGACGGAAGGTGGCTGTGCGGGGATGGGGGATTTAATCCCTGTTTTCCGGATTTCAAACACACTGCTCCCTACGCGTTTGCGGCCTGAAGATTGCACCATAGACCACACGACTATGAGCACGGATTTACCACGACGGCGGGGACGCTGCGGCGGCTGCCATAGCCGATCGGGCCGATGCGTCCCCACGGGTTTACCCCGTAGCAGAAATACCATTAGCCCGCGGCATCGAAGGCCACCTAGCCTGGAGTAGCGGGGCTGGTCGCCGAAGCCGGGGGCTGTATTTGTGAGCAACTGGTTGCCGTTCCCGGTGCGATCGGACGCTGGTTGGCGTTTAGCCCCGGCAATCTTTCTTGAAGTGAGGACGCGCGTTCAACTCCTGCGGTCTGCGCAGGATCGCATTATCAACTGGTGGGCTTCGGCCTATCGGAATGCTCCGGACGCCCTGCTGGGGGCACGCTTCGTGGTGGAGGCGGCGGCCAGTTTACCGGCCATGGCGTCACCGGAATCACACCTCACCGATGTTTATGCAGCCATGAGCCTGCAGCGCATGCGTTTGAAGAATGACCAGCAGGTTCCAGAATGGATGGGGGAGCTCTATTTGGGGCCATGATGAAAAGAACTTCCTCAACCCGCTTGTTTGCCTGGAACGCTTCCGGGCCATCGTGAGGAGGGGAAGTGACGCGTCCATCCCAAGCGGTGATAGACTCATGCCGAGGGAGGCTATGCGGTACAAGCTGACCGTAGGTTCGACGCGTGGCTGACGTCCCCTGTGGGGGATTGCCACAGATCCTCGAACTCACAAGAAGTGTCGGCCCACGCTCCCGCAACCTCCCCCCTTTAGTCTCCGGGCCAACTCCGCCGTCAAGGCGAGGATTTTTGGGGATCAGGCCTCGCTACGCAAACAGATCGGACTACTGAACGATGAACTGCCGGGTCCACTGCGCCGAGACAGCCTGCAAGGTGCTCAATCCGCAGTCCCGAGCCAAATGAGATAGTGATTGACTTCGGCTTTCACCAGGAGCATACTCCAGACCTAAGCAATACGTGATCGGGAGTCGTCGTCAGGATGGCGGCAGTAAATCTCCGGATCCGGAGGTGCTTGATGGAACCACCGGAGCAGTACCAGGGCGGGCGCGGTTAAGACGGTCTGCGATTTTATAACGGAATCGGAAGCAACTGAAAACCCAGCGTGAGAAGTCAGTACGCCGGGATGAATCAGACGCCAGGCAAGACGGCGGTTCCGAGGTACGGCAGACCTTCGTGCCCGCCCCCGCCCCCAGTGGTCTTGGTTCCTGCAATGTGCGGGGGCTGTTTTGTAACTGCTGGCATCCGACCAGCGCAACTAACCGCCCACTCCCCGGACCGGAGTAACAGTTCAGTCAAAGAGCTTCAGCAAGCCTGATGCTTGTCCCCAAAGGAGTCTGACAGATGTTCGACAGCCTGGAAGATCAGATCAAAGCGGAAGACATGGAAGGTTCGCCGAAAGAAAAGTACACGCGTTACGCGGTCATCAGCGCGTTTTCCGCCGTTGTGGTGGTCGCAGTTTTCAGCCTCGTGGCATTTGCAAGATAACGAATCTGGCCGTTGTTTTTGCAACTGCGCCGGACGAGCATGGAACCGGCGCAGATGGGAATCTCTGCGCGAAAGCAACTCACGCTTTTAGTGTGAAGCTACCACGTTGGCCCTAAACGGGCATCGTGAATGACGACTCCGCGCGCTGACAACTCGTCCAGCAATTGCCTCCCTGCCTGAGAAATCTCTCTGTCTCCAAGCACAATTACGGCCCACTCCAGATTCTCCCGAAACTCTCGCGTCACGATTTGCCAACGATCAAGAGACGGCGGCGTTGTCGCCCCGATCTCGATGACGGACCAGTGTCGAACCAGTGCCAGTGCAGCGCTCCTGTCGGGCAACGGGCCGCGAACGATGAAGTGATTGTCACCGTGAACCAGAATTCCGACCATGGCTATCAGGCCTCGATCCGCGGATCGGGAACCGGATATCCGATCGAGAAGTGATAAACCACTCGCCCCTGCTCCGGCGTCAGCTTGAGATAACTGTGTACCTCTTCGTCGTAGAAAGCGCCAATGCCGGTTGCTCCTAATCCGAGCGATTCAGCAGCAAGGTAAAGCCGTTGACCGATGGCACCCGCCTCAAAATAGACATAGCGATATCCCCGATCGCCAAAGGCTCGAGTGGCGCGATCAAGGTCGCCGATCATGGAGAACGCCACGCATGCATTACCGGCAAGATCTTGTCCGAGGCTAAGGCCGGCGGCTACTACCCGCTGGTCGCCACTGCCGATTTGTTCCAACTCGCCATGCTCAGGCCAATGCCGGTAAACGCCCGGATGCAACCCTTCCACGCGATGGACGTACAGATAAAGCTGGATGAACTGAACGCCGGCAAAGTCGGCAGGCAGCGGGCGGGTTGCCACGGCGAGGACGGACGCGAGTTGTGCCAGCGGCATGGACTGCATTCCAGCGCGGAAGTCCAGCGCCGAGCGGCGTCGGCGGACGATGTCGCCGAAAGGAAGTTTCGATGAAGCCGGCGGCGGCAGTGCGATCTCGCCGGAACCTGCGGGAGCCACCTCGGCAGCCGGGATGCTGCGGCAAACGTCACTGCCCAGTTTCGTGGCGTTATGGATCCCGATAATCGACGGGTACGCGATGGTTTCCTGCGAGATTTGATTCGCATCGACGCCAAACCAAACTGTCTCTCGCGCACTTGGTTTACACAACGGAATGGCCGCGCCACTCAGTTCGACAATCAGCATCGGCCACTCGTCTTCATGCAGGCGGCAGACTCGCGCGACTTCGTCGTCCGGGAAGTGCCCGGTAGCGAAACTTTCGCATCCCATAGCGCGTGCCGCCAGCGTGAGGGCCTGCCAGGCGTGCCCGATGTCGTGGAGGCAGTATCGATAGGCCCGGGCACCGTACTTCCATGCCTCACGCCACGCGATGCTGGACAGGACAAACACAATTGGTGCCGCGTTATCTGGCAGCTTCAGATCGAAATCGCCCAGCGCCCGCTGCTCGGCCATGTGGGAAGAGGGGCGGTAGTGATAAAGTCCATCGGGCCAATCCTTCAGGCCTCGTGTTCGGAAGTGGAATTCGGTCGGGTGCAGATTCCCTGAGGATGGATTCACGCGCAGGGCGTACCGGTAGCCGGTGGAGGGAACCAACTTGGAGGCACTGATCGCAGCAGAATGGAAAAGCAGTTGCGATAGCCATGCCGGACCGGTGGAGGCAGAAGTCGCACCGGGGACACCGTTCAGTACTTCGAGTGCCGGAGTGTCCGGGACAGGAGGGTTTGCCGGGAGGTCGAGCACTGGCACGCCCTCGTAGTGGCGGAACGGATCCGGCATGTTCGCCCAGTCCAGGAAATGCCGCGATCGCCTCAGCGATTCAACGCTGTGCCGGGTAGCATCGTGATATTCCCGCCATGTCATGGTTTAATCGATTTTCTGCGTTTCCGGAAAGGCCCGGCCGCATCCAATTGTCATATGCGGCCTGATTTTACGGGAGTCTGGAAGTTGATCCGCGGCAAAAGCGATTTCGGTTTTCTGGCGCCGCCCGAATGGCGCCTGGACACGATTGCGCATGCGGACCCTCAGTTGCGCATCCGGACCCGGCAAAAGGATGCGAACGGTGACACCACTGTTGACCGCGATCTGACGATCGGCGGGGAACTGGTGACAATCATGATCCGTGGCCGCGAGCGGCAGATCCGGGCATTCTGGGCGGACTCCGTGCTTGTCGTGGAAGCACGGTCTGAAGTAAGCGGCAATGCGACCGCATTTTACTGATAGACCGATC
>JALYHT010000267.1 GCA_030776225.1 Acidobacteriota bacterium | reverse complement strand
AGCACATCTGGTCTTTCCCGGCCCGTCTGAACAGGAAGCGCGTCTGGATACCCACGGCGTTCATCCTGGGCGCGACGGCCGGACTGGTGGCGCTCGATTCCCGCGACGCACCCTATTTTAGAAAGACAGGGGCCTTCGGCGGGTTTAACAGTGCGTTCAGCAGCACTGCCACGGCGGCAGGAATCGCCCTGGTTCCAGCGGGTCTGTACGCGGCGGGCCTGCTGCGCTCCGATTCAAAGATGAAGCAAACGGCGCTCCTCGCCGGGGAAGCAGCGGTGGATGCCGAGATCCTCTCGACGATTCTGAAGGAATCGACAAGACGCGTCCGGCCGATCTCCCTGCCCGCGAATTCGCATTTCGGAGATACGTTTTACGAAGGCGCGGGTACGAGCTTCCCATCCGGCCATTCCATTCTCGCGTTCGGAGTCGCCACGGTCGTCGCCAGGCGCTACGGAAATCACAAGTGGGTGCCGTATGCAAGCTACGGAGCGGCCGCGCTGGTGGCTTTCTCGCGCGTGACGCTCTCGGCCCACTACGTATCGGACGTGTTTCTCGGAGCCGCGCTGGGGTATTCAGTCAGCCGCTTCGCGGTTCTGCGGCAATAGTTGCGGGTCGGCGGCCGCGTCAGTTTGTCCAGGGATTGGAAAATCGCGGGTCATGGAGCAGGGCCTCGTCGAGAGGCGGCGATGCGTCAGGGCTTGAAGTCGTTTCCGCTCGGCTGCTTGTTGTAGCGCTCCAGCAGGGCGCTTGATATTTCAGGGGAAGATGGCCACACTCCTCCCGGCGCCCCAACACGGCGCTGGTATCTTTCTGGCGCTTCAAGGTCCGGTTGAACGGGTTTCCCGCCATCCAGAAAAACAAAGCCTACGGCGTCGCTCGGAATCCGTCTGATAAATCCCTCGGCACTTTCGAGCATGGTTCGAACGCGCCTGTGAAGGCTTGGCACGTCAAGTGAACGATCCATTGCCAATACACGAAACTCCTCGGCGTCAAACCGGCTGTGGCGCGTGATGTCAGCCAGCATTTCTTCCGGGGATTGGCCGGGAAAACGCCCTACGGCAGCGCAAATCACGGCCCCGAGGGGAAGGACATTTTCGTGAATGGTCACGAGGTCGACGATGTCGCGGGGTTCGCGCCGGTCAGCGGCGGCGGAGGCTTTATTTGTAGCCAGGTCCACAGGATGAAGCACATAACCGAAAAGCTCATCCCGTTGCGCGGGGAAGAACCGAAAGGCGCTGTCAGCGACCCATTCGAGCGGCATCCTGTCGCCCATCCATTCAATCTCAGCTTCCCGTTTGCCGGTTTTAATCACTTTCCACGAAAGCTTAAATCCAGCCTCGGTCAGCGCCTTCGCATCGGACTCAGCGACCGTTTCGAGCCTTTGCTGCGTCCTGTAGCTGTCGGGGCTCCGCTGCGCCGCCAAAATGCGCAGTACTTCGGATTGCAGCTTAGTGAGGGGCATGACAGAGGCGTTCGATCTGCTCCGCTAAGCGCCGTCCATCCATGCCGCCGTGCGTGCGCAGGGCCCTTGTGATTGCCAGGGCGTCGGCGGGGGTGGGGTTCTCCGTGGCCTGCATGTTCCATAGCGCCTGCGTCCCGTACTCCGAAAAAGCGCGGCGGTACAGGTCCACAAAATCATCGGGCTTAGCCGATAGCCGTATAGCCATAGACAGCTCCTAAAACTTGTACCTCAGATTCACAAGCCAGCTGCGTCCTTCTTCAGGATACCCGGCCGTGTAGTAGTAATTGCGGTCGAAGAGATTCTTTACGCCGCCCTGCAGCGTCACTCCCGCGCGGATGGGAACGACGGCCAGCAGATCCGTTGTGGCGTACGATTCCGAAAATCGCGCGAACAGGGGAGATGTAGCCGCATAGGTTGTGTCCTGGAGAATCAGGCCACTCTCATAACGTTCATTCAGGATGGCGAGGATTCCGCGAGGCAACCGCAGAGTGGCTGTTCCCGCAAATTTGTTCTTCGGCAGCGTGGGCAGAGTGCTGATACTCGTATTCACGGCACTGACATTGGGAAGTGAACCAAACTCGTATTTGATATTGCGATTGAGAAAACTGTAGCTGGCGTTGATCGTAAGGCGCGGAAGCGGCGTGCTTCGTACTTCAAACTCCACGCCCTGATGGACCTCTTTCCCGATATTGGTCATCTCGCTGCAGTAACCGACGATCTTACTGTTGGGGCAATAAGCCGTAGCGGCGCTGCTTCCGCCCGGGTCCGTGACGTATACCGCTTCAATCGCATTGTGAACGTCACTGCGGAACAACACGATCTGCGCCAGCGTGCGCGAGCCAATCGTCCGCGAATATCCCGCATTCCAGTTGAGGCTGTGCTCGGGTCGCAGATTCGGATTGGGCAGACCCGATCCCAGACCGGCTGAGTAAATGTCCTTCAACATGGGGAAGCGCCCCCGATCGGCGAACGTCAAAAACAGATTGCCCGATTTGCCTGTCGAATAGGCGACGGAGGCCTGCGGATTGTAATTCCAGACATGTGCGGTGCATCCGGAAAACGAGGTGTTCGCGGGCGACGCCACGCAGATGAACGGCAGCAGCGCTGTCATAGCGGCGTTATAGGCCTGACCCTGGAGTCCGTCAAAATGGTCCGCGCTGAAGCCGACCGTGGCGGATAGCCGCGAGGTAATTCTGATCGCGTCCTGTAATCCGATCGAGGTTTGTATATCCTTATCGCGCAGCGTGGGCTCGACCAGCGGAAACGGCGCAATACCGGGATAAATACCGCGTTCCGTATGCGTCTCGTTCTTCAGAAAAAACGAAGCGCTGAAGGTATTTCGTTCTTTGATGCGCGTGCTGAACTCGGTTGAGAAGCCGCCGTTGTGCTCGTTATACGCGCTGTGCTCCGCATTCTTCGTGTTCATGACGCTGTAGGTGTCGTTCGAGTACATATCGATATCGTTCCGAAACTGCGTGTAGAAGCCGCGGAACTTGATCGAACTGTTTTCGCCGGCCTTCGTATTGGAGTGAAAGTAGTAGTTCGCCATATCCCAGTAAGGCCATTCCCAGTAGTTGCGATAGGTGGCCGCCGTATCCGGTCCCTGGTAAAGCGGAACGCCCTTCCGGCCTTTGAGATTGATATAACTCAACACGTACTCGTCGGTCGATTTCGGCGTCCAGCCAACCCGTCCCGTGAAACGTTCATCGCGAAACCTTGAATGATTCAGGCGATCCGTCATCCTTATATCCGGCAGATTTTTGTACTGGTAAACGGGAAAGTTGTCCGAGAGCGGGATGTAACGGGCCTGCTGCCAGTCGAGAGAGCCCTGAAAGAAGAAGTGCCGCCGGCGGGACCCGAGCCTCAGCGCCGACAGCAGCGTATCTCCGGAACCTGTGCCAATGAGCGCATCGGCATCGAACTTCTTCACCGGCTCCTCTGTCACCATGTTGATCGACCCCCCCAGCGCATTCGGCCCCGGCAGAGGTGAAGAATAACCGCGCGCCACCTGAATCTCCGCAATATCGCTCGTGAGAAAACGAGTGAAATCGACGTAGCCATCGTAAGGCACGGAAATCGGAATGCCGTCCACGTAAAGAGGCACCTGGCCGCGCGTGCTGAATCCGCGCACCATGATCCCCGCTTCGTTTCGATTTGCGGAGAGATGCTGGATGGAGACTCCGGGCAGGGAATCCAGCGCCTTCGCGGCGGTCGTCAGATTCAGATCCGCGATCTCGCTTTGAGTTATCCCCACCGTGACAGGCGACGTCTCTGAGACTTTTGCCGTAACGGAGACTTCAACCTGTCCGAGATTAAAAGGCGTGCCGGGCGTCTGTTGAATCACCCGATCGATAGCGGCGCTGAGCGCATTCAATTGCTCGATAAGTACGCCGCGGTCCGCAGAATCGGGAAATGCGTCGGGCACCTGCAGCTTGAGCCCGGGATTCAAAGCGGCGAAGGAAAAAAGCGCCGCGCGCAGGGACTCCTCATCCGCCCGCCATGCCGTGTTTCCCGGGCCGTCCAGCCGCCTTTCCAGATTCTGCAGGTCTGTTTTCCACTGCACGGTGGAATCCTGCCGGGCCAAAAGCGCGGCGGCGCAGATCGATGAAAGAAGAAATACCTTGTGAAAGAAAGAATACACGGATCCTCGTCAAAAGCGACAGTTTTGCTGAATCACGATGCTAACACGACATGACCTTTATAAATGACAACAAATGGTCGCTGGTGGTAAAGGCGCTTGCTATGCTTCGGGAGACGTGAAGCCAGCCGCCGCAAAGAAGTTTGTCTTTTCCCGCCGCGGTCCGGAGATTCCGAACGACCTTGCCCACGCCGATACGACTGCTTTTCCCGATGGTGGCGACTTCCGACTCGCCGAGCGTTCGCTTCGTGAGGCGCGAATCGAGTTCCGCGGGCCGGGCACGCTGCGCGTCGAAACCGCGGTGCTGGAACGTGTGGCGCTGGCCGACACCACCATCGGTTCGGTTGCCATGAAGGATGTCAGGCTGATCGGCTGCGATCTTCCGCAAGTGCAATTTGAGGGATGCCGAGATGAGCAAAGTCCGGCTGCAGGACGCGGACCTGCGCGGCATCGGTAGAGGGGCTGCATCTTAACGCGGAAGACGTGCGCGGGGCGGTGGTCGATCTGCCCCAGGCCATGATCTTTGCGTGGCTGCTGGGGATTCGGATCGAGTGAGACCGGCGGTCACCCGTGGGATTTCACCGCCCAGAGCAACGGAAAGGGCATCGAGATCGCTGGCGCCATTTGTGTTTTGAACCGCCACGCCAATCCTCTCCGCGAGTAACTTCTCCAGACGGTCGAATCGCGCGCGCATCCGTTCCTCCAGGCGTTCTCCCATTTTTCTGACCACCATGGCCTCTCTGCGCCGCTCACGCAGAAAACAAACTGAAAAATATCGACGAGAATCAGATCCGGCTTGTCCGCGACAATCAGACCCTGGTCACGATACCGGCAACCGCCGTCACCGAGATCAGTTATGGGCAGGATGTGCACCGCCGCGTGGGCGCTGCCATAGGTCTCGCCGTAGTCTCTCTGGGTCTTGGCGCGCTGATGGCGCTCAGCAAATCCAAAAAACATTTCGTGGGGCTGACCTGGGACGATGGCGGCAAAAAAGGTGGCGTGGCTTTCCAGGCCGACAAAAGCGATTACCGCGGCCTGCTTGCCGGCATCGAAGGCATCACCGGCAGGAAGGCCGTCGATTCCGACAGGCTGAACGTCAAAAATTAACGCAGGCGCTGACACAGCGAGGGGGGCTTTTTCGCCCCCCTCCAATCTGCGATACTAAATGTGCTCCGTGCTTTCTTCCGCCCGCCAGTCGGATGAGGCTCTTTACTCCCGGTCAATCGAAACGCCTTAATGAGGTGACAGGCTTTGTATTGCTTGCCGGAGGAATTCTGTTCCTCCTCAGCATGGCCTCGTTTCACCCGCAGGACCCCTCGTGGAACACCGTCGCGGGTCCCGTGCGCACCAACAATCTCGTCGGGCCGGTCGGCGCGCACCTCGCCGATCTCTTTCTGCAGGCGTTCGGCCTCGCCGCGTTTCTCCTGCCCCTCCTGATCTTCGCGCTCGGGTGGAAGTGGATTCGCTCCGAAGCGGTTGAAGCCCCCACCATCAAACTGCTCGGCAGCACGGCGATGGTGCTGTCGGCCTGCGGCGCGGCAGCGCTTCTCCCTCCATGGCGCGTCTTCGAGCATTCGATTCTGGTCGGCGGCGCGGCGGGTTTCCTTGTCGCGGGCTCGCTGATCCGCGCGCTGAATCCCATCGGCGCGGCCGTGGTGCTCGCCACCTCTCTCGTCGTTTCGGTCTACTTGGTCTCGACCTTTACGCTGGCAAAACTGAGTATCTGGTTCCGCCCTCTGATCAACGTCTTCACCCGGATGCGCGAAAACTGGCGCCGCTCCCTCGAACGCCGCCGCGAGGCCGCGCTCGAAAAACATGAGGCCAAACGGCAGGCCGCCCAGGCCCGCGCTCTCGAACTGCAGCGCATCCAATATGAAGAGGCAACCACCGCCTTACCCACGCCCGACCCCGCCATCACGCAACGCACGATGCGCCGCCGCGACCCCGAGCCGGTAAGCGAAACGCTTCCCTGGGACGATCCGCCGGAAACGAATCGCGATATCCAAAACACGGCGCCGCCTGCGCCCGACGAAATCCCTATCTGCCAACTCGCGGAAACGGTTCCGCCCCCGGGCAACATCGTCGAGTTTCCGTTCAATGCACCGACACGCAAAGAGCCGGCGGCGAAGCCCCACACGATCTATCGCCTGCCCTCCACCGA
>JALYHT010000266.1 GCA_030776225.1 Acidobacteriota bacterium | reverse complement strand
GCCTCGCCGAAGACGATAAACGAGGAAGTCGGGTTCCTTCTCAGAGTGCTGCAGGTTCAGGGCGACGCGATTCGAGCTCGTCTTCGCCGCAAGAAACAGCTCAAGCTGGCTGTACGAGAGCAGGTCGGACGCGCATTCTCGCCAGAAGAAAAGAACCTCTTGTACGAACATGCGCTGGCCCGAAGATCGAACGCCATTTACCCGGCGCTTGTTCTGGCACTCAACTGTGGATTACGGGACAAGGAGATCCGCACTTTGCAATGGGGACGGCTCCATCTGGTTGAGGCATATCTCGTCGTCGGAGAAAGTAAAACCGCCGGCGGAAGCGGGAGGACAATCCCTCTGAACAGTTTCGCTCTTGCCGCCATGCAGGAATACGAGCAATGGTACACGGAAAAATTCGCCGGTCGGAAGCCGGAATGGTACGTCTTCCCGTTCGGAAAGCCGCAACCCACGGACCCTGCGAAGGCCTGTACCACCTTCAAGACGGTCTGGAACAAAATCCGTGCCGATGCCGGGGTCAAAGGCCGGTGGCACGACAATCGGCACACACTCATTACGGAACTGGCTGAGAGCGGTGCGGGCGACCAGACTATTCAGGACATCGCCGGACACGTCTCGCGGCAGATGCTGAAGCATTACAGTCATATTCGGATGGATGCGAAGCGTAAAGCGCTCGAGTCTATCGTCGCGAAGAAACCGGACACGAAATCGCAGCGATAGGCGACGCCTCCGGAGATGGTCAGGATAGATTCCTCGGAGATACCGTACACTATCCGCAGGTTCTATCCAATGCGGACTCCTGACACTGCCCTCTCGAAAGCACTCCATCTGTTCACCGGGCACGGCGGAATGCTCCGCACCAGCCACGCAATCCGGCTTGGAGTTCACCCGCGGACGCTGTACGCGCTTAGAGACTCCGGCGAAATCGAATCAGTCGGTCGCGGCCTCTACCGACTGTCTACATCGCAGCCTCTGTCCCGTTCCTCTTGGCTCATCGCGATTCGTTCCATCCTTCAGCCTTGCGGCTGTCAATAGGAACTTTCTTCTTGGCCCAATTAGGAACTTTTCACTTGGCCGCGACACCCGTCCCGGGTTCCCGACTCACGGGAGTGTCAGTTGAGATATAATCCTCGCGACATGAAAGGCAAAACGCTAAACATTGCAATTACTGGTGTAGTCTGCCTGACGGCGATCTTGCTCAGCAACCGTTTGGGCCTGCTGAGTGGACAAGAGGCGAAGGTGCCTGGGGCGGGATTTGCAGCGGTCCCAGGACAGAAGGGCGGACAAGACGTCTTCGGCCCTTATGATCCTGTGCAGAATTGGGAGAAGCCGTTGGCGGAAAGTCTACCCGAACTCAAGGGTTGGACCTTTTCGCTGGCCACCTACGTTTTTCCGGAAACCCCCGATCGAGTATTTGTGGCGCAGAAGGGCTTGCTGCCCTTGCTTCCCGAACGGCTCAAGACGACGTGGCTTCCGCAGATCGGGCCGAGCTTGAAATTCCCCGTGGGCATGGGCCTGCCGATGCGCGAGACTGCCAGCGCCACCCCAAGTTGTGGCGGGATTCAAAATCCTCCGAATATGCCGCGGAATCCGAATTGTCCCGACGTCAGTGATGGGCTCGCGGGGCGGCCGGGCGTCGATTGGCGTTGGGATCACCTCATTGTCGTGCTGGATCGCAATGGCAAAGTGGTGGAAGATTGGTCGCAATGGGACAAGATCTGGGGTCGGCCGCACGACATTGAGGTCAGTCCTTACGATCCGGAAAAGAACGTCTGGATCGTGGATGCCGATAACCATTTCGTCAGCAAATTCACGCACGACGGCAAGCAGCGCCTTTTGACGTTGGGTACGCCGGGCGTGCCGGGCGATGACGATACGCATTTCGCGCGGCCGACGTTCATGGCATTTGAGCCCGACGGAAGTTTCTACCTGTGCGATGGGTATGACGGCACGCGTGTGATTAAGTACGACAAGAATGGCAAGAAGCTCTTCCAGTGGGGCCAAAAAGGCAGCATGCCGAATGAGACTCGCCCCGGTTATTTCAACAATGTTCACGGAATCGCCATCGATCCGGAGCGGCACTTCGTCTTCATCAACGACCGCGACAACGGTCGTGTGCAAAAGTTCGACGAGACTGGCAAGTTCCTAGACCAGTGGAACATGGGTCCGCGACCGCCGATGAACATTCACACCCTTTACATGGGCAAGAACCACATTCTATGGGCTGCGGATCAGGGATCGAACAAGCTGAACGCTTATGACGAAGACGGACATTTCCTCTATTCGTGGGGTACGTTTGGTACGTGCCAGGGCTGCATGTGGGGTGTACATGGGTTCGTCACGGATTCGGAGGGAAGCCTCTACACCGCCTCGGTACGAGACGGCCGGGTTCAGAAGTATACGCCGCGCAAGGGCGCCAACCCCGATTTTCTGGTGGGTAAGCCTTGGGGCTCCCATTAAGGCGCGCTCGAAAGCCCAGCAAGTGGGAAGTTAGAATCAGCGAGCGGACCTGATAACGATCCTCGCAAATCTCCCAGAAATCCCCGCGCTCTGATTCAAACAGCGGTGCCCAGTCGTCGATGACCACTACGTCAATCCGACTCCAACCCGGCGCAAGTTGTCATGTCTTGCCAGGTCGGCGCGGCCCGAGCCAACATGGTGGAACGCCATCGAATGAGCCACGGCTGCTAAGCGCCGTGCTCTGCGCGGTGCGAGTCGTATTCTGCCTTCAGAAACACCAAATGATCTCGCAGCGCCTTGACTTCGATTCCAAGGCGGCTTTCAAGTTCCAATCACCCGCCTGCGTAGCCTGAAATAACGCCGCAGTCGCCTTGAGCATAAACTTGCTTGCTGATAACGGACAGGGAATCGATCCGGGTTTGGCAAACCACAAGTTAGGAGTGTATGACGTTTTCTCATCACGAGGCAATAGCCTGGCCCGCGACGATCTGCTGAATGTGCCTCGGCTCCGTTCCCATTCGCCTTCACAACGGCCACCTGTGTGCCTCGTCGTTCTCGTGCCCCAAATCTTCGAATGCTCAGAATGTAGAAGACTGATGGACCAGGCGGGGAACGCCATAAGGAATCATCTCGCGGCGACTACCCAGGCTTCAATCGTTCACGCTGGTGACGATCTCTCGGACGAATCGGCGGTTGATATCGAATCCCACCGACAGATCAGGGGTGCGGCCGTGCAGTCCCTCCGGGATCACGAACAAATCCATTCGTTCAGACAGTTCAACCTCTGGAGACTGGTTTCAGGCGTCCGCAGCGAACGCCAGCTGGGCGAGTGATTCGGGGATCGTCCCGAACAAGAAAAACTGATTGAGCTTGTGCATCGTTTCGACAACCTTCTCGCGGGCAGCAGCTTGTTGGGCGGAAGCCAGTTTGAACACCTGGTCAGCACCAAGGCCGGTCTGTACTGCTGTCTCACGGAATAAGGTCATAGCTTGCGCCAACTGCTTCTGAGAAATCTCAAGATCTTCTCGCAGTCGATCCTCAATCTCGAATTTATTCATCATCCACAGCGAGCATAACAGGACAATGGGTTGGAAATGGTGAAGTTGACCTTAAAAAAGCGCAATCAGTTCAATGCATTTATCGCGAACGGGCTCAGGGTCTCCCAACCGACTGTTTGCCGACTGCTGCGGGTCCGTACAGCGAGTCAAAAATCGCGAGTGGTGAAGCCGGAAGAAGCGGTTCGCGCACCGTAGTCGGCCAGAATGATAAAACCTGTCAATCTGCGTTTTCCCCGGCGATTTGAGCAATTTTGAGTAATGCGCGTCAGCACAGGTGGCAAATATAGCAGGTATGGCAACCAAGAATCAGTAACTTACGGGGCCATCGTAGGGCTGTCAAGAGCGAATCCCTGTCTCTCCGCCAATCCTCCAAAATTACAACTGGTCCTTATACTGCTCCAGCGCCACCTTCACCAGCTGACTTCTGGTGCGTACGCTCAGTTTTTCGCACACGTGCCTTACTGACGCCTTCACCGCGCCTTCCGAGATTTGTAGCTTTGCCGCGATTTCCCGGTTAGACAATCCCTGCAAAATTCCCCGCAGCACTGTTTTATCGCGCTCTGTCAATGTGGCGCGGTTGGGTGTGCGAGTCCTGTCCACAGCCCGAAACAACGGGGCCAGATACGCCTGCTCCATCCAGACTTCCCCGCCCGCAAGCTGCCGGATCGCGTGGCACAGAACGTCCGTCGAATGGTGTTTGTGAACGATGCCGGAAACCCCCGCCTGCACCAGCTGAATTGCCTCCTGATCGCTCATGCCCGCGGTCACGATCAGAATATGACCCTGAAACCCATTGGCACGGGCGCCTTTCACAAAGTCGAGCGCCCGTTCCGGCCCGAGATCGACATCCAGCAAAACCAGATTCGACCCGCAGTCGCGGAGCAGCGCCAGCCCCTCGGTGGCCGAACTCACCTGTCCCGCAATGGCGAAGTCGGGTTCGCGATCCAGCATTCGCGCCAGTCCGTCGCGAAACATGGCGTGGTCGTCGATCAGAAGAATCCGGATTTGATCCACGGTCAGGTTACTCATAGTTGTCAGGCAATCTGGAGTTCCACTGCGAAGCATGAGCCGAGGGGCCGCGCCTCAAACCTCAAGTCTCCACCGTAGCTTCGCACAACCGCCCGCGAAACATAAAGACCAAGGCCCGTACCATGGGCGCCGGCCTGAAAGGGAGCGAACAGAAGACCTGGATCTGCTACCCCGATGCCCGAGTCGACAAACCGCACAATAACTTTCTGTTCCTCCATGGAAGCGTTCACGCATAACTCTCGCGTGCCGCACCCCTCCACGGCCCGCCGGCTGTTATGAGCAAGATTGAGAAAAACCTGCAGGAGACCATGGGCATCGGCCAGAACATTCGGAATCTGACCCTGCACGTTCCAGCGGATCGCGCCTCCGGTTTCAAGCCAGTCGGGCTCAATGATAATGCGTAAATCGTCAAGAATGGCGGGCAGCCCGACTTCATCCAGCTCGCGTCCCGCACGGGACCTCAGTTCGACGGCAACTATCTTCTGAAGACCCGCCGCGAGGTTGGACAGCGCCTGAAAATCCTCATCGTGAAGGCAGCCTTCGTGCTTCTCTTTCAAACCCGAAGAGATCATCGAAATTGCGCCGCAGAAATTCCGCACTTCATGAAACACGGCAGCGGCCGCGATACGGTTGCCTTCTGAAAGCTGGCGGAAGCTCCGCTCCTCGCGGTCGCGCATCTCCTCGGAGGAATCCACCACGATCGCCGCCAGACGCATTCCGCCGGAGGTTCTGTAGGAGGAAAACCATGTGTTGGCGAGAAAGATGTCTCCGTTATCGCGACGTCCCTGAGACTGTGTCGCTGTCCGAAAGCCTTCCGGCCCAGGATCGAACCTGAGCGCCTCGCCCAGCACAGGAAGATAGCCTCCGATGCTCCGGCCTTTTACCGATTCCCCTTCGGGAACCATGAACAGGTTCGCGGTCGCATTATTTGCGGCAAGAACGGTGCCTGCTTCGTCAACGGTCAGAATCGCGGCGGGACTGCTGTCGACCAGAATTCTGAGTTGTTCTTCCGCCTCGCGGCGCAAATCCTGCTCACGCCGGAGTCTCACAACATGAGCCGCGTTCAACTCCTTGTTCCTGGTCAGGGCGGCCACCAGCAGACCGCAGGAAGCATATGCGAGCGTCGCGAATATGAACCGCAGCAGTTCTTCAAGATATGGAGGGTTCGGCAAATCGAAGAGCGAACGCAGGCCGGAGCAGACAAACGCCAGCAGGACGATCCCCACGCTTTGGAACACGGTGGCTCCCGCAACCATTGGCAGAATATAGAAAACGCCGAGCGAGGCACGGATCCCGACATACCAGTCCGCTATGGCGATCAGCACAATCAGCGCAGCGACCGCAGCGATAATACGGGCGCGCCCCGTTCTCAGGATGGTGCCAGCCATTCTTCAGAATATAAGAATTCAACCGTGGATCGCTGGGAAACGCATTCGCTCGGCACGTTGTTTTCCGTACAGATTAAGACACGGCAGGAAACAACAGATAGGTTCATTAGTTAGGTCGTCTTCTTTCTTTAGGCCCCGGGATTGGAAAATCCTGGGGATGAAATCCAAATTATCGATTGGACACTCTCGCCCGATACCCCGTAGACTGCGAATTCCGGGTTATCAATAAACCGTTAACAACGGATTCAGTTAAACTTATGATCTTTAATCGAATTCGCAGCGCTTCACCCGGATGTACCAAAAGGAGCAAGGACATATGACCAACAGGCCGTCTTTTTCACAAAAACTGGTCCGTCTCAAGACGAGACTCAGCAACCCGGAGTGGCGCAGATATGGCGCATTGCTCCTTCTGGGGAAGATTACCGCGATCGGACTGTTACTTGTCGGAGCAGTGTTCTTCAACCCCGACCTCATGGGGTTTCGCGCCTTCGCGGCCGACCCAGCCCTCAAAGGGAACGATATAGTCAATCCCATCAACACCGTCTGGACACTTCTGGCGGCCTTCCTGGTATTCGGTATGCAGGTCGGCTTCACTATGCTCGAAGCCGGATTCTGCCGCTCGCGTGAAACGGTAAACGTGCTCATGGAGTGCATCGTCGACACGTGCCTCTGCGGCATTCTGTTCTATGCCTGGGGCTTTGCTTTCATGTTCAGCCACGGCAATGGGTTCATCGGCCTGAACTGGTTCTTCCTGCAGGGCGCGCCAGCCACTTATGAAACGACCGGCGTCGCTTTCCTCGCGTTCTGGCTCTTCCAGTTTGCCTTTGCCGATACGTGCTCCACCATCACCTCGGGCGCTATGATCGGCCGCACGGCATGGGTTGGCGACCTGGTTTACAGCGTGGGCGTTTCCGGTTTCATTTACCCGATCATTGGCCACTGGGCCTGGGGTCCGGATGGCTTTCTGGCCACGATGGGCAGCGCAGGCAATTTCCTGCCCTGGGTCGGAACCAGTTTCCATGATTTCGCCGGCTCCACTGTCGTTCACACCATCGGCGGGTTCATTGCGCTGGCTGGATCGATCGTCCTCGGGCCCCGTCTTGGCCGCAGATTCAAACGCGACGGCGGCGGGCCCATGCTCCCCCACGATCTGACAATCGCCGCGTCCGGCGGTCTCATTCTCTGGTTCGGCTGGTATGGTTTCAACCCCGGCAGTACGCTCTCGGCCATGGACTTCATCGGCATCGGACGCGTTGCGGCCAACACCACTCTTGCCGCGTGCGCGGCCGGCCTCACCGCCATGGCGGCGGCTTACATGATGAGCAGGAAATGGGATCTGAGCTTCACCGTCAATGGCTTTCTCGCCGGCCTGGTAGCCATTACATGCCCGTGTTATTGGGTGAGCCCCCTAGGCGCCATCCTGCTCGGTGGCGTAGCTGGCGTAATCGTGGTCTGCGGCGTGGAACTGCTGGAATGGCTTCGGATTGACGATCCGATCGGCGCGGTCCCGGTTCACGGTATCTGCGGTATCTGGGGAACGCTTTCTCTGGGCCTCTTTGCCTCCGGGGAATTTGGATCCACCGGTCAGTTTGCGGCCGATAACTCGGCGCCTCTCAAAGGTCTTTTTTATGGTGGCGGTACTCAGTTGCTCATCGCTCAGACGATTGGCAGTCTGATCATCACTGTTTCCACCTTCGCGGTCGCGATGGTTCTCATGTATGGCGTCCACGCCATGGGTCTCCTCCGGGTTTCCGAAGAGGGTGAGCGAGAAGGCCTTGATCTTCACGAACACGGTATCTCCGCCTATCCGGAATACGTGATCTCATCGATTGGCGGACCGGCGGCGCTGACTCTGCCGCGCGAAAGCACGGCCTCGGGCGTGCCCTCCCACATAAAACTTGGCGACGCCAGGTAATAAGCAGGCACGCCTGTAACT
>JALYHT010000265.1 GCA_030776225.1 Acidobacteriota bacterium | reverse complement strand
AACGATGGGCGTGGGCGATGGCTCAGTTCGCGCTGTAAAAAGAAGAGCTGCTTCCGATCCATCGGCATTCAACAGAGCCGCCCAGGCGTAATCCGGGTAGCCGGCGCCGTCTGAGGTGATGTAATCGAAATTAAAATTGAGAGTATCGCCGGCCATAGCCGCGAAAAGACCCGTTGTCAAAGTGGAGCCGTTGGTTTCGCTTCCAGGAGAGCCGACCGGAATGACGCCACCCTGGCTGACTCCGCCAGCGGTTGTCACGAAAGAATACGCGTTGCCGGAAGGCGCATTCGGAATGTCGCCGTTACCGGTATCCGTTCCGCAAACACCGACGCAGGCGCCGGCAACGTAAACGGGATTGGCATTGGCTGCCAGAGCAGCAGCAAAGCCGAGTACTAAAGCTAATTTCATTTGTTCTCCAAAGTCAAAGTTTGATGCCGTCCAATGAATTGTACTCGAACGACCTGAACAATAGATGTTTTTTGAATGCCTCTGGTACCGTATAGGCCATAACCGGTACTGGTAGTTTGGGCCGTAGCAGCAACGGCCCACTGGTCGCTGCCATTCCTTACACTGGAGTGACCGTGAAAAATTGCTATATCGACGCGTTCTCAGGGTTGGCAGGCGATATGCTTGCCGGCGCTCTCGGCGACGCGGGAGCCGACAAGGCGGCCATTTCCGATGCTCTGCATTCCTTCGCCATCGGCGCATCCACGACGTGGGAGCGCGTGCAGCGCCGCGGCATCGGGGCACAGAAGTTCCGCGTGGCATCCACGGAACCGCCGAAGCACCGGCACCTCAGCGGAATTCTGAAAATGATCGACAACTCGACGCTTTCGGACCGCGTCAAATCGCGGGCCAGCCATGTGTTCCGAGTCCTTGGCGAAGCCGAAGCAGCCGTACACGGCGTGGATATCGAGAAAGTTCACTTTCACGAAGTGGGCGCGGTGGATTCGATCTGCGACATCGTAGGCGTCTGTTATGCCCTCGATCTGCTCGGAATTGAACGCATCGATTGTTCCCCCATCAACGTGGGCAGTGGGACTGTCAGTACCGAGCACGGCATCCTCCCGGTGCCCGCGCCCGCCACTGCCCGGCTGCTCCAGGGTAAGCCGATTTACTCGCGCGGCCCGGCACTCGAACTCACCACGCCCACCGGCGCGGCGCTCGTGGCTGCCCTCTCGGAATCCTTCGGAGTTATGCCTCCCATGCGCATCGAGTCCATAGGCTACGGGGCCGGCGACTACGATTTCAGGGAACACGCCAACGTGGTGCGCGTGATGATTGGCGAATCCTCGCCTGCAGCCGAGGCAACCACCGTTACGGTGATAGAAGCCAACATTGACGACGCTTCGCCGCAGATCATCGGCTACGCCATGGAAGCGATGCTGGCGGCCGGAGCCCTGGATGCTGTAATCCTCCCCGCGCAGATGAAGAAAGGCCGTCCCGGCGTGCTGATTCAGGTGATAGCCGAAACAGCGAAGCGCGAGGAGATCGTCGCTATCCTCTTCCGCGAGACCACCACCCTCGGGATTCGCTTCCACACCGCCGAACGCCGCGTACAGCACCGCGAATGGATTGCCGTCAGTACGCCCCACGGCATGGTTCGCGTCAAGACGGGGGAACAGGGCTTCGCGCCCGAGTACGAAGACGCGCGCAAAATCGCTGAAGCCTCCGGTCTGCCGCTGAAACAGATCCTCGCCGAAGCCGCTCGCGCATACTTAAACGAGAAGATTTAAACAAGACCGCCTTGAATCAGACAGAGATGAAATATTACCTAACGACGCCGCTGTATTACGTCAACGCCGCGCCGCACATCGGCCACACCTACACAACGCTCGCCGCCGACACCATCAAACGCTTCAGACGCATGCAGGGGTATGAAGTCGCGCTGACCACCGGCACCGATGAACACGGCCAGAAAGTGGAGCGTTCGGCCCAGGCGGCAGGCAAATCGCCCGAAGAATTCACGGCCCTGGTCTCGAACGAGTTCCGGAGCCAGTGGGACTCGCTCGGGATTCCTTACGACCATTTCATCCGCACCACCGACCCCGCGCACCACGAAACCGTCCGCTGGTTATTCGAGCGCTGCAAAGCCAACGGGTATGTCTATAAAGGCAGCTACACCGGCCAGTACTGCGTGTTCGATGAACTTTACGTCAACGATGCGCAGCCGGGCGACAACTGCCCCGATTGCGGCCGCCCCACCGAAACGGTTACAGAGGAAAATTACTTCTTCAGACTTTCCGCCTTTGCCGACAGGCTGCTGAAGCACTACGAAGACAACCCCGCCTTCATCGCCCCCGAATCGCGCCGCAATGAAGTCATCAGTTTCGTGTGGGGCGGGTTGCAGGATCTCTCC
>JALYHT010000264.1 GCA_030776225.1 Acidobacteriota bacterium | reverse complement strand
CGGCTGCCCTTCCCGGCGGTACAGAGCGCACAGCACGATCTCGGCATCCACGCGATTCTCTTTGCCTTTGGAAGCAACCTCCTCGATGGTGCGCAGGCCTCGCTGCTTATCGCCATGGAAGCCTGCGACAAAACCCAGCGCGCGCAGGGTCCACGAAAGGTTACCCACGATGTAGTCGTAACCGCCCTGCAGCAGCTTCGCATCGTAATTATTCGGCTCGATCCCGGTGACCTGGTTATCGTATTTTCGTGCCTGGCTGGAATCGTACAGCGAGGCTTTCCAGCTCTTGCGAACCAGAAATCCGTAATTGGCGCGCAGAGCGAAGGCGACACTAAGCGCGTGCAGCGCCCCCGTGTCCCGCGGGTTCTTCGCAATTCGCGACTGCGAAAGCTGCATGCTCCGTTCGATTTCCCCGAAGAAGCGTTTCTCGACATCCGCGGGCGGCTCCAGTTTAGGACGCCGGATGAACGAGTTGTTCCCGCTGACGAGTTCGCTCTCAAGAGCCCCGTCGCGGAACAATTCACGATAAAGCAGAGCGTGCGCGAGATGGTTGTGCCGCACCGGGTCCGCCGGGTTCTCTGCCAGCGCTTTTTCATAGAGAAAAAGAGATTGATCGTAATCGAGGTTGTAAAAGGCTTCGTTTCCCTGCGCGATCCAATCGCCGGCGGCAGACAGTCGCGCTGCCGCCGGCAACAATAGTGCCGCGGCCGCCATCGACACCGCAAAGAACGTTCGCATAGCCACCTGATTCCTAATATACGGGTTAGACTCTGTCATGCGAACGCCCTCATATACAGCGGAAGAGGTCCAGGATCACGGGGCGACTGTCGTGCGATTGAAGGACGCGCGGTGGGATGTCGAGGTGTTTGTCATACCCGCGGTTGGGAACCGGGCCTACAGGATGCTTGTGAATGGCGCGAACATCCTCCACTTCCCTTCTCAAAATCCGAACGATCTGAAGACTGACACGCATCTGAGCGGCATCCCATTTCTTGCTCCGTGGGCGAACCGCATGCCCGGCGGATTTTTTGCAAATGGCCGGCGGTACCTGTTCCATACGGAATCCGCTTCGATACGCGCGGACGGGAATGGCATTCCGATTCATGGGCTGCTGACCGCTTCACCTTTCTGGAAAGTATCGGAAATAACCGCCGATTCCGATGGCGCATGGGTGACCAGCCGTCTTGAATTCTGGCGTTATCCGGAACTCATGAGCAACTGGCCAATCGCCCACGAGTACGAGATGACGTACCGGCTCCGCGAAGGGGCCCTTGAGGTCTCGATAGCCGTTATCAATCGAAGCTTCGAAACTATGCCGGTCGCAGTCGGCTTCCACCCCTATTTCGTGCTTCCCGGCGTGCCGATCGCAGACGCCGTGGCCCGAATTCCCGTCACCAGTCATGTGGAAACCGACAATCGCCTCGTTGCCACCGGCGAACTGAAGCCGGTGGATTTCGAGAGTCCTCTTTCACTGCGCGAGCGGCGCTTCGACGACGGTTTTACCGGCCTCGCAGCCAATGACAAGGGGCAGGCAGTTTTTTCAGTGGAAGGCGCAGGCAGGAAGATCGAGGTCGTGTTCGGACCCAAATATACCGTTGCAATCGTCTATGCGCCGGCAGGCCAGGATTACATCTGCTTTGAACCCATGACCGCCGTCACCAACGGCATCAATCTGGCCAGCGAGGGTAAATACGCCGGGCTGCAGAGCATCGAACCCGGCGGGCGGTGGGCGGAGAGCTTCTGGATTCGTCCTTCCGGTTTCAATACGTCTGTTTAATGCGAAGCTCCTGCCGCACCCAGCACCTCACTGACGGGAAGCTGCTCGACTGACTGCTGATCGCGCACCAGTTTGCGGGCTATCGGCCTGATCGCGGGCAACTGCAGCGCAAAGACCCCGCTGGCCAGCAGACAGACCAGTGCCCCTGCCAGGATTGTGAACCGCGCGCCGAAACGGTCGGCTGCAAATCCCGCCGCCATGGCGCCAAAAGGTCCGACGCCCATGTACATCATCGAGTACACGCTCATCGTACGGCCGCGCAGACGGTCGGAAACCATGGATTGAATCAGGGTGTTCGAAACACCCACCTGAACCATCACAGCAAAGCCGGCAATCAGCAGCATCGCACACGAAAGCAATATTGAACCCGAAACGGCAAAGCCGGCCATAGAGACGGCGAATACCGCCGCCCCCGAGGGGATCCAGACCATAAAACCCTTAAGTTCCGTGCGCGTGGCCAGCAGCAAAGCTCCTCCCAGCGCGCCCAGTCCCGTGGCCCCCATCAGGATTCCAAGACCCTTCGCGCCCCCGTGCAGAATACGATCCGCAAAGATCGGCATGAGCACGGTGTACGGCATCCCGGCGAAACTCACGATTGCGATCAACTGCACGATCGCGCGGATCGGCAGTGTGCGCCACACGTAGTCGAAGCCTTCGCGGATGGTTTCAAGCGCCGACATGCTAGCGGGCGCCGGCCGGAACGGGCTGACTTTCATGAGGAGCAGGCCGCCGATCACCGCGACGTAACTGATACCGTTGGCGAAAAAACACCAGCCTTCTCCGATCCTGGCGACCAGAATGCCCGCGATGGCCGGGCCGATAATCCGCGCTCCGTTGAACATCGACGAGTTCAGGGCGATGGCGTTCATCAGATCGTCCCGGCCCACCATCTCGACCAGAAAGGATTGCCGCGCAGGGATGTCGAACGCGTTCACGATACCCAGCAGCGCCGCGAGCACAAAAAGTTCCCAGATTCTGATACGCCCGCTCAGCGTAAGCGCTGCGAGAATCAGCGCAAGCAACATCGACGCGGATTGCGTGGCGATAATAACGCGGCGCCGATTCAACCTGTCGGCTGTATAGCCGGAGAGCGGGGAAAGGATAAAGATGGGAATCTGCCCGGCGAAGCTCGCGAGACCCAGCAGCGCGGGTGAACCAGTCAGCCGGTAAACCAGCCACGATTGGGCCACCGACTGCATCCAGGTACCGATCAGCGAAATCAACTGCCCGGCGAAGAAAAGCTGAAAATTTCGATGCCCGAGCGCCCGGAGAGTCTTCGATTTGACCGCCCGCGCCATCTGTAACTGATCGTAACAGCCTGCCGTACGATCTCCCTGAGTTTGTGCCCGGAATGCCGGATTTTCCGGGGCTTCGGGAAAAAGAGTTGCTTTTCTCGCAACATTCAGTCAGGATTGAAAGTTTTCACCCCTCTTATAAAAACGCGCATGCTCGTACGAGTCCTATATCACGATCACTGTTTCGACGGCGCGGCTTCGGCCGCGTTCTTCAGCCGCTTCATACGAGCCGCATTCCATCCGCAGGCGGACTTCAAATATACGGGCATGGCCCATCGGGCCGCGCAGAGTTTTGAAGACTCCCTGTTCGACGGCGATGAAAACGCCATCGTGGACTTCAAGTATTCGAGTAACCCGAAACTCACCTGGTGGTTCGATCACCATCAAAGCGCGTTTCTCACCCCGGAGGACGCCAGGCACTTCCAGTCGGAGTATTCGGAAAAGAAGATGTACGACCCGACGTACAAATCGTGCACCAACTTTATCTGCACTATGGCGCGCGACAAATGGGGATTTACCGCACCCGACCTCGACCACCTGGTGCACTGGGCCAATATCATTGACGGAGCCCAGTATCCGGATCCAAAAACGGCCGTGGAGCTTGGCGCGCCGGCCATGAAGCTGACGCTGGTGATCGAAAGCTCGAAAGGCTCCGATATCGTGCAGCGCATCATCGGCTACATGCAGAAGCTCACGCTTGACGAAATTGTGGCGCTGCCGGATATCGACGAGATTTTCAAGCCTCTCTACGAACGGCATTTGAACTCGCTCGATATCATCCGCCATCGAGCGAGCGAATCGGACGGGGTGATCACTTTCGATCTCATCGGTGACGACCTTGAGGGCTATAACAAGTTCATCCCTTATTACCTCTACCCGCAAAGCACCTATACGGTCTCAGTCAGCCCATCCACCTTCCGGACGAAGATATCGGTAGGCTCGAATCCATGGGCGCCGGAAGAGCCCCGTCATAATCTGGCTTCCATTTGCGAGCGCTACGGAGGGGGAGGCCATGCCCGCGTGGGAGCCATCAGCCTGGAACCCGGACAAGTGGATCAGGCGCGCAAGGTTGCCGCGGAAATCGCTGAAGAACTGCGCAGCTAAGCGGCTTTACGCGATCTTCTCCTGCCGCAGAAAGCGCCCGGTGTGGGAATCCGGGAGCGCGGCAATCTGCTCCGGCGAACCCTCGCCGACGATCCGGCCGCCCAGTTCCCCGCCCTCCGGACCCATATCTATAATCCAGTCCGCCGCCTGAATCACGTCGAGATTGTGTTCGATCACGAGCAGCGATCCGCCATTGTCGATCAGGCGCCCGAACGCGTTGAGCAGTTTTTTGATGTCGTCGAAATGCAGACCCGTGGTGGGCTCATCGCAGATGAAGAGCGTGCCGCTGTTGGTCGATTGCGCAAGATGCGCCGCGAGTTTCACGCGCTGCGCTTCCCCGCCCGAGAGCGTGGTTGCCGACTGGCCCAGGCGCAGGTATCCCAGACCCACTTCATCGAGCAGTTTCAGCCGCTGAACAAGCCGGGCCGTGTCGTTGAAGAATCCGATCGCCTCCCGAACCGACAACTGCAGAACCTCGTGAACGTTCAGGCTCTTGTACCTGATATCCAGAATGCTGCTCTTGAAGCGCGTGCCTTTGCATTCATCGCACACCAGTTCCACATCGGCCAGGAACTGCATTTCGACCGTCACAGTCCCATCGCCCTGGCACACTTCGCAACGGCCCCCGGGCACATTGAAGGAAAAATGACCGGCGGCGTAACCACGTTTTTCGGCTGCCGGCGTAGCCGCAAACAGGCTGCGGACGATGTCGAAACCTTTGATATAAGTGATCGGATTCGAGCGCGGCGTGCGTCCGATGGGGGTCTGATCGACCATCACGACTTCGTGAACGGCATCGGCCCCTTCGATGCGCGTACAACTCAGGCGCGGCGCCTCTGTGGAATCCGCATCTTCTTCATCGGGTTGCGCCACGTCCTGCTGTTGAAGCCGTGCCTGGAGCGATTTGTACACCACGTCGTGCACGAGCGTCGATTTTCCCGAACCCGAAACGCCTGTCACTACCGTGAGCATGCGCAGCGGAATCGCGACATCCATACCTTTAAGGTTGTGCAGACGCGCTCCAAAAAATCGCAGCATGTGCCTGGGATTCACGTCCCGTCTGATGCGGCGTTGCGGCGCTTCCCTCTCGCGCCGGAGATAGTGGCCGGTAAGCGAGCCGTTTTTGTCGGCGATCAGCGCCGGGAAATCGCCCTCGAAAATAATCTGGCCGCCATGCTCGCCCGCGCCGGGGCCGAGATCGATGATATGGTCCGCCGAACGCATCACCTCGGGATCGTGCTCCACCACGATAATCGTGTTGCCAAGGTCGCGAAGCTCAAATAATATCCGGATCAGCTTCGCTGTGTCTCTGCTGTGCAGGCCGATCGAAGGTTCATCCAGCACATAACAGGCGCCGACGAGGCGCGAACCGAGACAGGTCGCCAGTTGAATGCGTTGCGCTTCCCCGCCCGACAGGGTGGAGGAAAGCCTGTCCAGCGTCAGATATTCAAGACCCACATCGTTCAGAAACTTCAGACGCTGCTCGATTTCGACGAGCACCTTGCCCGCGATGCCGTTCTCTTCGGGGGTCAAATCCAGATTCGTGAAAAAGCGGAGCGCCTCGGCAATGTTCAAGCGCCCGGCTTCCGCTATAGTCTTGCCGCCTACGCGCGCGTTCAGCGCTTCTTTCCGTAATCGCGAACCGCCGCAATCCGGACACTTCGCGTAGCCTCGGTACCTGCTCAGGAATACGCGCACGTGCAGTTTATATTTTTTCGCTTCAAGGGAGCTGAAAAACTGGCGAACGCCATCGACTCCTGGTTCGCCTTCGAGCACCAGCGATTGTTCCTGGTCCGTGAGATCGCAGAAAGAAATATCGAATCGTACCCGGCTCGCGGCCTGCTTGCGAAAACGGGACAACCACTCTTTCCCTTTGGGTTTTGTCCATGGCTCGACAGCACCCGCATTCAGGGAAAGCCCCCGGTTCGGAAGGATGAGGTCGGGAGAATAGTCGATCGTATTCCCGAAACCCTGGCAACGCGGACATGCTCCCGCCGGACTGTTGAAGCTGAACAGAACAGGCTCGGGCTCGCGGAATTCCAGGTTGTCATGCTTGCACATGAAGAGTTCGCTGAAGAGATGACGCTCTCCGGTGCGCGCATTCAGGAAGAGGACTTCACTGGCTTCCCGATAGCAGACCTCGACCGTATCCACGATGCGCTGGTGCAGGTCGGAGTTTATGGCGATTCGGTCGACCAGAACATAGGCGGCCTGCGCCCAGTCCATATCGAGCAGCGATTCGGGCGTGGCGAATTCATAGATCGCGCCATTCTGCCATAAGCGATTGAAACCCCGCGAGCGCAATTCCGTCAGCACCAGCTTCGGGATCTGCCCGGCTTCGTGTTTTACCGGAAACAACACGTAGAAGCGTTCGCCGTCCGATTGCGCGAGCATGGCGTCAGCGACCTGGTCAACCGTATCTTTCGCCACGCGCCGTCCGCAGATTGGACAAAAAGTTCGTCCGGCGCGCGCCCAGAGCAGACGCATAAAGTCGTAGATTTCGGTCGAGGTCGCGACAGTCGAGCGCGGGTTGCGCGTTGTGTTCTTCTGTCGGATCGCAATCGCGGGGGCGATGCCGTCAATCTCGTCAACCTCCGGCTTTTCCATTCTTTCGAGAAATTGCCGCGCATAAGCCGAAAGCGACTCCACATACCGCCTCTGCCCTTCGGCATAGAGTGTGTCGAAAGCCAGCGACGATTTGCCTGAACCGGATACGCCCGTGATTACCGTCAGCCGGTTGTGGGGAATGGAAAGCGTGAGGTTTTTCAGGTTGTGAAGGCGTGCTCCACGAACCAGGATTTCGCCGAAACTGTTCTGTGCGCTCAAAGGGATCGAATGGCGAATGCCTGAAGGACTGAGAGCTTTCAGTTTATCAATCACCCGGGGTTGTCAGGGACCATGGGCAGGCGAAACGCGGTGATAAAGGGTGAGTTCTTTCAGGCATTGCCGTTTAGAAGTCAGCAATTGCGTTCACGTCGCGCCTTCAGCTGGAGCCACTGGCGAGAAGAGTCTGGTTTCGACGTCATGGCTGCCCCCGCGCCGGCTGCAGCGCGAAATAAAAAACGGCGCCTTCGCCGCTTTTCCCTTTCGCCCACATGCGTCCGCCATAGCGCTCGACAATGCGCTGGCAAATGGAAAGCCCCAGCCCCGTTCCCGGATATTCGTCCTTATGCAGACGCTTGAACAGTCCGAAGATTCGTTCCGCATATTGCTGTTCGAAGCCGATGCCGTTGTCGTGCACGGCGATCACCCATTGTCCGTTCACTTCCTCTGCGTCTATACCGATTTCGGGGGGCTCCGCCGTCTTTCGGTACTTAATGGAATTTGAAATCAGATTCTGAAACACAAGCGCCAGTTGCCGGACCTCGCCCCGCACCTCTGGCAGCGTGCCCGAATGGATCACCGCGCCGTTCTCCTCGATTCGACCCTGCAACACCGCGACCGCCTGATTGAGTGAAACGGAAAGGTCCGCCGTTTCGTCCATGGCGCGCTCCGAATGAACAGTGCTTGAGAACGTAAGAAGATCGCCTATGAGCGCTTCCATGCGGCTGACTCCCTGGCGAACGAATTCCCCGTAGGCCCTGAGCTCCTGCTGTCCGTCGATGTTCTTAAGAATAAGCTGCGTATAGATGTTGATCATCCGCATCGGTTCCTTAAGATCGTGACTCGCTACATACGCGAACTCTTCCAACTCGCGATTGACGCGTATCAGGTCCACGTTGGAGATCTTCAGCTCGTTATTGCTGTCGGCCAGTTCGTCGAGGAGGCGGCACAGCTGATACTGGTGCCGGCGGGCGCGCAGCGCGGCTCTCAGGCTGCTGACCAGGGTTACAGGCCGAAGCGGACGCTCCAGCAGCGTGGTATTGCCCAGCGGGGCGAGCAAACGCAGACGGTTCCGGCTCGCCATAGTCGATCCGCCGCCTGAGGTCATCACGAGCAGCGGAAAGTCCGACCACGCCGGTTGGGTGGAGAGCTGGTCGGCAAGCGCAGCGATCGCGCCCTGCGTCAACGCTTCGTCGCCGACCAGAGCGCCGCCGGCCCCATCCCGGATTGAGCGGCACAGCTGGTCGATGGACCCGCAGATTTCCGGCCCGAAACCGGCCATCCGCAATTCGTGCTCGATCAGTTCCGCGTCGCGTCCGAAAGGAGCGTGGATCAGGATCCGCTCACTCTCCGTGTGACTATCTATAGGCGGCATCGCGTTCGGACGGGGGGTGCAGCGGTCCCACGTAGTTAGGAACGCCCGTCAGGACCCCGCGGAATGAGGTGAGCGCATCTCCTATTTCAATACACCCGTTTTTCATTTGCAGCTCACGGATTGTATCTTCATGCCTGCCGCTGCGTTTCTTGACCACGGAAAGCGCTTTGCGCACGCGACCCTCAGCTTCGAAATAGCGGAACAGCATCACGTTGTCTGCAAGATAACTCAAATCCACAGGGGTGACCATGTTGGCCCCCATGAGACCGGCCTGCGAGAGGACAAGCAGCGTCAGCACGCCTCTTTGGTTCAGGAATCCAAGCAGCTCGTGCATCTGAAGAGGAAGGTGCAACTCACCGGGCATAGCGTTGATGAAGCCGTTGAGGCTGTCGATAACCACCACTCTCGCGTTCCTCACTTCTACCGCGTCGCGAACCCTCTGCACGAATTCGCCCGGGGAAAGTTCCGCGGGATCGATCTGTTCCATGTGCAACTTGCCCGAATTCATGTGAGGGGTGGGATCGATGTTCAGGCCCGAGCCGCGCTTGCAGGCGAGATAGGTCAGCTCTTCGAATAAAAACATCGAAACGAACTCTCCACGCTGCGCCGCCGAAACAGCGTATCCGAGCGCCACCGTCGATTTGCCGGATCCCGCGGGCCCCAACAGCAGGGTGCTGGTACCCCGGTCCAGCCCCCCGCCCCAGAGCCGGTCAAGCTGCTCGTGGCCGCTCGATGCAAGGCCGTCGGGAGCGGTCCGGCGGTGCTCCGAAGCTACGAGCCTCGGATATACTTCAACGCCGCCCGTTGCGATCGTGTAGTCGTGGTACCCCTCGCGATACACCGAGCCGCGCATTTTGGCGATCTGAATTCGCCGCCGCGTGCGCCCGTAATCCCTGTGTACTCTTTCAAGAGTGAGCACGCCGTGCGCAATGCTCTGCAACTGCAGATCGTGCTCGGTCGAGGTCCGGTCGTCCAACAGCAGAACCGTACAGTTCCTGTTGGTGAAATAGTGTTTCAAGGCCAGAATCTGCCTGCGATAGCGAAGCGAATCGCGCGCAAGCAGCCGTATCTCCGAAAGCGAATCGATGACGATGCGGGCCGGCGTTATTTCTTCGACCTTATCCAGAATGTTCTGCATCGCATCCTGAAATTCGACATCGGACGGATGGAAAGCTGAATATTGCTCTTCCGCCCGGAGGTTATCTTCCGTCGGCGTGAACTCGTAAATGATGACGCCTTCGAGCGACCAGTGGTGGGAGCGCGCGACTTTCCGGATCTCCCGCAATGACTCCGACAGTGTCACGTAGAGAACGCGTTCTCCACGTCTCGTGCCGTCTATTAGAAATTGCAGGCCCAGCGTAGTCTTACCCGCTCCAGGCTCGCCCTGAAGCAGAAAGAAGTGGCCTCGTGGAATGCCTCCGTTCAGCACATCGTCGAGCCCCGCGATTCCGGTCGAGATAAGCTCGTCGACGTTTTGATGATTCTCATTGGTGCCGCCCGGCGCGGCACTTGGATTCTCATTCTTAAACATATTCCGCTTCCTGCCGCGCTCGGCAGTCTCGGCACGCAGGGAATGGCACCCGGCGGGCGCTGCAGCCCCGCAGCATAAAATTGCGATTGTACGTTAGCAAACGAATTGCCAAACCTGGAGGCCGGCTGTCAGCGCAAGGTGAGAAC
>JALYHT010000263.1 GCA_030776225.1 Acidobacteriota bacterium | reverse complement strand
GCATCGGCGTGATCACCATGAAGATGATAAGCAGCACCAGCATCACGTCGACCATGGGGGTGACATTGATATCGGATACGGGTGGCGGAGCTTTCTTAAGCTGCATGTCTTAATCTCCTGTTACCTGCGGGCGGGTGAGAGACGCCGCAGCCGGAGCGCCGATTGAAGCGCTCCGGCCGCGGGTTCCAATCAACTCGCCTGACCTTTACTGATGCTGCTGCCTACTGATGCTGCCACCGACTACTTGCGTGCGCCGGAGCGCATCTGGCTGCGTTTCAGGAAGTAATCGAGCAGTTCCGAGCTGGAGTTGCCCATTTCCACGTCGAACGCATCCACGCGGCCCGTGAAGTAGTTGAAGGCCCAGACCGCGGGCACCGCAACGAACAGACCGATAGCGGTGGTCACCAGGGCTTCCGAGATACCGCCCGCGATGGCGCCGATACCGGGAGTCTTCTGCGCGGCCATCGTTTTGAACGCGTTGATGATACCGACGACCGTACCGAACAAACCGACGAAGGGCGCGGTGGAACCGATGGTGGCGAGCGCGCTGACGCCGCGTTTCAGTTCGGCGTGTACAATGGCTTCCGAGCGTTCGAGAGCGCGACGCGAAGCCTCGATCTCTTCACCCGAAATTTCAGTGCTGCCCTGATGTGCCTGAAATTCCTGCAACCCGGCCACAACTACCTTGGCGAGATGGCTCTTTTTATAGCGATCGGCGATCTTGATCGCTTCGTCGAGTTTCCCTTCGCGCAGCGCGCCGGCCACGGCCGGAGCAAATGCGCGGCTCTGTTTACGCGCGGCGTTGAAGGCCATAGCGCGATCGATCATCACGCCGATGGACCATGCGGACATGATGAACATGAGGATCACGACCGCTTTGGCCAGAGTACCCATCTGTTCCCAAAGGTGGCGGAAATCCCAGCCCGGCGCGCCCGCTTCCTGCAACAACATGAACGCCCATACCTGCATCTGTAAAAGCATTTTCTTAGTCTCCTGCGAGTTGATTTAGCGAAATTACTGTCAAAAAATGGCTTTCTTCTTCAAGAAAAGCTTTCTTTCAAAAACTTTCGGCGAGACCATCACTCCACCCTACTGGCTGAGCGTGAAGTTTACGTCGATGGTGGTGATCACTTCCACGGGTTCGCCGTTGAGAAGAGTCGGTTTATACTCCCACTGCTGAACTGCCTGCATCGCCGCCTGTACAAGAAGCGGCGGGCCGCCCAAAAGCTGCAGATTCTGAATCGTTCCATCCTTCGAAATCGTGGCCTGGAACTTGACCGTGCCCTGTACGCGAGCCGCTTTAGCCAGCGGCGGGTAGACGGGCCTGGTCTGTTTGATGATTTTGGAAGCCGTTACGTTGCCACCGACATGGATCGGCGCGGCAGGAGCTTTCGGCTTCACAGGCGGCGGAGGTGGAGGCGCAATTGCGGCGCCGAGAATGCCACCCAGCGCGCCACCCGCCACCCCGCCCGGAATACCGGTGAGAACGCCTGCAGCCGAGGGCGGCTCTTCCGACTCCACGATCATCTTGATCTCTTTCGGCACCGATTTCGGCGCGGTCAGCTTGCCCATATCGAATTGCTTCGGGGCTACCTTCACAACCTTCACAGCCTGGGGCGGTGGAGGAGGCGGCGGGGGCGGCGGGGGCGGGGGCGCTGTCAGGAAGGTAGACAACTGCGCGCTGGGCAACGCATCGAAATAAATCAACGGGATGACGACGATGATGGCAAGGGCGACCAGCTGAATCCCAAACGACAACAGAATCGTGTACGGTTTTCGGGTCTTGCCTACGCCATCGACAAATGTTTGCTCAAACATATAATCCTTTCAAGCGAACCTGAATTTTCTCGCACGTGCACTCCTGCGTTCAATCAGCAGGCTGTTAATCCACGCCTCTTACTTAGCTACTCTCTTACCGGGCTCTTGCCGGACTCTTGCCGGAAGCGGTCGCGACAGGGACCGACGTCGCGCCAGAACCTTTTTTCCTGGCATCCATAAAATTATGGAAGCCCAGCACAATCGGGCTCGCGATGTAAACCGAAGAATACGTCCCCACGATGATACCGGCAACCAGCGCAAAGGAGAAACCGTGCAGTACCGGACCACCGAACAGAAAGAGCGAAATCACCGTCAGGAAGGTCAAACCGGAGGTCATCACGGTCCGACTCAGCGTCTGGTTGACGCTCCTGTTGATCACATCTTCCAGCCGTTCCCGGCGGTTCAGATGCAGATTCTCGCGAATCCGGTCGAAGATGACGATCGTATCGTTCATCGAATACCCTACCAGCGTCAGCAGAGCCGCAATCACGGTCAGGGTGATTTCCTTATTGAACAGCGAGAAAATTCCGATCGTGATGATCGTATCGTGAAACACCGCGATCACGGCGGCGAGGCCGTAAATCCACTCAAACCGGAACCAGATATAGACCAGCATGCCCGCCAGCGCCAGGAGCGTCGCCTCGATCGCCGATGATCGCATATCCGCGCCCACCTTGGGGCCGACAATTTCAATGTCGCGCGCAGCCGTGTAGGGGGCGACATACGTCGCCTGCTTCAGGACATCCATCACCTGCGGCGTCAGGCCGGGGGCCGCGCGCAGTTCATCGAGGTTCGACAGCAGACCGCCATTATGCTTGTTGCGCCATTCGACGATGGCGCCGCCCAACTGATTCACCTGCGGATCGGACAGCGAAACGCCCGCGCGCTGCAGCGGATCGCGCAGCACGTTGGCGACGTCGCCCGCGCTCGCGTTGTTCAGGTCGAGCTTGCCGTTCCCAGGCTGCCCGAAGGTCTTTTTCAGCGTATCCAGCACCAGTTGGCGGTTTTTCGCGAGCGTGGCGTCGTCGGCCCCTTCGGTGCCGATCGCGATCTCGTTCGAACTGTTTTCAAAGGTCTGGACGCTGGGCGGATTCGAAAGCGCTTTTGAAAGCGCATCCCGCACCTGGTTGACCGGAGGGTTTCCCAGGAATTTAACGGTCATCGTCATGCCGCCCTTGAACTCGATCCCATAGCGAGGTCCGCCTTTGATGGCGAGGCTTCCGAGTCCCAGCGCGGTGAGGATCAGCGAAGCGATAATGAACGGCCACTTCTTCCCGAGAAAATCAAAATTTGTATTTTTAAATAGTTCCATCGATCACTGCCCGCCCCTGCTACCCGAAAGCGCCCAGGGCTGAACCGTGTCAACTGATATGACACCGGCTCTCATTTTTTTGTTCCCAACAAAACCAACACATACGGTGCGGCGTATTGAAGTTGTTCTCATCTCAGATGCTCAGCGCCGTAACTTCTTTACCGCGCGTCAGTTCCCAATCGAAAATCACTTTCGAAACAAATACCGCGGTGAACACATTGGCCAGCAGGCCGATTACGAGAGTCACCGCGAACCCCCGGACAGGTCCGGTTCCGAACATAAACAGGAACAAACAGGAAACGATGGTGGTCACGTGAGTGTCTACAATCGTCCACCAGGCCTTTCCGAACCCCGCATCCACCGCCGCGACGATGGACTTTCCGGTGCGCAGCTCTTCCCTGATGCGCTCGAAAATCAGCACGTTTGAATCCACCGCCATACCGATGGTCAGGATAACGCCCGCGATACCGGGCAGCGTAAGGGTGGCCCCAAAGTAGGCGAGAGCCGCCATCAGCAGCACGGTATTCAGAATCAAAGCCAGCACGGCATTGATCCCCGCCTTCTTGTAATAAACGAGCATTACGACTACGACGGCAAGCAAACCGGCGACCGCCGCCACAATGCCTTCTTTGATGGAATCCGCGCCCAGCGAGGGCCCGATGGTGCGTTCCTGTTCGTACTTGATGCCCGCGGGCAGCGCGCCGGTGCGCAGTTTCAGAGCAAGGTCCGCGGCTTCCTGCTCGCTCGCAAGACCGTTGATACGGCCCTGATCGTCGATCTTGCTCTGGATGGTCGCGACGCTGGTGAGCTGGTTATCCAGCACGACACCGAGACGATTCCCGATGTTCGCGCTCGTGAATGCGCCAAATCGGCGGCCGCCATCCTGCGACAGGGTGAAACTGCATTCCCACCGGCCCGGCGAATCCGTATCGGTGGCGGGACGCGCATTACGCATATCCTGGCCGGTAATCACCGGGGTGCGCGAAACGAGATACCAGCCGCCTGAGCCGTTCCCGATGCCCGCGGGCCATTCAATGATTTCCGTGTTCAGCGGCAGGATTCCACCTTTGGAAGCCAACCCCTCTTCCCGGGATTTCCATGGCCCTTCATTTTTGACTTCGACGATCTTCAGCTGCGCCGCGCTGCCGATGAGTTCCTTCACGTGGGCAGCATCGTCCACGCCGGGCAGTTCCACTAAAATTTCCGATTGCGAATCCGAGGCCCCATAATCCTGCACTGTCGGCTCCGTCAGCCCGAGAGCGTTCACGCGGCGCTCGATGGTGTCGCGTTCCTGCGCCACGGTGTTCCGCTTGAGCTCGACCAGCGCGCTCGGCTTCATGTTCAGCCGGTAATCGGTCGCATTGACCGGCGCCAGAACCCATTCGGGGTACTTTTCAGCGACCAGATTGCGGAATTGCTGCGTTTTCGCCTGATCCACTCCATGAATGCCGATCTGAATGGAATCGGTCTCCTGCAGAGTCCGGGGGTCGTTCCGGTCATATCCGGCAACGATGATACCCGCGGTCTTCAGCGTGTCCCGCAGATTTTCGATGGTCTGATCGGCCTCAGTCTTCGCGGCGTCCTGCACCTGCACCTGAAGGACAAGGTGCATGCCCCCTTTCAGATCCAGCCCGAGGTGGATATTCCGCTGCAGATTCGCGCTCAACTGGGCGGCTGACAGGGGAACACCCACGCCTCCCAGGAATTTGGGAAATCCGATAATGCCGAACAGGCACACGAGTACGGTCAGTACGATCACACCGACTTTTAACGACAGGTTGCGTTGCATGAAATTTGCTTTCTGCTGTTCTACTTTTAAGCTTCTCTACTTCGAGCCTTCGGGGAGTGTCAGCGCGCTGACGGAGGATCGCGCGAACTGCAGCTTCAGGTTATCCGGTTTTACGCGGATTACTATTGTGTCGCCATCCACGGCCGTAATGGTACCGACGATCCCGCCGGAGGTGACCACGTTATCGCCGCTCTTCAGCCCGCTCAGCATCTGCTGCTGCCGCTTCTTCTGCTTCTGCATGGGCATGAACAGCAGGAAGTAAAAAACCACCCCGATCAGGATGTAGGGCGCGAACAGAGCGATGGAATTTCCAGGGCTCTGCTGCAGATATAAAGCCGGGGGAATCAAAGAAAGAAAAAAATACACGTCAGATTATCTTATACTGCCGCCGCAGACAGCGAGCCGCGATCCCGCACCGAAGAGAGGTATTGAGGGAATTTGCCCAATAGGATAGCCTGCCTGATCTCCTTCATGATGTCAAGGTAGCGTTGCAGATTATGCCGGGTAGCGAGCGAGGCGAAGAGGATTTCGCCCGCCTGAAACAAATGACGCAGATAGGCCCGCGAATAGTTTCGGCAGGTGTAACAGGCGCAGCCGGCGTCGAGCGGACCGGGGTCGTCCCGATACCTCGCGTGTTTGATGACAACTTTGCCGTCGGTTGTAAAAAGCCATCCGTTGCGGGCGTTGCGCGATGGCAGCACGCAGTCCATCATGTCAATTCCCCGCGCGACGTATTCAGGAAGTTGATCCGGCATCCCCACCCCCATGGCGTAGCGCGGCCGATCACGGGGAAGAAACGGCTCGCCTGCTTCCACCATTTCGAGGCTGAGCGGGGTGGGTTCACCGACGGAAAGGCCCCCCATGGCGTAGCCATCGGCATCGAGCGGGAGCAGCCGCGCTGCGCATTCGCGCCGGAGGTCCGGGAACATGGAACCCTGCACGATGGGGAAAAGAGCGCCGGGGAGCAGGGTGTTCGGCGCTGGGTCCGCATCCTGGCGGCGGCGGTAGTGCGCGAAGGCTTCCTCGGCCCATCTGACGGTCCGGTTCATTGAAACGCGGGCATATTCGTGGCTGATGGGATAAGCGGGGCATTCGTCGAGCACCATCATGATGTCGCTGCCGAAAGCCAGTTGGGTGTCGACTGTGGAGGCGGGCGTGAATTTGTGGGTGTCTCCGTTGATAGGCGACTGGAAGGTCACGCCCTCTTCAGTGATGCGGCGCAGACCGGAGAGGCTGAAGACCTGAAATCCGCCCGAATCCGTGAGGATCGCGCCGGGCCAGGACATGAAGCGATGCAGGCCGCCAAGTTTGGCAATGAGCTCAGGGCCAGGCCGGAGAGACAAATGGTACGTATTGCCGAGAATGATGCGCGCCTGGAGTTCATCCCAGAGTTCGCGCTGGTTGAGACCCTTGACTGTCGCCTGAGTACCGACAGGCATGAAGACGGGCGTCGGGATGTCGCCGTGGGTGGTGTGGAGAATGCCGGCGCGCGCGCGGGTTACCGGACATTCCGCCTGTAGTTCAAAGGTAATCGATCGGGTCAACCCCGATTGTATTGCGTTAGGCTTATTTCATGGCGACAGGTACCGCGATTTCGGTGGACGAATACCTCTCCGCCATTTACGAGCCGGATTGCGAATATGTGGACGGAGAATTAGTTGAACGAAATATAGGCGAGTTTGACCACTCTGTTATACAAATGCTCATCGCCGGACAGTTGTTCAGCCAACGGCGTGAATACGGCATCTATGTCTTCCCCGAACTTCGAGTCCAGATCACTGCCACGCGATACAGGGTTCCCGATATCACGGTGACAAAACAAAAGGGGCGCGGCAAGATCCTGCATGAACCTCCCTTCCTGTGTCGAGATTCTGTCGCCGGAAGACCGCGCCAGCCGGGTTGAAGAGAAGATCGACGACTACATTGCGTTCGGCGTCCGATACGTATGGGTGATAGACCCGGTTCGGAAAAAAGCGTGGAGCTATTCGAGCGAAGGAAAGCGGGAGTCATCGGCGGTCCTGTCAACCTGCGATCCCCACCTGACGGTGGTACTGGCCGACGTATTTTCCGCTCTCCGCGAGGAGCTTGAAGATAAAAAGCGCCCGGAGCTTTAAAAGGCCCGGGCGCTCGTTTTACTCGATATACAGCCGGATTAAGCTGGCTTCGACACCGGCGCGGGAGCAAGTTCCCGGCTCGAGATCACGCGATCGATGATGCCGTAGTCGACGGCCTGCTCGGGACTCATGATGTAATCGCGATCGACGTCGCGGGCTACGCGCTCAATGGGCTGGTTGCTGGCGTCGGCGAGGATCTTGTTCAGGATCTCCCGCATGCGCAGGATTTCTTTCGCATAGATATCGATATCCGCGGCCTGGCCGGCAAGGCCCTGCATCGAAGGCTGGTGGATCATGATGCGGGAATTGGGCAGGCTGAACCGCTTGCCTCTCTTGCCCGCCGCGAGGAGCACCGCGCCCATTGAGGCGGCCTGCCCCACGCAGATCGTGACGATGTCGGGCCGCACGAAGGCCATAGTGTCCAGAATTGCGAGACCCGCGGTGATCGAACCGCCGGGCGAGTTGATGTAGATCGAAATATCGCGCTCAGGATCTTCCGCTTCGAGGAAGAGCAGTTGCGCGATGATCAGGTTCGCCACGGTGTCGTCGATCGGCGTCCCCAGAAATATGATGTTCTCTTTCAGCAGACGCGAGTAAATATCGTAGGCACGCTCGCCTCGCGACGTCTGTTCCACAACCATGGGGACTAACAGAGATTGACCCATTCATTTCCTTTCTCTTGATTTTTAAGATGAATCCGATGCCCGCGGAGATTCGCCAGCCGCAGCTGACATCCCAATCATACGACTAGTGTGATGACTCAGTAGCCCGTTGCATCAATCTAAAAATAAGTCGATATGGGACCAAATGGGTCCGCGATGTGGTAAGGTGTGAAGTTTGCAATCTGGTTGCAGAAGTGAAAGGCCCCCGGACACTTTGGACGAGTCTTCCGGGAGCCCTTCGAAACGCCGTGAACCGGTGCGGCTCGCGACTCCTCTCATTGTAGTGTTGTGATCGATGCCGGTTTGCACATACCGAAGGAGACGTGTGTTCAAACAAAAACGAATGAATTTCCCCAGCCGAAGATTTTGGAGTGCGCCCATTCTTCTGTTGATTTGCCTTGCGGGGCGCTCCCCTGCCGCGGAAGGCCCTTTTTTCGTCACCTACACGCACCAGATGGAAGAACCGGACAATCTCGAATTCGCCATCAAAAGCGTGACGGGAAATCCCGGCGACGGCAATCGGTTGTGGGGTGGCGTGGCCGAGTTTGAGTACGGCCTGAAAGGATGGTGGACCACGGAGGTCTATCTGGACGGGCAGACCAGGAGTCGTGACAGCACTGTGTTTACCGGATACCGGTGGGAGAACCGCTTTCGGCTTCTGCCGCGCGAGCATTGGATCAACCCGGTGCTTTACGTGGAGTTCGAGAACATTAATGGCGCCGACAGGGCTTTGCTGGAGGTGGTGGGAACGGACGGCAAGGCCGATCTCACCGGGTCGAACGCGGAAAACCGCATAGAGAAAAAACGCGAAGTTGAGACCAAGCTCATTTTGGGCAGCCATGTAAGGGGCTGGACAATTGCGGAAAACTTTATTGTTGAAAAAAACGTGCGGCACGCCCCGTTTGAATTCGGGTACGCAGTGGGCGTCAGCAGGCCGCTCGCTTTCTCAGCCAGGCCGGAGCCGTGTCAATTCTGTCCGGAAAACTTTCAGGTTGGCGTTGAGTTGTATGGCGGATTGGGCACGCATGGGGATTTCGGTCTGCACGACACGTCCCACTATGTCGCGCCAACTGTAGCCTGGAGCCTTTCCAACGGGACCACGCTGCGTATTTCTCCCGGTTTCGGCATCACCGATACCAGCGCCACCTTTCTGCTTCGGCTGGGCGTTTCGTATGAAATTGCGCAGGTGGGGCATCAGGCCAGGCGCCTTTTTCAACGCTCAGGAGGCCATGAATGAAACGTCACGTACTGTTTTTCATTCTGAGTATGTGCGCGTTTCAGGCATTTGCCGGCCAGGGTGACAGTCTCATTGAGCAGGCCCCGGCGAAGGCACAGGCAACTTCCAATCCGCTCGCGGGCAGCGCGAACGCATCCCGCGCCGGGGCGAGACTTTTTGATCGTGAGTGCCGCGCCTGCCATGGGCGGAGCGCGGAAGGCACTGGCAAAGCGCCTTCTCTCACCTCTATTGATATTTCCGCCGCCCCCGCGGGGGCATTATTTTGGGTATTGCGCAATGGCTCTCTGCATCGCGGAATGCCATCGTTCGCCCACTTGCCCGAATCTCAGCGGTGGCAGATCGTCACTTATCTGCAGACGCTGCATTCATCGAAGGGAGCTGGTCAATAGCCTTGGTATCGCGCTAAAATGGCATTACCTAACGGGTCAACCCAGAGTTCTATACCAGAATGCAAACGCGCTTAATTATCGACAAAGCCGGCAGGGTTGTGATTCCCAAGCCCTTACGGAAAGAATTGCACCTGGAGCCTGGAGATTCGCTTGAAATGGAAACAGCCGGTGAGAACATCACGCTTCGGCCTGTGCGCGGCACGGGACCACTGACGAAGGAACACGGCGTGTGGGTATTTCGTGTGGGCCAATCGCTTTCGGCATCGGCAACCGATGACATGCTTCATCAAATCCGGGAGGAACGCGATCATTCCAACCTCGGCCCGGGGGAATGAAAGCCTTTTTCGACACCTCCGTACTGGTGCCGGTTTTCTACGGCGATCATGTCCATCATGAGGCAAGCCTGGCACTCTTCATTCAGTTCGATAAGCTGACAGGTTGCTGCGGGGCGCACAGTCTTGCCGAGGTTTACTCAACCCTGACCCGAATGCCGGGAAAACATCGAATCAGCGCCGAGCAGGCGATGTTATTCATTGGGAGCATTCGTGAACGACTCTCGTTAATTGCCCTTACCGGAAATGAATATGCGGACGCATTGCAATCTTTTTCCGGGCTCGGCGTGGTGGGTGGCGGCATCTATGATGCAATGCTGGCGCAATGCGCTTTGAAGGCTCAAGCTGAAACGATCTACAGTTGGAACAGCCGCCACTATGCCCGCTGTGGACCCGAAGTGATGCGGCGCCTTCGGACGCCCTTAGGACGAACCGATTAATAACTTAGCGAGGCGTGATGAGTCCGCCGAGCTTATCCGTTTCGCCGGCGGCGTTGCGGGGGAAACGTGTCGAATAGGCCTCCAGATACTTCAGGCCGGAGGCGGTGTTGCAGATAACGATCTTGTCGTCGCGTTTCAGGAAGCCTTCGCGCAGCAGCCGTTCCGCCGCAACTACGCAGGCTGCGCCTTCCGGGCTCACAAACACGCCTTCTTCGGAGGCAAGACGGATCCCCGCATCGAGTCGTTCGGCGCCTGGGACGGCAACCGCGGTACCGCCGCTTTCGCGCACGGCTTTGAGAATAAGGCCTTCGCCGGACGCCTGCACAGCGATCATTTTCGGGCGTTGGGATGAGATCCAGCCGAGCGTTTCCAGTTCGGCGAAAGCTTTCCACATCCCGGCAATGCCCACGCCGCCCCGGGCCGGATAAAAAATGGCGTCGGGCAGTTCCCAGCCCATCTGCTCGGCGATTTCATAGCCTGCGGTTTTGGCACCTTCGATCCGGTAAGGCTCACTGAGCGTCGACATGTGGAACCAGCCTTCGCGGGGGGCAAGCCGGGCCACCAGGCGGGCGCAGTCGCCGATGAGACCCGGGACGAGCGTGACGCGCGCCCCGAATGCGCTGCACTCGACGAAGTTCGCCTGCGGGACATCCGCAGGCATGAATACGTGGCAGTCCAGGCCCGCTGCCGCGCTGTAGGCCGCAAGGGCGCCGGCGGCGCTGCCCGCCGAAGGGATGGCCAGCTTCCGAATGCCAAGTTCGAGGCACATGGAAACGGCACAGGAGAGACCACGGGCTTTGCAGGAGCCGGTCGGATTGAGCCCCTCGTCTTTAATGAACAGGGCTGAGGAGCCGATGCGGGCGCCAGCGCGGGTAGCTGGCAGGAGAGGCGTCATGCCCTCCCCCAGTGAGACAACTGAGGCTGTATGCCGGACGGGCAAAACGGGAGCATAGCGCCACATGGAATGCGGGGCGGAGGCGAGGGTGTCGCGCGACCAGGCTTCACCAATGCGTTCCAGTGCGTATCGGACCAGCAGCGGACCGCCGCAATCGCAAAGGTTCCAGACTTTGCCGACGTCGAATTTTCGGGTACACAGACTGCACTCCCCGAACGTCATTAAGCTATTGGCCATGAAGCATCTGTCTTATCTTATAGTCCTGACGGCGGTAATCCTGACGCTGCAGGGCACGCCGATCTGGGCAGGCGAGTACGTCGTATTGGGCAACGGATTCCGGCTCCATGCGGAGCGGCACGAGAGGGTTGGCGGGGCGGTGCGAATCTACTCGGGAAGCGGCGTTGTGGAGATACCCGAGTCTTCGATTTCCGGATACGAACAGGAAGAAATCAGCAGCCGATTTCGGCCGAGCCCGGCTACGGGTTCGGCGCCAGGCGCGGCGGCAACTGTTGCAGCCGCGAAAACCCCCGCCGAACTGGCTGGAGATGCGGCCGCCAGATACAAGCTCCCAGGGGCTTTTGTAGCCAGCGTGATGAAAGCCGAATCTGGATTCAAGCCTGACGCTCTGTCTCCGAAGGGCGCCATCGGGCTGATGCAGCTGATGCCCGAGACAGCGCGTACGCTGGGAGTGGACCCGCACGATCCGAGTCAGAACGCCCGCGGCGGAGCGCAGTATCTGCGGGACCTGCTGTCCCGATACGAAAACGACCCGAACCAGGTTCTGCTGGCGCTCGCGGCATATAATGCCGGGCCCGCCGCGGTGGAGCGGTATCACGGCGTGCCGCCCTATGCCGAGACCCGGAATTACATCCTGCGGGTGCTCCGAAATTGGGAACAAATGGGGAATCAGTAAGCGGGGACGAAACTTTCGCCACCCGTTTGCATCCATCAGCAGTATGGTTCTGCGCACGGTAACCGCCGGCTCCGGCCTATGCGGACCCAAGGCATGGGAAAGCCGGACATGGGACAATGGAGCTTCGCGTAAAATGGCCACGGAAAGCATTCCGACCGAAGCGCCTGTCGACGACGAGATCGAACTCGTTGAGAGGGCACGCGAGGGCGATGCGAGTTCATTTTCGGTATTGCTGCGCCGGTATGAGGGGAAGATCTTCCGGCTGGCAATGAATATCACGCAAAACCGCGAAGATGCCGAGGATGTGCTGCAGGAAGCGTTCCTGAAGGCTTACGAACACCTCAACCAGTTTCAGGGCAACTCGCGTTTCTATACGTGGATCGTGCGGATCGCCGTCAATCAGGCGCTGATGAAACTGCGAAAGCGCCGCAGCGATCGCGCGGTGTCTCTCGACGAGCAGATCGATACCGGCGAGGACACAATGGTGCGCGAAATCGCGGCCTGGGATCCCGATCCCGAAGAGAGATTTTCGCAGGAAGAGCTGCACCGCATCCTGAGCGGAGCCATTGACGAGCTGGAGCCTATTTACCGGACGGTTTTCACGCTGCGCGATGTGGATGGACTTTCCACGGAAGAAACCGCGGAAGCGCTCGATTTGTCAGTACCCGCGGTGAAAAGCCGCCTGCTTCGCGCCCGCCTGCAACTGCGCGATAAACTCACGCGTTTCTTCAAACGCAGGGGGGAAGACGCCTTTGCTTACATGTAAAGAGTTTCTGGACGAGCTCAACGATTTTCTCGACGAGAAAACCAGGGGTGAGATCCGGGTGAAACTGGAAAGGCATCTGACGGAATGCCCGAACTGCTGGGTCGTCTGCGATACCACGCGCAAGACCATTCAGGTGTATAAGGGGACGTCCTCCTGCACCATTCCGGATGATGTCCATACGCGCTTAATGGCGGCGGTGGAGCGAAAGATAGCTGCCCGGAATACACCGGGCTGAACCTCCTGGCAGTTCGATGAAGCCATGCTCCCAGGCAGTGGCATGATGGGAGCAATGGCAACCGGGCTCGACGTGGAATTGATTCAGGCGGCTTCAGCCGGAAATTCGGATAAAGTCCGGTCGCTGGTGGATCAGGGGGCGGAAGTGAATGCCCGGCACACGAGCGGTATTACCGCGGTGCTGGCGGCGGCTCTCGGGGGACGGCTCGAAATCGTCCAGTTCCTCGCGGCGCGGGGGGCAGATCTCAATCTTCGCTACCGTAATAACGCCACGCTCCTGATCCTTGCGGCCACCCAGGGACAGGCGGCCGTAACCAATTTTCTGCTGCAGAAGGGGGTCGACCCGAACCACCGTGCGGAGGCTGGCTCGACGGCGCTGCTGGCTGCCTCGATCGGCGGTCACGTCGACACGGTGGAAGCGCTGCTGTCGCACGGGGCGGATGCAAGTCTGCCGGATAACTCCGGGCTGACGCCGCTCATCGGGGCCGCGACGCATGGGCACCTTGAGGTGGTTTGCGCGCTCCTGGCTCACGGCGCCGGCATGGAAGGCGCTCTGGCCGGCGCGGCGGGCGTTCATCCGCCGGTCGCCTGGCTGCTCCTGGAGCGCGGGGCCGATCCGAATGCCAGGAATGACCGGGGCTTGCCCCTGCTTGTCTCAGCCGCAGCCGACAATGACACAGAATGGCTCATGAATCTGCTCCGCTACAACGCCGACGTGAACGCGGCGGGCGCGGATGGAACCACCGCCCTGATCGCGGCGAGCCTGCACGGCCACGCAAAAATTGCAGCCGAATTGCTGGCGCGCGGGGCGGACGCGAACGCGCGGGGTGAAAAGGGGATTTGCGCGTTGATCGCAGCCATCATTCGCGGCCACCGCGATGTAGCCATGCTGCTGCTGGGGCGTGGCGCGGATGTAAACAGCGCCACCGATACGGGCGTAACTCCTTTAATGGCAGCGGTCAGTTGCAATGCAGGGCTGGTACGCGAATTACTGGGTGCGGGAGCCGATGTGACACGGGAGGATTCGCAGGGCACGGATGCGATGCTGGCCGCAGCCCTGCAGGGCGACGCCGAAGTCATCGCGGCCCTGCTCGAATACGGGGCCGATCCATTCGCCAAACGAGCGGGGGGCATGAGTCCGGTTGAAGCTGCGGAGGCCGCCGGGCACCGGGATATTGCGGCAATCATCCGGGGCAATTCGACCTAAGTGTGATAGACACTACATATTTTGGCTCCCGACTGGTGAAAGGCTGCCTCTGATTTTCGTACGCTAGCGTACGGTGAGTTATTTTGACAGCTCGCAGAGAACTTCGGAACCTAACGTGTTGGGCGAAAACCCAATGCGCCGTATTTTCATGGCTGAGGACAATCCAGCCGACGTTTACATGATGGACTTGGCGCTCAGGGAAAGCGGGGCCGTTTTTCAACTCGAGGTCGCTTACACGGGCAAGGAAGCCCTGGATTTTCTGGAGCGGGAAAAGGATTCGGACAAGCCCCCGCTGGCTCTGATTCTGCTGGATCTGAATCTGCCGCAGCACGATGGAAACGATCTGCTGCGCTACGTGCGCCAGGACCCTTATCTGGGAACGGTCCCTACCGTTCTTTTTACCTCTTCGGATTCCCCTAAAGACCGGCTGAATGCGATCCGGGAAGGCGCCGATCGGTTTATCCGCAAGCCCTCGCAGCTCAGGGATTATATGGCCATCGGCGCCACTTTGAAAAAACTGCTGGACAACGACGCCCGTCCGGAAGCGGTTTAGAGTGGCGTTCGCAGGAATCGGCTTTTCGCTTCACAGGAGATAGATTTCATGAAAATACGTACTGCCCCGGGCACTCGCACCAGCAAGACTGACGCAGGACCCCTGAGCGGCGAAGTCACGACACCGGCTGCCGGGCACGAAAGTCCGCGGAATGGCGCCTCCCATAACGAACCCTCGCCTGACACCGTTGACGTCGGTCTGCTCCTGAACACCCTGATTGCGTTCAAGGAAGGAAATTTCAATGTTCGGCTGCCTGTTGACCGGACAGGCGTGGCGGGTAAGGTGAACGATACGCTGAATGAGATTTTCCGGCTGAACGGCCATACCGCGGCGGAGTTTGCGCGCATCAGCAGCGCGGTGGGTAAAGAAGGCAAGATCAGCCAGCGGGCTTCCATCGGCACGGTATCGGGC
>JALYHT010000262.1 GCA_030776225.1 Acidobacteriota bacterium | reverse complement strand
GGAATGCAAACTCGACCGAAAAAAGGACTATCAGCCGCCTTTCCGCCATCGTCATCGACCGGCGATACCATACGAAAGCAAGGCCCACGGCAGCCCCCAGGATCGAAGGCCGCAGAAACATGATGGCCAGGTTCTGATTGACCCCGTACAGTGGCCAGTAGATCCCAAGTACGAAGCTCATCGTGCCCATGAGGACGCCCGATACCAGGCACGCGAGCGATCGAGGTTCTGTTCGGTTCATCGGCCTTCCCTGCTGGTCATGTATTTCAACTGATCGCGTTCCATCCGCCATCGGTTCCGCAGCCCCTCAGGCTGTCGCGCTTCGGAGTTTCTTTTTGTTCCGGTAGCCGTAGTAGTAGGAGTTGTAGTATCCGCCGAACATTCCCTCTTTGGAATGATTCAGGACCATGCCGAGGATATTTATGTTCAGATCGTTCAATTTGCCAATCAGATTTGTCGCCGAAGAAGCAGTTGTTTTGTCCGCGTGCGCCACGACGATTACTCCGTCCGCCATATTGGCCAACTGGACCGTTTCAGCGAGAGCAAGTGGTGGCGCATCGATTAGCACGAGGTCGTACTCGCGCCCCATCTCGGCAAGAAGCTCGGGCATCACAACTCCGCATTGTTCGAACGCAAGCTGAGACATGCGACCGGCAGGCAACACTCGCAGGTGCGATTGTCCCTCGATCGGGATCACCGCGCTGCGCCAGTCCATCCGACCTTCGAGGACGGACGCAAGACCGCCGCCGAGCGGAATCTGAAAGAGCCTGTGCGCCGTTCCGCGGCGCATATCCGCGTCGATCAAAAGCGTCTTTCGGCGCATTCTGGCGCTGGCCAGCGCGAGATGGGCAGAGACCGTCGACTTTCCTTCGCCCGACGTGGAACTTGTCAGCAGCACGGTTCTGGTCCGCTCCGGGTCGATTGACAGATTCAGCGTGTTCATAAGCGTCCGGACGCCTTCATGAAACCATTGGAGGCTCTGCAGCGATTTTTCTTCTGTGTCGAAGCCTGCCTGAGCCAGCCTGGCGATGGTGACGTGCCGCTTGATCACGGGCAGCTTCGCAATGACACTGATACTCAGGTACCGCGCCGCCGTTTCGGCCCCCGAAATCCGGCTTTCGATCGCGTCCGTCAGGATCACGACGCCCAGCCCCGTCAGGATTGAGAGAAGTATGGAGACGCTCAGAACCAGAGGAATTTTAGGAAACGCTATGCTCGTTGGCGGTAGAGCGGGGTTCGCCATTCTTGCCACGCCCCGCTGGTAGCCGAGGTTTATGTCTGTATCCCGAATCCGCTGGACGAGATCGTCATAATTTTTCTTGTCTATATCCGCCTGCTGCTTGAGACGCTGGTACTCTACAATGCGGGGTGCAAGGCCTTCATATGTGCCTGTCGTCTGGTCGAGCGCCGTCTTTATGCCCTGCTCATGTTTTGCCGCCTGCTCGTAGGCACTGTCGGTCCGCTGCTGAATATTCTCCTGCATCTCCCCGATCTGGCGCTCGACTTCGCGCAGGAGATTGCTCAGCCGCTGATACTCGGGATATCGGTCTCCGTAAGTAGTCTTGACATCGGCGAGCCGCTGGCGGAGATCGTTCCGCTTTTCGATCAGTCGATTGAGAGCATCGCCATGGGTTGAGGATTGCGCAGCCGAAAGAGAACCCGACTTAACTACCTGGAGTTCGGCCTCCTTCCTTGCCCGGTCCGACTGGGCCAGGGTGTATTCGTTCGTGAGCTGGCTCAGGCGGCTTGACAGGATGGAAGTCCGCTGCTCGGGGTCGAGTACGTTGAGCTCTTTGGTTAAGGCGGTGATTCGTTCGTTCGATTGGGCTATCCTGGCTTCGAGTTCCGACTTCTGCTGCACCATAGTCGCCTTCATGTTGTTACTGTCCGCTGCGTGAAGGTGTCCGACATAATCCACATACGCCGCGGCTATGGTATTGGCGACATCCGCAGCTAGGTTGGGGGTCTGTGCGCGATAACTGATGTTGATCAGGTATGTGTTGGGAGGCCGTTTAACGCTCAGGCGTCGCAGTTGCACGGGACCGGTCTCGACGCGTTTCACCTGCCCGGGAGTAAGAGGCTTTCCAAAGCGTCCGGCAAGCTGACCTTCACTCCGCAGAAGATCGAATTTTTCGACCACCGGCCGCAATACCGGATCGGATACTACAAGCTGCAACTGAGTCGTGACGATCTGGTCCATGTCGCTTACGGCGGACGTGAGGGACTCCGCCTGATTCAAACCTTCAAGGGCCGATCGGCGATCCACCTCAACCTGGGCAGTGGCTTCATACACTGGCGGGATCAGCATACATATGGTTGTGCTCACGGCTATCCCAACGATGACGAAGGCGGCAAGCAGAAGCTTATGTCGGCCGATTATGGCGACAAAATGCCTGAGCGATAGTTCAGTTTCCGGTACTGGCGTCGCGTACGAACGCGCGGTAGACGGTATGGTCAGTGGCCGAGCGGGTTCGACCCGCATCAGCTGCGTATTTTTTTCCAGCACAGTCTCCTCCGTCATGTTTAGTCGTGCTTTAAAAGCGGCTCCAGACTGCCATTCCTGAAAGGGTGGAACCACCAAGGTCGCCGAGTTTCCCGAGGGCGGTTAAACTTACGCGCTTTCCGGTAGCATCCGGCACATAGAAAACGTCGTTCGGAAGCAGCGCGGCGTCGGGCGCCTTGCGCTTGATGATGAGGCTAAGGTGAATCGAAATTTCCTCGCGCTCGGTGCTGCCCGGTTTCAGCCGGTACACAACGGCGTCCTTCGTCGAAAACGGCGTCAGCCCCTGACACTGCGCAAGTACCCTGAGAACTGTGGTGCTCACGTCGTCGTGGACCGGAATCGCGCCGGGCATTTTTACATTTCCGACGACATACACCTTTTCCGCTTCCGGAACCCTGATCTCTTCGCCGCCTTTCAGAACCAGATTGAGCGACGGATCCTTTCCCGCGAGAAGTTGCCGCACCCGAATTTTCACCGGCATCCCGGAATCGGCGCCACGGCCTTGCTGGCTGGTAACCACAATTTCGGGGCCGGCCGCGGCGTTCAGTCCTTCGGCACGGGCGAGGGCATCCAGCAAAGTGATTTCGCCAATTGCCTGGAATATGAGGGGATGATTGACTGCTCCGACGACGCTGACAGGCCGGCTTCGATATTCGATTACCGCTACCGCCACGCTGGGACGCACCAGCAGATGTTGATTTTTCGCCGCCTCAGCGATGAGCTGCTCCACTTCGGGGGGCCGTTTACCGGCAACGTACATCTTTCCTTCGAGCAGAGGCATCGAAATCGATCCATCGTCGGCGATTCGGAAGGCACGCGATAATTCCGGGCAATCGGAGACGATCACTGAAATCAGATCACCCCGGCCAAGTGGCAGCCAGGGAAGATTCTTATCGGGATCTCCCGCCTGCAGGGGAGGCATGTAACGTGTATTTCCAGAGCCGGCCGGCGTTGTTGTGTCCGTTTGTGCGAAGAGCACGACGGCTGAGAGTATCCCTGCGATCAAGCTGAAGAAAAGACTCTTCATCCTTACCTTCTTTCTTTGTTGCTTCCAGAGTGATAGGGCGGTTTAGAGGGGGGTCAGTTCGCGGCAGCCCTTCAGGCCATCTCAGCGGGTCGAGCTATTGTGCTTTGCCAGGTTTCCTGCCTGACGCCTGTCGCCCGGGGCAATATGTTCGCCCCATTCGAATCGCTTTTCGATCCGCTTCTCCATTGATTGACCGCGGTGAAAAGCAGGCGGCATTCGCTGAAGTCTTCTTTCATTGAGGACATCGTGATATACGGCGCGTGTATGCGCGACCATCATGGGGAGCGAGAACCGGGTTTCAAAACGCCGCCGTCCTCCCTTTCCCATCGTTGCGCGCAGTGTGGAATCGCCAATAAGTCTGTTGAGCGCGCCTCTCATTTCGGTGACGGAACTGGGCTCGACAAGCAAACCCGTCTCACCGTGAGACACCAATTCCGGAATGCCGCCTACTTTGGAAGCAATTACCGGAAGACCCGCGCGCATGGCTTCAAGTATGCTGATCGGGAGGTGTTCGGATTTTGATGCAAGCACAAAAATATCCGTAGTCGGGAGAAGCTGCGCCACATCGCTCCTTGTACCGGTGAACGTCACGCGATCCGCGATCTCCAGTGAGTCCACCAGCCGCTTGACCCGTTCCTGCGTCGGGCCGCCGCCAATCAGGACCAGATTGGCCTGACCGTCAGTCTCGGCAAATGCACGTACCAGAACTTCGTGGTCCTTGAACGATGTAAATCGCGCAACCATCGCGATCGTACATGCCTTGCCGGTTCCCGGCACGGATCGTCCCGGAGCATCGGAAATACCGTTATGGATCACGACCATCTTCGATTCCGGCGCGATGCGATACCGCTTCCCCACGTCGGCGCCCCACCGCGAAACGGAAATCGTCCTTTCGGACCAACGGGAGGCCACGCGCTCCGTTATGGGGCCGAACAATCTCCACAAAACCGGCGTTTCGGGCCCAAAGTGCCACATGTGCACGGTATAGACAGATGGAATTCCATGACGAAGCGCCGCCAGCCTGCCCAGGATCCCCGCCTTCCATGTGTGTGCGTGAATCAGATCCGGCTTCTCTCTTTCGATAAGCCGGAGTAACCCCTGAAACGCGCGTACGTCCGACCAGGGGCTGATGTTCCGCACCAGAGCCGGAACCACATGCACGGGAATCGATTCCGCCAGGCATTCATCGGTGAAGAATCCCCGCTCGCCCGTAACCACGCAGACGGAGAACTCCTGCCTGAAGGACCTCACGAGGTCGAGCACATGGGATTGTGCCCCGCCATGTTCAGCTCTCGTGATGACATACATCAGCATCGGCCGGTTGTTCTTTTCGCCGCGTTTTTCCGGTGGCATAATCCTGGGCTGATCGACCTTTCAGGCGTGAGCCGGGCAGGAACGCCGCTGCATCATGACGGAGTTCGTAACCTCAGCCATCGATAGCGACCGCATGCCTTCATTGCGCCTGTACTTTTCAAATGCTTCGAGGATGCGGCGCAGAAACGACAGGTTTTTCTCGGGAAACAATGCAAAATCCTCCGGATGCCACCACAAGTGAAACAACTCTCCGTTACTTGCGGCGATCCCCATAGCCCTGACAATGCGCCCGTATCGCAGTTGCTCGAAGCATCGCATCTCCGGCCGCCACGGCCTCAGATATCTGCTCGCCGGGATGGACCGGGGATGGGTGGAGTGGGGATGCGAGTCGACCGGCCATGACACTGTTTGAGGCCCATACAGATTGAAATAGTTATCGCAAAGTCTCAGCAACCGTCGATGTTGCGCCTGTTGGAATGCAAAACTCCCGGCCGAGTGCGCGGCCGATGTTGGTGTACCCCTGTAAGACTGGACGTCATACCTGGCCAGGATGGGCAGGCAACTCTCATTTACCTGGTTGCGGGGAAACACATATGACTGAATTTTGAATCCCCTCGTTCTGCCGATCGACAACGCACATCTCAGGTCTTCCTCGAAATCCAAAAGCTGTGGACCGGATTCGCCGCAGTAATAGTGAGAGAAGGAATGGGAGGCAATTTCCTGCCCCTCCCTGCGGCCGATGTCGGCTATCAAATCGGGCGCGAAATGGAACGGATCGTCCTCTTCATCTTCGCCAAGAAGCTCAAGGTAAGGATCGAGACGCCGGTCCTTATAGGCCGGCCTGTTCTTCGGCGCAAAGTGTCTGAGCTCTTCCCGCGATCGGGCAAACAGGCAGCCCACCGTCGCCCAGGTTGCATGGATATCGAATTCCTCAAACAGCTTTGCGATCCGGACAGCGACGCACCGAGCCGCGAGGAGGCGCCGGCGTTCGGCGCCGTCGAGGGGGCGAAGGTCACGGACGCCCCAGTGCAACTCCAGATCGAGTGAGATTACCAGAGCACCGCGCGGCATCGCGTTATCACGCTGCATGGCGAGTTCGCCTGCCTTCGCACCGGATATGGCGCTGTGGGTTAATATGTACGAGGAATGACGACACGGATTCTTCCGGGATTCAGCGTGGATCGAGGGATGTTCCGAAAGCGCAATAAAACGCCTCTTGAATTCATCGACTACGTTCGCGGCGCACAAACAGCTAAGGCCGGATGTGGATGGATCGCTGTGATCGTTATAGCTTTGGCGCTGTTTTTCTTCGGCCGGCTTCTTCTTCGAACCGGGACGCCCTGATCAGAACGCCCCTTCGCGGAACAACACCGTCTTGAAGGTTCTTCCCAGAATGTACATGTCGAGCCAGATGGACCAGTTCGTCACGTAATACTCATCGAAGCGGACCCGCTCGCTGTATGTGGTGTTGTTTCTTCCCGACACCTGCCACATTCCGGTAATTCCCGGTTTCACTGATTTATAGACGTCGAAGACGTCGCCATAGCGCTGAATCTCTTCGTTCACGATCGGCCGCGGGCCGACAAGACTCATCTCGCCGCACAGAACATTCCAGAGTTGAGGCAGCTCATCCAGACTGGTTTTCCGCAGAAATCGTCCGACGCAGGTAACCCTGGGGTCTTTGCGGAGCTTGTGATCGCGCTCCCACTCCAGCCGCAACTCCGTATCTGCGGCCAGATGCTTCTTCAGCAGTTCGTCGGCGTTGTTACACATCGAGCGGAATTTCCATGCTCTGAATATCCGCCCATACTCGCCGATACGCACATGTCCATAGAACAATGGACCTGGCGAACTGATCAGCATCGCAAGGACGATAACCAGGAAGACCGGTGTCAGCAGCATGATCGCCGAACCGGCAATCAATATGTCGCAGAGCCTCTTCAGCATTCGAGCTTCCCGCTGCAGGAGGCTTTGCCGCACGTGAAGACCAAGAAGGCCCCCAAAATCCCGGGTTTCCGCCCACAGGCTTGAGATACCCGGAAGATCGGGAATGATCAGGAGGTTTCTGAATAGCCTAGCCTCGCCCCGGAGAACTCGCTGCACGTCCTCTCCCGCCTGCCGCGGCAATGCGAGGATTGCGTGCGTAACCCCCCCGGTCCGGGCCGCCGCCGAGGCATTCCGCTCGTGGGATACCGTTATGCCGTTTTCGATCAGCTCCGGCCAGTCCGGAAGACTATCATCGAATACCGCGACGATTTTGAATCCCATGCCCGGGTGCGCAAGGACGTGATTGACCGCGGCCCGCGCCGCTGTCCCCGAGCCGAACATTACGGTTGGGCGTCCCCACCATGAGGAACGCGAACAGAGTCCGCGCATGACTGCCCGGAGCAGGATGACAAGCGCTATGCCTGCCCCCCACGAGATACAGACGCCTATCCCTGTTGCCGTGGCGCTGTTCGCGGTAAACATCGCCGTCACCGCGGTCAGGGCGGCGCTGATCGTCGACGCAACCAGAATTTCCCGGAATTCGCGCGCGGGATTGAGCCCGCAGCTTGTATACAGGCCTATCGCAAAGAAAACAACGAGGGCCGAAATACCCTGCAGAAGCGCCTGCTTCCAGGTGCCGGTCAGACTGAATATTAGAATGATATTCAGGGCAAAAGCGATTACATCGGCGGCAACCACGCTTAAACCGGTCAGCCAGCTTCTGCTGGCGAACTTCGGTAAAGAGGGTGCTGAAACGACTTGAACAGCGGCAGCGCTCATTTTTCAGACCTCCACTGAATAACTGATTTAGCGAAAGTCAGATCAACCGTGTCATTGGTTGCTCTGTAAACGGCCAACGTCCTTGAGGCCATCGTTTCAACGTTGAAGTCCTTTTCATAACGCCTTCGGGCTGCGCGGCCCATTGTTCCCATTAACTCGGGAGAACCGACGAGACGATTGAGACAATCGCGCAGTTGTTCTATGTCTCCGCAACGGGTCAAGTACCCGGTGACGCCATCGGTCACTGCCTCGGCCACTCCTCCCACGTCCGTTGCAATCACCGGCACGCCGGCGCGCATGGCCTCCAGAATGCTCAGGGGCAGCCCTTCCCACCTGGTTGCGAGGACAAATATATCTGTCTTTTTCAGAATCTCTGCAATATCCGCCCGGTCGCCCAGACATTCAATGCGCTGGCTGAGACCACTCGCCTTCACTTCCGCTTCGACCTGAGGCCGCAGGGGGCCATCGCCCACAAACAGCAGCCGCCAGTTTCCGCGCACGCCGGTCATGGCTTTCACCAGAGTCAGGTGATCTTTCTGCGGGGCGAATCTCGCCACCATCGTAACCGTGACAACGTCGGACTTACCCGGCGCGGCCTGTTGCGGCACGTCCGGGACTCCGTTCCAGACACCGACAAGACAGCGGTCCGCCGCAATCTTCCGGCGTAACGCGAGCGCGCGATTGGCTTCCGAGACCGTAATAATCCGGCCGCCGAACGAAGCGGCGAGACGCTCAAGGGGAACCGCCAGCAGCTTCTGTCTGCACGGTACTCCATCTGCAAAGCTCCAGGTGTGGGCTGTGAAAACCGTTGGGACTCTGGTTAAACGCCCGGCCAACCGCGCTATCAGACCTGCCTTTGAAGTATGCGCGTGAACCAGGTCCGGCGACTCGCGCCGAATGAGGGAAATGAGTTCAAGCAGGGCCCTGCCGTCCTTCAGCGGCCGAATCGGCTGCGTGAGATTCGGGATTATGTGGACCGGGACGCCCATTCGCGCGGCTTCGTTGCACAGAAATCCCCTTTCGCCCGTAGCAATAAGTGCCTGAACTTTACCCTGAAGGCTTGCTATCAGATCGAGAAGATGTACCTGGGCGCCGCCTCGCTCGGCCCTTGTAATCACATAAAGAACCTTCATGATGCTGCTTCCTCTTTCAAAGGGCTTCCGCCTGAAGCGCGCGGGGTTTTCCAAGATACGACCGGTAAAGATCAGTCCACCTGGTCGTTATATCCTCAAAGCGAAAATTTTCCGTGCAGTGGGCTCGCGCCGCCCGGCCTAATTGCTGCCTCATGAACGGTTCCGCATCAAGGAGACGCTTCATGCCGTTTGCCAGCTGCGCCGGATCACCAGGTTTGACGACATAGCCAGACACGCCCTCGATGACTATCTCCGCGTTCCCGCCAACGTCTGTCACGACACTGGGCAGGCCCATCGACGCAGCCTCCAGGAGGGCGACTGAAAGACCTTCATAACGAGACGACATTACGAAACCGTCTGCGGCATTGTAAAGACGTTTGATATCTTCGGCGGCGCCCAGAAACCGGACACGCTTCTCGAGATTGAGCCGCACGCACTCCGCTTTCAGCGTCGCGTCCAGAGGTCCTCCGCCTGCGATCAGAAGAAGCCATCCTTTTGCCGGCAGCAGGCTCAGCGCGCACAGTAAAAGCGAATAATCCTTCTGCTCCACAAGTCGTCCAACGGCCAGCCAGAGGAACTCGCCGCCGACGCCAAACGCGGCGCGATCGGCATCGCGTTGGAGAGGGGAGGGCGAAAACTTTACCGTATCGATCCCGTTGGGAATGAGCTTGAGTTTCCTGCGTGGAACCGCGCGCACGCTGATATAGCGATCGAAAGCAGCCTGACAGATAATCGTGGTGCTGTCAGCCAGTGAATCCGTAATTCTGTACAAGAACTCCTTGTGCCATGTCCCGCCTCCCTTTTCCGACCGTTCCTGCAGATTGTGGGCAGTGCAGATCAGCGCGGGGACGGGCCGCAGGATTCTGGTGATCCTGCCGAGCAGGTTTGCATGCACCATATGACAATGCACCACGTCGGGCCTGAAGGCTGACAATTCCTGTTTCAACCGCCATATGGCTCTTGGGTCGGGTATCCCGCGCGGCATGCCCAGCGAGACCGTCTCGATATCGTTGTCTTTCAGCTGGCCTATATAGGCATCGGGATCCACGAGGCAGGCAATCCTGACAGTCCAGCCGCGTTGTTTCAGCTCGATTGCCAATCGAACGACCTGGGTTTCGGCCCCACCAAAAGTGAGCGTCGTAATCAACATCAATACTCGACCGGCCTCTTCATGTGGGGGTATCGCCTGGCTTCGTGTAGCTGTCATATTCATATGGGTATAAGTCGCTCCGGCCCTGAGTTGCCGGGCAGAGCGCTCTCTTAGGAAAGCCGGTAAGGGGTCTTCAGGCTATGCAATACCCGCATACACCTGAAGTGTCTTGCGGGCAATGGTGTGCCATGAACGCTCGGCCTCGAGCATTGCAGCTCCGGCCCGCCCCATGACATCGAGGGCTTCCGGACCCGCGTCAATCGCCTTGCAAATCGCCTCGCCAATGCCCGCCGGCGTGCATTCCCCGATGGGAATTCCGCAGCCCCCGCGATCGAGGAGGGCAGTCAGGCCGCCTGTTCTCGCCGCTATGATGGCTTTCCGGTTCGCCAGCGCCAGAGCGGCCACGCCGCTTTCGGATGTGTAAGAGTTATAAGGCAACAGCAGCACGTCGTTACAACCGAATAACGTTCCGATTTCGTCGTCGCGCACGTAGCGATCGATAACCGTAATGCCCTCGGGATCACGTGCGATCAACCCCCGGCATTTCTGCCAGTAACTCGCTTCCCCTGCATTGAAAACCTCGCCGGCTATCGTAAGCAGAACGCGCGTGTCGCCGCCGGCATTAACCAGCTGAACCGCCTCGATGGCCTGATACACGCCCTTGTTCTCGCGGATCGAGCCGAAAAGAAGAACTCTCAGTTTGTCTTCGCGCGGCCCCGGGGTCGCCGCATAGTTTTCGACCTTGAATGGGCCGTGCGGTATCACCACCAGTTTGTCCGTTGGCTGCCGGAAGTCCGTTATGAGCACCTGCCTGCCGGCCTCATTATGGACAATGATCCGATCGCTGAGTGAGTAAGACCATTGTGTGAGCCGCCACTCCACGCGCCTGAAGATCTCAGGCAACAGCCATTTATGCGGCCTGGGGTCGTGCGCGGTAAGTACAATCCGGCAACGGCGCAGATAGCTCAGGACGAAGAAGGTTATGCCGATCAGCCGTTGCGTGAACTGAAAATGCACTACATCCCCGCGGCGGACAGTGCGGAGCAGAATGCCGGCGTTTCTCCACAGTTGTCCAAGATTGCGCGCAACCCGTTCCATTCTTCCCGCCGCGAAACATTGCCGCTCACTCGACGCAACAATCGCCAGGCCGCGAGACGACAACTCGTCGCGGAAATCGAAATTTGATGGACAAATGAGTGTGACCGTCGCTCCCGCCGATGCCAGCGAAAGCCCCCATTCCTTCACATAGCGCGCCGCGCCCGATGTCGGTTCACACGTGAACACTACGATCCGTTTGTCTTTTTCAGAAGCCACTGGAAGCACACCGCTCATATTTGCCGATTGGACATCTGCCGGTTGAGTGCAACCGACTTGACGGACTGCTCCATCGAAAGGACCGATCGCAGGGTTATGATGAGCGCCACGCTCTCGGCCGCGACGGAGCACCAGACGATCGAGGGCGGGCCCCAATGCGAACCGATGGCAATCCGCAGAGCGTTTGCGCCGACATATGCCGCTATCATCCGCTGGACGTATTCGACCCCCCGTGACGCATGGAACAAATAACGTGCGGCGAATGAGTTAAGCGACATCACGATGAAATAACCTATCCACGCCGGTAAGATTGCGCTTACCGCTCCGAGATCGGATGTCGTAAACTGCCCTCGGAGGTAAACGGCCCTTACTATGTCAACCCGAAGGACATAGAGCCCCAGAGCCACGCCGGTTATCAGCACCATCGATCTTATCAACCATTTTCGAAAGACAACGTATGAGTCTCGATGGTCCGTTACACACAGGCGCGACTGGACCAGTTGCCCCAGAGGTTGGGCCAGAATGCTGTAACCGAGCATCCCTATCCGCATCGCGCAGTTGTTCGCCGATACGGCCCCCACCCCGGTCCGCGCTATAAAGTAGACGAGTAGAAGTTGATTGCCGGAGAAGCCCACATTTTCGATGGAAGACGCTGATAGCTGCCGCAGAAACCCACGGCAGGCCGGGGATTTCCAGGGAGCGACAATCGAGGTCCAGTCAAACGGCCCCCGCAGGGTCATAAGAATTCTCACCAGTCCATACACCCCGACCAGGCCGAAACCTGCCGACATTGAAATCGGCAGAGACAGGCCATTGAGCGCTCCGGACAAGTACAAAGCCAGCAGGACAAGCGTCATCAACAGGTAAGGCAAACCCGTGAGTGTGAGGGCTGCAATGTTACGGCCGGTAGCCGTGGAAATCGCCGACCAGATACCGATGAAAACAATCGGCGCGTAACAAACACTAAGAATAACCAGTGTAGGCCGTCCATATGAGCCCGGCTGATTGAAAATCCCTAACAGAATCGGGGCCGACACCATTGTCACGCCCGTCAGCAGGACTCCGGCAAGGCACCCGTAAAACACCAGCCCGGGCAGCCACTCGATATGGGCTGCGTCCCTCCGGGCGCCAGCGTAAGCCGGCGCGAACGCAAGGGCGAACGCGCCAAACATAAACGTAGCGAGCGCCAGGGGCAGCTGTTGCAGACCGAAATAGGCATCGGTGAGATTCGACAAGCCAAACTTCGATGCAATAAACGTCTCCCTTGCAAAAGCAGCCGCTTTAAAGAGCCCGCCGACGGCCAGCGTGCCGGCCAGCAGTACCCATGACTTCACGGGCAGCGCTTTTACGGGCGGCGGTGTGCCCGCTGTCTGAACTGGCTGTGTAATGGACGGCAAATGTTCCTCCGGGCGGCGCTTAAATCCTATGCGGCGACGGTCGAGGGGAGCGAAGCGTCCTCAGGCGAAAGGACATCGACTCGATGCATGCGGCTGTCACACAGCCCGCGTACCCCAGGCTTGTAACAGTGACGCTCATAAACACGCTCATCTTTAACTGACATTCACCGGGCCCCGCCGGAATGTAACTCAGCGCGTGATTTTGTTTCCGGTCTCGCTCTCAACGCCATTCGCCCCGAAGCAAATGTCTTCATCAATTTATCGAACGATTCCGCAATTCGTACCGGATGACGCTGTACGATCGACTTACCAAGCTGCCTTGCGGCAGCTTCGATTGCCAGGAACACCGGGTCACGGTTCATTGCAGCATGAGCACTGATAAGAGTCACCAATTCGCGTATACGGCGTCTTGCAATCGTCCAGGCGCCTTGCTGCGCCGCTATTTGTACCCCTTTGGTTTCCTGCTCCCAGAAATGGGTCAGAGCAGAAGGCGTTTGTGCGCCATGGAGCGCCAGCCGTCGGGAGACCGGCCGGGCGTGAGGGCGTGGTGGCCCATCGTCTGCTGTCACTCGAAGTGGGCCGGTGAGTATTTTGCCGGCGCCCCACCCAGGCAGAGCATTGGGTTCGGCGTGAGCTTCCGGCATTCTCTCTTTGCCGCTCAAAATGGAGAGCTGTTCAATTGCGTGCCGGGCTGCGGCCTCATCGAGGTAGTCTCCGACAAAGGCGAAGTCGTCTCCAGATTCCCTCTTGTGAATCGCCTCAAAGGCATACCAACGATCCCCAAAGTGAATAACATGTCCCATATGGCTGCTGGCATCGGACAAAAGAGAAACCTCGATTTTTCTCCACGAGTATTCCCGGGGAGCCGCGGTGTTCATCCAAGTCCCCCGGTTGGGGCGATGAACGTATTCAACTTCCGCGAAGGTGTGTAACCAGTGCTGTGCATGTGAAACCGGCGGGTGCAATGGCACATTGGGGCAGTTATCTGTTGGTCGACGCTCAAATGATCAGGCTGCGAGTCAGCCGGACGAATCGGGCATCAGCCCTCAAAGGATCGAGATTCGGATCCGACAGGGCCAGCGCAAACCAATGCGATCGCTCGTCTCGCGCCACCGCCAGCAGGCCCAAAGCGGCGTCTCTCATGCCCAGCGCCTCTTTAAGGATGCTCCGGTGGTATGCGTCAGTGCGTTGCCGCTCGGCAACCGCATCGAGTATGTGATCTATTTCCTGCGCCTGTTGCGTCTGGCCCGCGCGAAGGAGAGCTATGCCACGCATTGCCTCGGCTCCCGAGTTTTCTTCCATCGCCTCAGAGGCCCTGCGCAAACAGGCGATCGCCTCGGACAATGCGTTCACGGAAAGCAGCAACTGACCGTACTGAAAGTTGTATTCCGGGCCTGATAAATCCGATCCCGGTCTCGACGGCAAGTCTGCATGCCATTGGCCTGTGCTTCGCGCGAACCGAGCGCAAAGAAGGGCGAGCGACTCCAATCTCTGGATGTTCGGATAAAGCTCGCGCCCCGACGCGACGACTCGATAAGCCTGGCTCGGTTTTCCAAGCCCAAGAAAAAGATGCGCGCGCAGGAAATGCGAATGCCAGCCCGAGCTGGCTTCGCCAATAAAATGCTCCCAATCGCGAACAGCCCCCGCAAGATCGTATTCGAACAAGCCCCGCGCACAGCAGAGAATACAGAACGGCAACGAATCGGCTGGCTGTGCGCGGACCGCACGAAGCGCTGCCGACTTCGCGCTGGACCAGGCCATCGCCGGTCTGGTACTTCCGGACATCCCTGACATCAGCCCGGCGAGTGCCAGCAATGAAAGGCTTCGTCCGCTATCCGGGGCAAGATCGAGAGCTTGCCGAGCGAGACCTAACCCCATGCCAATTGCACCGGAATAATCCCTGGCGAGGTGTTCATATCCCGATTGGAGGATCGGATCGATTTCCGCTGCGTTTTCGGCATCTGGGGCTGAAGAGCGATAGGGGTAGTTGCCGGCGCCCAGCGCACGTTGCATCGTCACGATTTGACTGGGGTTCCGGTGAACCGGAACAAGCAACCGATATCCATTGCGCGGCAGTGTTTCTATATATTTCGCTGTGGATCTCGACTCACCAAGCGCCTGACGCAGTTTCTTTACCACCGTGTCAAGTCCATATTGATAGGCGACAGCCACGCCGCTCCATAGACGTTCATAGAGTATGTCGCGTGTTACCAGTCTTTCGCCGTACTCGATAAAGATCAGGAGAAGCGTGAACGGCTTTTCCTGAAGCCTTTGCCGACCGCGGGGAGTAAATAGCTCCCGTGTGCTGAGCTGGATAAGGCAGTCGCCCACGCCGATGAAGTCTTCTGTCGATGACAATTCGGTTAAGCGCGCACAGAGCAACAAAGAACGTTGCCACTTGAACTGCAGTCCGATATCGCTGATCGAAACCGGCTCAGTGACCGCACTAGTCGCCCTCATTCAGCGCGATGTCCTTTTATTGGAATGTTCGTGCCCTGGCAAAGGATCGTATTGTTTGTTAGCTCGACCCATGTCTCCCCGCACTCGCTGGAATCGCTGATTAATAAACTCAATTCGCCGGTGTGACCCATGTTGCTTCAAGCTCGGCGGAGACAGCTCTTTGCAACAGGCTGATGGAAGCTACAATCCTGTAACAGTCCTTGACTTTGATGACTACGCCTTCCGCACCTTTTAATGGTCCATCGATTATGACGATCCTGCGACCGCTCGCGACAGCCCAGGGGTGCGTCGTGAGGTTGCTGGAGCAGATAGCCTTCACGGACGCAATTTCGGCGTCATCGATCGGAACGGGCGTCCTGCCTATGCTGACGATGTGAACAACTCCAGGCGTATTCAATATCGACAGAAGATCCGGGGCGCCGAAACGGCAAAACACATAACCGGGAAACAAAGGACTGTCTATCTCTTTTACTCGGTCAGACCACCGTCTTCGCGTCTTGTAAGTTGGAGAAAATCCGTCAAAGCCCCGTTCTTTCAAAATAGCTGTGGTCTTAGCCTCGAAATTGGATCGTAATCGAAGCGCATACCACCGCTCTTCCAGTTCGTCGGGACTTGCCCCGACTGCCTCCCAGGGGATCGCCGATGAGCTTTTCATTGTCCTGTCTCTCTCCAGCTGGACGGTGTTGTTAAATAGGACAAGCTTCGCCCTTTCAGTCCCAACTTTTCAATTCAGAAAAAAACACTGCGGGTGCAGCTATCCGTCGAAGATGTCGCCCCAGTGCGGGGACAACGTTTGTGATTATGAATTTCGCCGACGAGGCGATGGGGAACAACCGGTCAGCGCTGGCATGAGCGCTTTTCCTCAAGACTGCATACTCAAGTTAACAACAACTGAGAATTGAAGTATCCCACAGGAGAATAGAGAGGTAAAGCATAATTCTCTGACTGAATCCTGAACCGATTTGGCAAGTAACAGTACCATCAACAATTTACTTTGGCATTCCTGGCGTATTTCTTCGCACGCTCTATGAAAATACTCGCAATTTCCGCTTCAGCGCAGCAAAAACTCAAAAGTGGCCAGAAGAACTATATATTGGTCGGTCTCAAAAGAGACGCTGTCAAGGCCTGGCTACATACAGTGAGATATTCCAGTAGACATGTAACCATTTGAAGGTTTTATACGTCTATAGCCGAGAGCTGATATTCAAATCGTGTAACTCAGTGACTTGCAACAGGGACTGTAAGGCCATGCTGCTTGCGGCCGGCTGATATATACCAGATATAGGTCGGCACAAATGTCCGCATGACGCTGGAGAGAGATGAGCGGAATCTGAGATGTCATCCCGTGTCGCGATGTTGCTTAATCAAGTCGGGAGTGGCGTTTGCCGCTCCGAACTCACAAAGCGGCTGAACACACTTGCAATAAAAGGTCTGACCATCGTTTTTCCCAAAAGCACATACTGACAATGCTGGCGGATGGGATTTTCCGATATTATCCTCGGCTCTTTTTATCCTCCGATATTATCCTCGGCTCTTTTTATCCTTAGATAGCGCGTTCAATAAACATAACTCAATGCGATATATCGTTTCAAGTGAACTTTTGTGACTTTATTTAATCTTTAATTTGTCTTATTGCCCATCGCCCGTCTGGTCCGCTATATTTGCAGGGCCGGGCAAGCATCTGGGGAGGGGAATCGTAATTTCGCCAGAGCGCTGAATCAGGCCCGCATTTATAAAGAGAAGGCTTTCCTAATAACTCAGGAAGTGTCAGGACAGGCTCTGCATGTACCACCCGATCATGCTTTGGCCATCGATGGCGGCGAAGAGAGCGGCGGCGCCCAGAAAGGAGCCGAAGGGCAGCGGGTAATCGTTGGGGTCTTTCCCTGTGGCCTTGATGTAGACAATGCCGATGAGAGAGCCGGCGAGCGCCCCGAGCACGATGGTGAGCAGGGCGCCGCGAATGCCAAGAAACGCCCCCACCATGGCGAGCATTTTCACGTCGCCGAAGCCTAGCCCTTGTTTGTGGCGGACCTTTTCGAAAAGCCAGCCGCCGAACCAGATGGCGCCCGCCGGAACGAGCGCGCCGAACAGAGCTTCAGCCAGCATGCCGAGGCGCGGGGCGGGATGGTACCCGAACATCGCGGCGATGAAGCGGAAGGTGGAATCCGGCACCGGTATGAAGAGCGCGAACACGAGGCCGATGAGGAAACCGCCGAGAGTGAGTTCATCGGGCAGGATGAGCATGTCGAGGTCGGCGAAGACCAGCGCGATCAGCAGGGCTGAGAAGACGCAGTATTTCGCCGCTTCAGGCGAGAATCCGGCGCGCGAGACGAAGTACGCGAAGCAGAGGGCGGTGAGAAGTTCGACCAGCGGGTAGCGCCAGTGTATGCGGGCTCCGCATCGGCGGCAGCGGCCGCGCAGCAACAGGTAGCTGAGGATCGGAACGTTGTCGTACCAGGCGATGGGTCGCTCGCAATCGACGCAGGCCGAGCGGGGCCGCACGACCGAGAGATCGCGGGGCCAGCGGTAGATGCAGACGTTCAGGAAGCTGCCGATGAGCAGCCCAAAGAGCCCGGCCATCAGCCACTCAGGCATGAGTCAGCGCTTTCGCGTATGCCCGCAACGTATTTTCAACCATGAGAGTTTCGCTGAACCGCTCTTTGATGGTGAGCCGCGCCGCAGCGCCGAGCTTGGGGTCGATGCGCTTCAGAGCGGCGGCCACGGCTTCAGGAGCGTTCTCGACCAGAATGCCGTTTACCCCGTCTTCGATGAGTTCGGGGATGCCCCCGACGCGGGAAGCAATAACCGTAACGCCATACGCCATAGCGAGCAGGATACCGGACCCAAGACCTTCGGAGTGCGTAAGGTAGACCAAGGCTCGGGCGTGTGGCAGATCGTCTTCAAGGCTTTCCGAAAAACGGATGGATATGCCGGCGAGAAGCGCGGCCTCTTCGGTCAGCGCCATGCCTTTTTGCGGATCGCGCGACCAGGGGGCCAGGACTGCATTACCCTCCCCGGGTTCCGCGGGAACAGGGACGCCGTCGTAGACCAGGGAAATGCGGCTTTCTTCTATGCCCGCGCTTTTGAGCTGCGCGGCGACGTGTTGCGAGACGGCAAGGAACAGGCGGGGGCGTGCGTATTTCAGGCGCGAGAGGAAGGAGTCTTTAACCGGAAACGCCACACGTCGCGAGACAACGACCGTCGCCCGCACCAGAGCGGCGGCCACGGTATGGCTGCGGGCATCGTGCGCGTGAACGATATCGAAGCCATGAGACGCAACAGGCAGCTGGAGCGGGTGGAGGACGCCGCAGGGCAGCGCCGCTCTTTGGGCCATGGCGAGCAGGGGTGATTCGCCGCGGGCGAGGAGCAGGGAGTCGTGGCCGCGTTCGAGGAGGCCGCGATGGAGACGGAAAGCCTGCCACTGGCCGCCGCGCATTTCACGCCCGCTATCGAGGTGGAGGATTTTCATGGGGCGCGCGCTTCGCGAAGTAATCCTTGGCGTATTTGAGAAAAGTGTACAGGCCGGCCATCCAGGCAATAGTGAACCCTTGAGTACCGTCGAGGAAGCCGCGCTGCAGGACGTAGGCGCGGAAGAAAGTCCAGAGCGGGTCGAGCGTGAAGCGGCGGATGCCGATGGGACGGTTGAGCGCCGCAAGTTCCGATGCGGCCAGAGTCGTGTAGCGGTCGAGCGTGCGGAGGTGGTCCGACAGCGAGTTGCAGGTGAAGTGGAGGAGATCGCTTTGCAGTTCGCCGACGCGGCCACGGACGCGTACGCTCTCGTGGACATAATCGCCTGTCCATTCGGCTTTGGCTCGGTCGTACAGGCGAACTTTTTTGTCGGGATACCAACCGCTGTGGAGAATCCACCGTCCGAGGTATTGGGCTTTACGGGGGAAGGAATAGGCGTCGAAGCCCGGGCCGCTCTGTTTGAGCCGGGCGATTTCAGCGACCAGTTCGGGGGTGAGTTGTTCGTCGGCGTCGAGCGAGAGAATCCATTCGTTCGCGGCGGCGGCGGCGGCGAAGTTTTTCTGCGCCGCATAGCCGCGCCAGTGTTCTTCGAAGACGCGCGCTCCGAGGCGCAGGGCAATCTCGCGGGTGCGGTCGCGGGAGCCGCTGTCGACCACAACGATTTCATCGGCGCAGTTGAGACTCCGGATGGCCCGGGCGATGTTGTGCTCTTCGTTGAGAGTTACGATGGTGGCGCTGATTTTCATCAATCGATGATGGGAGTGATCGAGAAGCAGAGGATGAAGACGACCAGCGCGAGCATGCCGAGCTGCACGCGCGGGCGACCGATATCCGTGCGGTCGTAAACGGGCGGGTGCTTGCGCGCGAGGAAGAAAAGCACCACGGCCCAGAGCCACCAGCCGTTCCACCATCTGCCCATGGGCAACAGTAAGAGAAGGAACGAGTGGGTGATCCACTTGTGCGAGCGCCCAAGCAGGGCGTAAACGATGTGGCCGCCATCGAGCTGGCCGACAGGCAACAGATTGAGCGCGGTGGCGAACATGCCCACCCACGCGGCCCGGGCGACAGGGTGGAGATAGATGTCAGCGGCGGGGACGCCGGGGAATATCATGCGCTGCAGAAGCCATTCGAGAGCCGGCGTTCCGAGCTGGATGGCGCCCTGATGGTTGATGCCCGGGATGATTTTCGAAAACGCCAGTCCCACGCCCAGCGCGGGGATCAGGAATATAAAACCGGCAAGCGGGCCCGCGACGCCGATATCGAAAAGAACGCGCTTACTGTAGATGGCGGAGCGGATGCGGATGAAGGCCCCGAGCGTGCCCGTGAACGGAGTCGGCGCCGGCAGAAAAAAGGGCAGCGTGGCGTCCACCCCGTAGTAAACACAGGCGACATAATGGCCGAGCTCGTGGGCCATCAGTATGGTGAGCAACGTGAGCGAGAACGGGAGTCCGGCGGCGAAGAGCGCGGGGCTGCGCAGGCCGACGGTGAAGATATCGAGGTCGCGTTCGAGATCGAAAAAAGGCAGATTATGGCTGAAGTTGTACTGCATGTGCGCGCCGACCAGCGTGGTGGTGAACATGGTGAGGACAAGCAGCAGGAGGTGCAGCCATAGGCGGGTTTTGGGCGGAGAGGAGGCAACGTCACCCGCGTAGTCGCCCGAATCCGGCGAGACGAAGCGCGTCGTCTGCCCGGTCTCAGGGAGCCGTGTGCCAGCGCTTTCGATCAGGTCTTCTGGAAACACAGGTTCGGCAATTCCCGATTTGGCTCGGAGAGGCGGGTTTTACTGCAGCGTCTGGAGTTCCTTACCCGGTTTAAAGCGAACTGCTTTACCGGGCGGGATAGAGACTTCCGCGCCTGTGCGCGGGTTGCGGCCTATGCCGGTTTTGCGCGGTTTGACAGTGAACACGCCGAAGCCGCGCAACTCGATCCGATCACCCTGTTCGAGGGCGCGCTTCATTTTTTCGAACACTGTTTCGACGGCCATTTCAGCCTTCGTTTTAGTGATACCGGTCTTGCCGACGACTTCGTTTATGATGTCGAGCTTGATCAAACGCGCCTCCTGTGTTTCAGAAAACAGCTCACCCGGACACGCTCCCCGGCTACGCGCTGAATGTACCTGCTTAAAGCGATGATAGAATTAGGGTTATCTCAATGTCAAGTAAGGCCGATCCGGCTGGCCCCGGTCGAAAAAATATCGACGCGTGGCTCTATCGGCGGACGTGCGCCCAGTTCACCACAGGGATTACCGTCGTGACGACGCTGGACGGCAGTGGTCACCCACATGGCATGACCGTCAACTCGTTCTCTTCGGTTTCGCTTGAGCCACCGCTGGTGCTGGTGAGTATCGACCTGCGGAATGCGATTCTGGGGCACTTTATTTCGAGCTCATGGTTTGCCATCAACATCCTGGCGGAGCACCAGGAGGATTTGTCGCGGCGCTTTTCGAGTGCGTCGGAAAACCGCTTTCGGGAGCTGGTCTGGCATGAGGGGGAGTGGGGGACGCCGCTGCTGGACGGGGTACTGGCGCACCTGGAGTGTTCGGTGGTGCGCACGTTCGAAGCGGGAGACCATACGGTGCTGATCGGCGAGGTGAAAAGCGCTACGTACCGGGAAGGTAAACCGCTGGTTTATTTCGACAGCGCATACCGGAATTTGCGGTAGCGTGAGAGGGAGCCTGGCAGCCTCGCGCAGAAGAAGCGTGGCTGCCAGGAGATTAACCGGCTAAAAATTGTAGAGGAGAATACCGGGCGATTCGACGCGTTCCACCTCTGCTTCCCCAGCCGCCACCGGCACCTCTTCGCCAGACTGTTCGGCCAATGGTTCGACAGAGATGTTGAGCGGCCCCTGGCTGGCTAAGCGGTAATAAATACCCGTCTCGCCAAGGTAAATATCCAGTTCGGAAGGCCGCGGCAGAAGACCCTGAATCAGGGCTTCGGACAACGGATCTTCGATGTATTTCTGCAGTGCCCGGCGCAACGGGCGCGCGCCGTAACTGCGGTCGCCGCAGGTTTTTTCCAGAATGTATTTCGCGGCATCCGTATGGAGCCGGATTTTGATCTGCTTACTTTCGAGGTTCTTGTTGATCTGTTCCACCAGCAGCGTCATGATCTGGATCAGATCGTCATCCGTGAGCGACATAAAGAGAATGATGTCGTCTAGGCGGTTCAAAAACTCCGGATTGAACGCACGCTTCACTTCACCGCGGACCTGATCTTCGACCTTGGACGCCTGACCTTCAAGTTGCGGGGCCTGGAAGCCGAGATGGCCTTTTTTCTCGAGGAACCGCGCCCCGAGGTTGGAGGTCATGATGATGATCGTGTTCTTGAAATCGATCTGGTTGCCGAGGCCGTCAGTGAGCTGGCCGTCTTCAAACACCTGCAGGAGGATGTTGAAGATGTCGGGATGCGCCTTCTCGATTTCGTCGAGCAGGATGATCGAATACGGCGAACGTTTCACGCGCTCGGTAAGCTGGCCGCCTTCCTCATAGCCGACATAGCCGGGAGGCGAACCGATCAGCTTCGAGACCGAGTGCTTCTCCATGAACTCCGACATATCGAAGCGAATCAGGCTCTTCTCGCTGCCGAAAAGGAAACTGGCGAGAGCACGCGCGACTTCGGTTTTGCCGACGCCGGTAGGCCCCAGGAAGAGGAACGAACCCGCCGGACGGCTGGAGGCCTTGAGCCCCGCGCGCGACCGCCGGATGGCCCGCGCCAGCGCCGAAATGGCTTTATCCTGACTGATGATGCGGGCGTGCAACTCGTCTTCGATACGGAGCAGCTTCGCGATTTCCTCTTCTTTGATGGAGGTCATCGGGACGCCGGTCCAGCGGGCCACGACTTCTTCGATGTCTTCCTTGGTTACGACGCCGGTGGAAGAATCGTCCAGGTTGTATTTCTCGCGGAGCTGGCGCATGTTCTCGCGCTCTTTGCGCTCCTCATCGGAATAGAAGCGAGCCTTTTCAAACTCGTGGTTCGCGATGGCGTTTTCCATGCGATGGACGATGAATTTTATGCGCTTCTGAATATCGGCGAGGTCGCTCGGGAGCGTGGTCTGGCGTAGTTTCACGCGCGCGCCCGCTTCATCGATCAGATCGATGGCTTTGTCGGGCAGGAAGCGATCGGGAATGTAGCGGTTCGAGGTGTAGACGGCCGCTTCGATGGCTTCATCGGTATAGCTGACCGCGTGGAATTTCTCGTAGCGGTCTTTGATGCCGTACATGATTTTGACGGCGTCGGCCTCGTTGGGCGGCGGCACTTTGACGGCCTGGAACCGGCGTTCGAGAGACCGGTCCTTTTCAATGGATTTACGGAACTCGGCCGGGGTTGTGGCGCCGATGCACTGGATTTCACCGCGGGAAAGGGCGGGTTTCAGAATGTTGGCCGCATCGAGCGAGCCTTCCGCGGAACCGGCGCCGACCAGCGTATGCAGCTCATCGATGAAGATGATGGCGTTC
>JALYHT010000261.1 GCA_030776225.1 Acidobacteriota bacterium | reverse complement strand
CGGAGGGCCGCTTCCAGTTGCCGTTCGTCTTCGCTTCCGCTGGCCGAAACCAGACGCTCGGGCGTCACCTCATCACCTTACGAGCTCCAGCGCTTTGCGGAACAGCGGCTCGAATTCGTCGGGCGCGCCGCCGGCGCGAGCTTTGCGTACAGCCGTTTCCGCGGCCGGACGCGCGCAGCCGAGGTTCAGCAGCGCCGACAACACGTCTTCATCGAGGCGCGACAGCGAGGGTGTCGCGACCGTATCATCCCCTGCCGGGGCGGGCAACTTATCGCGCAGTTCTAAAACCATACGCTCGGCGGTTTTCTTTCCCACTCCGGGAATGCGCACCAGCTTGTCCAGTTCATTGCGGCGAATCGCATTCAACAGATCCGGCGCGGCCATTCCGCTCAATACCTTCACGGCGAGGCCCGGACCAATGCCGCTCACCCCGATCAGCTTCTCGAAAAGGTTCTTTTCGTCCGCTGTCAGGAAGCCGTAAAGCGCAATGATGTCTTCGCGGACATGGGTATAAATGCGGAGCTTCGTCTCCACCCCCGTTTCGGGAAGCTGGGAAAAAGTCGAAATCGGTATCGTGACGTCATAGCCGACACCACCCGCTTCGAGAATCGCCTGATTCGGATGTTTCTCGACCAGCGTCCCGCGAAGGAGCGCAATCATTGGAGTAGCGTAAACATTGTACAACTCTGGTGTTTCGAGCCGCCTCTGGATCAGGCCACATCTCCGCAGTGTTCGGTTCGGGCCTGGACATCATCGAGACCACCGGACACCTGCGCAAGTGGCGGGAAGATCTCGATCTGCTGAGAGCGGCGGGGGTGAGCGACCTTCGCTATCCTGCCCCCGGGCACAGAATCGAAAGCTCTCCCGGCCATTTCGATTTCACCTGGATGGATGAGCCCATGAGCCACAGGTGGCGGCAAGGCATGAACCCGGTGATCGATCTGCTGCACCACACGTCTTTTCCGGACTGGCTCGATAATAGCCGGCGCAAAGGAACCGGTAAGCGGGCAGATCGCTGGCGCTCGCGGAGCCGGATGCCAGCAGCGAATACTTGATCGGGATTTATCGGGATACATGAGGCTGATGTCGCATTGGGACCGCTGGATAGAACCCGATTTCGAAGAAGCAGAGGCGCAGGAACAGGCGGCGTGACGAACAAACGTCAGGATGCAACACCTGGCCTTGTGACCGGACTTCGTAGAATCGTACATGGCCCGGCGTCGCTTCTTCGTAGATCAGGTCCGCAAAGGACATGCTGAAATTACCGGTGACAGCGCGCAACATCTCACTCGCGTGCTCAGGATCGAGGCTGGCCAGAAGTTTGAAATCACGGACAATGAACGTGCCTGGCTGGCTTCGGTCGAGACCGCGCGCAAGGATCTGGTCCGTTTCAGCGTAATAGAAGAACTTGCAATCGGTCCGGCGCTTCCCGATGTGACTCTCTACCTGGCGCTGATCAAATTTGAGCGGTTCGAATGGGCAGTGGAGAAGGCTACAGAGCTCGGAGCGGCCAGGATTATTCCTGTCGAAGCCAGCCGCAGTGAACATGGCTTATTCGCGGGAGCGCAGAAACGGGCCGAGCGGTGGCGCAGAATTGCGCGGGAGGCCAGCGAGCAATCGCGCCGCCTGCGGGCGCCGGAGGTTGGCGAAGCACTTCGTTTAGCCGACGCTCTGAAAGACGCAGCCACCCACAGGTGCTGGCTCGACGAACAGCCCGGGGCCGAACCGCTGATCACGGCCGTGCAGTTCGCGGCGGGTGATTCGGCGGCGCTGTTGGTCGGCCCCGAAGGCGGCTGGACCGAACAGGAGCGTTTGCTTTTCCCTGCCGCCGGCTGGAAGGCCGCCTCCCTGGGGCCTTCTATACTGCGATCCGAGACAGCCGTGTGCGCCGCATTGGGCGTGTTTTTGCAAATCTGGCTGGCGGAAGCCGGCAGAACAGGCTCCGCTGGAATTCAAACACGTGCCCAACTCTAAACTTCCCGATCTGGTCGTTATAGCGATGTCGACAGGGACGCAGTTCGCAGTCGGACGCCTCTATTTTTCAGAGTGGCGGAAGCGATTGTGGCCTTCCCTGCAGCGCCCTGCCACCGCTTTACTGTGTCTGCTCTGGACCCTGTTCGTAATTTCCATTCCTTTCCGGTTCCACCGGTTTTATAGTCATCTCGTGTGGGTGCCGTTCTGGATTCGCGGAACCCTGGTCGCTACGGGGAATATCTGGGGGCTGGCATCGATTCCTTCGTTCGCCGTTTACCTCGTCTGCCGATTTGTGCTCCGGCGCAAAGCGGCGGTTTATTCTCCCGAGCGCAGGCGGCTCATTCAGACGGCGGGCACGGTTGCCGTTGCGGCGCCTTTCGCGGCGGCCGCCTTCGGCGCCATCGTGGAGCGGACGCGGTTCTATGTGAAAGAGACGGATCTGCCGATTCCGGATCTGCATCCCGATCTCGAAGGCCTGCGCATCGGGCAGATCAGCGATCTCCACGTGAGCCCCTGGCTCAGCGTGCGAGATGCGGGACGCGCCGTCGATATGCTCAATGAGCGCAAGCCGAACCTGATCGTGGTCACGGGCGACGTGATTACGCAGCCGGGCGATCCGCTCGATGCCGCCATCCGCGAGCTGGGCCGTCTCCGGGCCGATGCCGGAGTTCTCGGTTGCCTCGGGAACCACGAAATCTACTGCCAATGTGAAAACTACGAGGTGGCCGAAGCCGCGAAATACGGTATCGATATTCTGCGCAGCCGGAACAGAGTTCTGCAGTTCGGCAACGCCCGGCTCAACGTGGCCGGCGTTGACTTTCAGAGCATCAGAGACGGGGGCTATCTTAAAGGCGCCTCGGGGTTGATTGTCCCGGGCGCTGCCAATCTGCTGCTCTCCCATAATCCGGATGTTTTCCCGGCCGCTGTAAAGCAGGGTTTCGATGCCATGCTGAGCGGCCACACCCACGGGGGCCAGGTGACGGTGGAAATACTGAACCAGACGCTCAACTTCGCGCGCTTTATCACGCCTTACGTAGCGGGCCTGTACAGGCTGGAAGGCAAGAGTTGCTACGTGACTGCCGGCCTCGGGACCATTGCTCTTCCGGTACGCCTCGGCGCGCCGCCTGAAATTTCCGTTCTTCGCCTGACCCGGGCTTAGTACCAGTGCGTTATCTCGTCCTCAGCGATTTACACAGCAATTGGGAAGCGCTCGACGCCGTACTCGAAAACGGGCGCGGCCAGTATGAGCGTATCGTCTGCTGCGGCGATCTCGCCGGCTACGGCCCCGATCCCAATGCGGTGGTGGACTGGGCGCGAAATAACCTCGACGTGGTGGTTCGCGGCAATCACGACCGCGCCTGCGGCGGAATTGAGAACCTGGAGTGGTTCAATCCTGTGGCGCGCGCCGCTGCCATCTGGACGATGGCGCGGCTGTCTCAGGATAATTCCAACTATTTGCGCGGGTTGCCGCCGGGTCCGCTGAAGACGGACGGTTTCCAGTTGATCCACGGCTCTCCTCTCGACGAAGACGAATACGTGATTACAGGAACCGATGCGCGCAGCGTATTCGATTCCCTCGACACGCGCGTGACGTTTTTCGGCCATACCCATATCCAGTGCGGGTTTGCGCGCGCACGCGGCACATTTCAGGCCATGGCGGCGGTTGACGGACGTAATGAGATGTGGCAAAAGATGGACCCCGACGGTATTTACCTGATCAATACCGGGTCCGTGGGGCAGCCGCGCGACGGGGATTCACGCGCCGCCTATGCCCTCTTCGACAGTGAAACGCTGGAGCTTGTGCAGCGCCGCGTGCGGTACGACTTTGCAACCACCCAGCGCAAGATCCAGACGGCCGGTTTACCGGACATCCTGGCTTCGCGCCTTGCCATGGGCCGTTGAACGGTTCGCGCGTCTCTGATTTTCAACCGCGGCGCTTCGATCATGGCCGAATTCTCCGCGCCACTATACTCATGTTTATGCCCGGGCTGCTTTATGTGGTTGCGACTCCAATAGGCAATCTGGAGGACATCACCTACCGGGCGGTTCGCGTTCTGAAGCAAGCGGACTGGATCGCCTGCGAAGATACGCGGACCACGAAACGCCTGCTCGACCATTACGGCATTCACACGCGCAGCCTCAGTTACCACGAGCACAACGAAGCCCATCGAACCGCGGACCTGATCGCGCGTCTTCAGCAGGGCGAAAACGGCGCCCTTGTTTCGGACGCCGGCACGCCGCTGCTCTCAGACCCCGGTTACAGAATTGTGCGCGCGGCGGTGGAAGCGGGCATTCGCGTCGAAGCCCTGCCGGGGCCCTCCGCTCTGCTGGCCGGACTGGTCGTCTCCGGCCTCCCGACCGATCAATTCCACTTCGGAGGATTCTTGCCGCCCAGGCACGGGCAGAGGATGCGAGTCCTGGAATCTTTCAGAGACGAAGCCGCCACCCTGATCTTCTACGAAGCCCCGCACAGAATCGTGGAGTGCCTGGAAGATATCGAGGCCGCCATGGGAGAACGCGAAGTCGTGGTGGCGCGGGAACTCACCAAGCTGCACGAAGAGGTGCTGCGCGGAAAGCCGGGCGAAATACGAACGGCGCTGCAGGCGCGCGATTCCGTTCGCGGAGAGTTCGTGCTTCTGATCGCCAAAGCCAATGCGCCTGCGCCGGACGATACGCCCCCCGAAGAAGCGGTTGAGGCGCTGGTGCGCGCCGGCGTGAACCGGATGGACGCGATGAAAACCATCGCGCGGCAGCGGGGGCTCTCCAAGCGCGATGTTTATAAGCTGGTCAACTTAAAATAGGATTTGTCTTCCCGCACAGGTTCGTCCATAACAGTGATCGGCGGCGGTCTCGCGGGTACGGAAGCCGCGTGGCAACTGGCGCAGCGCGGGCTCAGCGTCACGCTTTGCGAGATGCGGCCCGTACGCACCACCGACGCGCACCAGACCGACCGGCTTGCCGAGCTTGTCTGCAGTAATTCTCTGAAGAGCGACCAACACCCTTCGGCGTCGTGGCTCCTGAAAGAAGAGTTGCGCCGGCTCGATTCGCTGTTGCTGCGGGCCGCGGAGGAGACGCGCGTGCCGGGCGGGCAGGCGCTGACTGTCGACCGCATCGCGTTCGCCGCGGAGGTGACCCGCGCCATCGAATCCCACCCGCGTATTGAAATCAGGCGGGACGAGGTAGTCGGGCTTGATCCGCAGCAGATGACTGTTATTGCCACAGGGCCGCTGACCAGCGACGATCTCGCCACAAAGATCGCGCAACTCACGGGTTCCGGCCGCCTGTTTTTTTATGACAGCATCAGCCCGATTGTCGATGGCCACACGGTGGATCGCGAGATCGCCTTCGCGGCGTCGCGCTATGACAAATCGCTCGACGGCGGGACCGGCGATTATCTGAACTGCCCGTTATCGAAAGCGGAGTACGAGCGGTTTGTCGATGCACTGATGGCGGCGGAATCGGCCGATTCGCACATACCCAACGACACGCCATACTTCGAAGCCTGTCTGCCGATCGAGGAAATCGCGCGGCGCGGAAGAGACACCCTGCGCTTCGGGCCCATGAAGCCGACCGGGTTGACGGACCCGCGCACCGGCAGGTGGCCTTATGCGGCGGTTCAGTTGCGGCAGGAAAATCTGCGGGCCGATAGCTATAACCTGGTCGGGTTCCAGAACCATATGAAGTTTCCCGAACAGAAACGAATTCTGCGGCTGATCCCCGGCCTCGAAAACGCGGAATTCCTTCGTTTCGGCCAGATCCATCGCAACACGTACATCAACGCGCCTTCACTGCTCGACAGCACCTTGCAATTGCGCCTGCATCCCAATCTTTTTTTTGCCGGCCAGATATCCGGTGTTGAGGGGTATGTGGAATCGATCGCCACGGGGCTTGTTGCCGGCCTCCTGATGGCCGCGCATGCCACCGGAGAGCCCGCGCGCGCGCTCCCGCGCGAGACCGCCATCGGATCGTTATGCCATTACATCTCGCACGCGGATCATCGCAATTATCAGCCCGCGAATATTGCATTCGATTTGTTCCCGCCGCTCAATCCCAACCCGCGGGATCGTAAGGAAAGGCAAACGGCGGTGTGCGCCCGCGCGCTGGAGCATCTGGAAGTCTACATGGGCGTAGCGCATGTCTGAACTTTCACAGGCGATTGAGGACTTTCTGGGCGAACGCGCCCGGCGTAACGATTCGCCTCATACGCTGCGGAATTACGGGGCCGATCTGCGCGAATTTCTGGAGTATCTGTCGCCACCGGATACCGAACCGCCGGCGCCTTCGCAGATCGATCTGCTTTGTCTGCGCGAGTGGCTCGGACATCTCTACAGTCGGGAGCAACAGCCGGCTACCATCCGGCGGAAGCTCGCGTCCCTGCGTTCGCTCTATCGCTTTCTTTCGCTCGAACACAGGGTCGAGCGCGATCCGGCGCGGTTGTTGCGGTTGCCGAAGATGCCCAGCGCACTCCCGGAAGTTCCGAACACGGAAGTGACCAACGCGATTCTCGACGGAGTGGGCCGCGAGGAATTCGAGCGGCCTTTTCCGGTTCGTGACCGGCTTCTGCTCGAGCTTCTTTACGGATGCGGGATGCGAATCAGCGAGGCCATGGGGCTGAATCTGGAAGACTTCGATCGCTCCGAACGCTGGGTGCGAGTGCGCGGCAAGGGCAAAAAAGAGCGGCAGGTCCCGTACGGCTCCAAAGCGGCGGAAGCGCTCGAAGCATGGTTTGAGTCCCGCCATTCCGGGCCGGACGAGCACGCGCTTTTATTGAACTATCGCGGAGAACGGCTCACGGACCGGGGAGCACGCAATATCGTCCGCTTCTATGCCACGCATATAGCGGGCGATTCGTCCATTCACCCCCATACGCTGCGCCACGCCTTTGCCACCGATATGCTCAGCCACGGCGCGGACCTGCGCGCGATCCAGGAGTTGCTCGGTCATGCGCGGCTTTCGACGACCCAGAAGTATACGCAGGTATCCCTCACCGATCTGATGCGCGTTTACGACAACGCGCATCCCAAAGCAAAGTAAGAAGGGCGAAGTAAGAAAAGCCAGGCGCCGTTCCGGCAATATCATGTGCCGGTTGTCGCACGCTCGTTTTGATATTCTAGGGGAACTAAAGCGCAAATTTGCTGACTGTTTCCACAGGTGCCAGGTTCGGTTCAAAGCCGGTCTCCACTGCGACCCGGCTTCGCGATCTGCCACCTCTGGGTCAGGTCTGAAAGCAGAGGAAAAACCCAATGCGGTTTGAGACGCCATTCGGACCCGCATGGGCCGCTATCGATACCGAAGGGGCTTTAACGGAATTCGGCTTTCGCGAAATCGAGGCCCCTCCCGCGCGGAACGCCATGATGGAAAGTCAGATTAATGACTTCTTTGCGGGCAAACGTAAGACCTTCGATTTCCCTCTGGCCCCGACGGGTACCGCATTCCAGAGGCGCGTCTGGGCCGAACTGTTGAAGATCCCTTTTGCGGAAACCATCAGTTATGGCGAACTGGCGCGGCGCGTGGGAAATCCCGCGGCTTCACGCGCCGTGGGGCGGGCAAACGGCGTCAATCCCATCGCCGTGATCGTACCGTGCCATCGCGTGATCGGCGCGAACGGCAAACTGACCGGCTATGCGGGCGGCCTCGATCTGAAGGGCAAGCTGTTGACCTGGGAGCGAGCTCTCGCCGGCGTACCTTTAAGTCAGGGCTGCTTTGCCTAACTGTGCGGAGTGGCGAGATAACCCTTGATGGAGTTCTTGCCCACTTCATTGACCACCAGTTCGTAAGGCTGGCTGCCCTTGCCCGGGACATAGAACTGCACCGGTTCGTTGATCGTCTTGTCGCGTTTCTCCACGCGCTGGTCGGCCGCCAGAATCTCCACCGTAAAGTGGTGATGCTTGGCATCCGTCCTGTCGAGCACCACCTGAATATCGCCTACCCGCTGCGGCATATTCGACCGCGTCAGCGTGAATTCGTAGATGTTCCTGTCGCCCTGCTCGCGCAGTTGTTTGATCTCGGCGGAATTGGTGGCGACGCGTCCGCTCAGCATGCGCACGGCGCCGTGCGTTTCCAGCGCCTCCGATTTCTGCGATTCGAACTCCTCTTTCACCGCTCCCACAACGCTCGAAATACCGTTGAGACGGGTCGAAGTGTCGGCCGTCGATTGCTCCACTTTGCTGAGCTCCGCGGTCAGTTGCTTCTGCTGGGCTTCCTGTTGTCTGCGTTTGGTTTCCAGTTGCTGCGCGAGCGCGTCCGCGTGTCGCAGCGCAATGGCGTGCGCTGCCGCGAGATTCTGACCGCTTTCCCGGCGCGCGTGTACGAATTCCTCGTGGAACTGATTCAGCTCCCCGTGAAATGCGGAAAGCGCCTGCCGCAGGGACTCGTCCGCTTTCGCGACGTTCACTTTCAGGGTGGCGTTGTCTTTGCGGAGTTCAGCGACTTCCTGCCGCAGCAATTGCGCCTGATCGCTTTCATACCACGCCATGCAGCCGATCAGGATGATTCCCGACCAGAGAAAGTGTATCCAGCTC
>JALYHT010000260.1 GCA_030776225.1 Acidobacteriota bacterium | reverse complement strand
CCGATCGAGCGTCATTTGCTGTACCGTCGCGGCGCCGCAGGAGCAGCACGCGCAGAGCAGCGCGATCACACCGGGGAATTTAGACATACGTCGTGGCAATGTAGTGGCCAAGGGTGGAGAAGCAGGTGGTGCGCCGAAATATCTTACTGATTTCAAAATGATTACAGGCGCTTGTCACCGACGCGGCGTTTCGCGTGGACACAAGCCTGGGGCAGAGTGTCTCATGGCAATCCGGCGAAATACACTGTCCGGGTCGAGTTCAGGCTCTTTGCTATTCTGAGAATTCAACTCCCCCGTCAAGAGCTTGGATCTAAAGGAGCAGAGGTCCCCTTCATGTCTATAAAAGTTGGTATTAACGGCTTCGGACGCATTGGCCGGAACGTTGTCCGCGCAGCCCTCCAGAATCCCGAGATTGAATTTGTGGCGGTGAACGATCTCACCGACACGAAGACTCTCGCCCACCTCACGAAGTACGATTCGGTTCTGGGCCAGTTGCAGCATGAGGTCAGGGTCGAAGGCGACTCGATTGCGATCGGAAATCGCAAGATCAAGGTTTTTGCCGTGAAAGATCCGGCGGAACTGGACTGGAGCTCGCTCGGGGTACAGGTGGTCGTCGAATCCACCGGTCGTTTCACCGATGCGAAAGATGCGGCCAAACACCTCCGCGGCACGGTGAAGAAGGTCATCATCTCCGCCCCGGCTACCAACGAGGATGTGACGATCGTGCTCGGCGTCAACGATGCGGCTTACGATCCGGCCAAACACAACATCATCTCCAACGCCTCCTGCACCACAAATTGCCTGGGACCGTTTGTCAAAGTGCTGCACGAGAAGTTCGGCGTCGTCAAGGGATCGATGACCACGATCCACAGCTACACCAATGACCAGAACGTCCTCGATTTCCCTCACAAGGACCTGCGTCGCGCGCGCGCTGCCGCTCTCAATATGATTCCCACCAGCACCGGCGCCGCCAAGGCCATCGGTCTGGTTCTGCCGGAACTGAAGGGCAAGCTCGACGGCTATTCCATTCGCGTCCCCACGCCTGATGTTTCGGTGGTGGATTTCGTGGCCGTCACGCAGAAGAAAACCTCCGGCGCTGAAGTGAATGCCGCGCTGAAAGCGGCTGCCGAAGGCGAACTCAAAGGGATCCTCGCGTACACAGAAGACCCGGTGGTTTCGACCGATATGCTGCGCAATTCGAACAGCTCGATTGTGGACGCGGGACTGACCAAAGTGATCGACGGAGACCTGGTAAAAGTCGTCGCCTGGTACGACAACGAGTGGGGCTACTCGTGCCGCGTTAACGATTTGATCGAGTTTCTCGCGAAAAAAGGTCTTTAAGGTAGCGTGTGCTCTCCGGCAGGTATTCGGGTGCGTCCTTGCTGGCGACTTTTACGGGCACCTGGCTTATATTGATTAACGCCCCAATCGTAATGTAAGTACCGACGAGCCCGGTCAGATCGACGACGCCTTTTTGACCGAGGGCGTCGTAACCTCTCCGGAACGTGGCATCGCTTACCTCGTGCCTGCGCAGCAGTTCAGTCGTAAAGTCGTATTCCGCCGATTGTTCGGCGCTCATCGCCGGGGGCCGTTTGCCGATGCGCAGATCGGCGAGAATGGCAGGCGAGATTCCCGCCGCCATCGCATGGGGGTAATGCGCAAACCATTCGTACTTCGCATTCCATTCGCGCGCTGTGATCATGATTCCGAACTCAATCTGCTGCGGAGTCAGCGAGGTCTTTCGGCGGTAGTAGTTATACAAATCCAACACGCCATCGGCCATTCCCGGACTGCGAAGCATGACGTTCCAGGGGCCTCCGAGGCCAGCTCTGGTCTCCTTCATCATTCGCTCTGCCAGGGCGCGCTGCTCGCCCGCGGTTTCTTCCAGCGTCAACTGCGCGAACCTCGGCGCCTGCGCGAAAGACACTGAAGAAAACATCGGAACCGCGCCAGCCGCGACGAGGTAAATCACTATTCGATTTCGATCCAGTAGCTTCATTTGGACGATGATATCATTCGCTGAACCAATAAGATTCTGTTGACGAAGTCCGGTAAGTCGCGGTTGCGAGCCTGAAGGCGGGGAGGCTCAAACGCCCGTGTATACTGATACATTAACTGGCTATCCGTGAACTTACCGCACTCAACGAGTTTCCCTTCACACACTACTAAAGATGCGCCGATTTCTTCCGACATCATTATCGCGGGCGGAGGCAACGCGGCGCTTTGCGCGGCACTGACCGCTCGGGAGGCGGGCGCTTCCGTCAAAATTTTAGAGTCCGCGCCGTTTGAATTTCGCGGGGGCAACAGCCGCCATACGCGGAACATGCGGTGTATGCATGAGGCTCCGACGGACGTCCTGACCGACGCCTACACGGAAGATGAATACTTCGCCGACGTACTGCGCGTCACCGGCGGCCAGACGAATGAAAAACTGGCCCGGCTGGTGATTCGCGAATCGCCGAACGCTCAGGCGTGGGCCCGCAGCCGTGGCGTGCGCTTCCAACCCTCGCTCGGAGGAACGCTGCACCTTGGACGCACCAACGCATTTTTCCTTGGGGGCGGCAAGGCGCTGATGAACTCTTATTACGAAGCTGCCGAGCGGCTGGGCGTTGAAATCTTATACAACGCGGAAGTGATCGGGCTGGATATCGAAGGCGGGCGCTTTGTCGGAGGAACAATGCTCCTCGACGGCAAACCGGCGCGGTTCGGCGGCAAATGCTTTATTGCGGCGTCGGGCGGTTTCGAAGCCAACATCGAGTGGCTGAAAGAAGCGTGGGGCGATGCCGCGGACAACTTCATCGTGCGTGGAACTCCTTACAACAAAGGGAAAGTTCTCAGGATGTTGATTGACGCGGGCGCCGAATCGATGGGCGATCCGACGCAGTGTCACGCGGTAGCCATTGACGGCCGCGCGCCGAAATTCGACGGAGGGATCGTCACACGCCTCGATTGCGTGCCGCTTGGCATCGTCGTGAATCGCGCGGGCGAACGGTTCTATGACGAAGGCGAAGATCTGTGGCCGAAACGCTACGCGATCTGGGGCCGTTTGGTCGCGCAGCAGCCAGGGCAAATCGCCTACTCGATCATCGATTCCAAAGTAGTTGGACGATTTATGCCATCGGTGTTTCCGGCGATTCGCGCGGAGAGTATCGCGGAACTGGCGGCGAAGCTCGAGCTGCCCGCGGACAAGGTTATCGAGACTGTCGAAAATTTCAATCGCGCGGTACTGCCGGGTAGTTTCGATCACAATATGCTGGACGATTGCCAGACTTCGAATGAAGTCGCGCCGCCCAAGTCGCACTGGGCGCAGAAGCTCGATAAGCCGCCGTTTTTCGGATACCCGCTGCGGCCTGGAATCACGTTCACGTACCTCAGCGTGAAAGTGAATGAGAATGCCGAGGTCCAGTTTCAGGAGAAAGCGGCGCAGCCCAATGTCTTCGCGGCGGGCGAAATTATGGCCGGAAATATTCTGGGCAAGGGATATCCCGCGGGCTTCGGAATGACCATTGGAAGCGTGTTTGGCCGCATCGCTGGAAGGGAGGCCGTGCGTGTCGTCCGCTCCTAAAGCATTGCCAAAGATTTTATCGAGTCCAGCCGAAAGTCTGATCGAAGGCGAGCGCCTGATGACCGTCTGCAATGCCTGCCGGTATTGCGAAGGCTATTGCGCGGTGTTCCCGGCGATGGAGAAACGCCTGACATTTTCCCCAGGCGATGTGCGCTATCTGGCGAATCTGTGCCACAACTGCGCCGAATGTTACTACGCGTGCCAGTACGCGCCCCCGCATGAGTTCGCCATAAACGTCCCGCAAGTGTTCGCGAAAATCCGCGCCGATTCGTATCGGCACTACGCATGGCCCTCAGCCATCGCCAAATTTTTCGCGGGGCAAGGCGCATGGGTTTTCTGGATTCTCGGATTGATCGCCCTGGGCGTGTCGATTCGCACACTGGCGGGGCCCATATTTTACGACGTGATCCCGCATGAAAACATGGTTGGCATCTTCCTTGCCGTGTCTGTGTTTATTGCGATCGTGCTGGTCGCGGGATTCCTGCGGTTCCTCACCGACGCAGGAGAAAATCTCGCGCGTTTCCTGCATCCGGGCGCCCTGGCGAAAGCCGTTCGCGACATCCTGGCGTTGACTAACCTTTCGAGCGGCGGCGCGGGATGCACGTATCCCGATGAACACCATTCGCAGGCAAGGCGCATCTTTCATCACTTCACGTTCTACGGATTCATGTTGTGCTTCGCTTCCACGACGGTAGCGGGTATCGATCATTTCCTCGGGTACATGGCGCCGCATCCTTATTTCAGCGCGCCGGTGATTCTCGGAACGCTCGGTGGAATCGGGCTCCTGATCGGGCCGGTGGGTCTCTATGCCGTAAAGCGCAGGCGCGATCCGGCCATCGTAGACGCGGCGCAGGATGGCAGCGATAAGAGCTTCATCGCGCTGCTTTTCCTGACCAGCCTGACAGGACTTCTTTTGCTGGTGCTCCGCGAGACCGCGGCGATGGGACCGCTGCTCGTCGTGCATCTCGCTGTCGTGCTGCTGCTGTTCCTCACGCTTCCGTACGGCAAGTTCGTCCACGGGATCTACCGCGCGGCGGCACTCGTGAAATCGGCGCTGGAATCGTAAAAGCTTACTCCGCCCTATAGAACGGCAACCAGCGGCTGGATGGACATTTTTGTGGCGTGAAGGGTATAATTCGGAACTGCCTAAGGAATTCAGAATGTTACGATTTCGCCTTCTTGTTTCGCTTACTACAGCTCTTACTTTTTCGCCCTCTTTTCTCTCAGCTCAGTGGCTGAATTATCCTACCGCAGGCGTTCCCCGAACCGCCGACGGGAAGCCAAACCTGTCCGCGCCGGCTCCGCGCATGGCCAATGGAAAGCCCGACCTGTCCGGATTGTGGGAAATGGATCCGAAGCTGCGGCTGCCCGCGGCTGTCGGCGAAGGCGACGCGGTCAGCCCGGAGTTTATCGATATAGGTTTGGTAGTGCCCGGCGGCTTGCCTTATCAGCCATGGGCGGCAGCGTTAGTCAAGAAGCGGACCGCCGAATTGCGCGTTAACGATCCCACTTCATACGGGCTGCCCCTTGGGGTCGTCAGGATGCTTGCTTTTCCCACGCCCAGGAAGATCATTCAGGTTCCGGGCCAACTCGTCATCCTGAGCGAATACAACTCGAATTACCGGCAGATATTCACAGATGGCCGTCCGCTGCTGACTGATCCGAACCCGTCCTTCAACGGATATTCCACAGGTAAGTGGGAGGGCGATGTGCTGGTCGTTCAAAGCAACGGTTTTCGCGACGGAATCTGGCTCGACGGTATGGGCAACCCCCTGACGGAAGCCGCCAAAATTACCGAGCGGTACCATCGGCTGAATTTCGGACACCTCGACATCGCAATCACCGTCGACGATCCCAAGGCCTACACCAAGCCTTGGACGATAACGTTAAAACAAACGATTCGGCTCGACACGGATCTATTGGACTATTTCGTGAATGAGAACGAGAAGGATCTACAGCACTTCGCTCCGAAATAGATCGGTCCGCGCTGGAAGTTCAGAACAAATCCGTTGTCCGCAGGATTACAATTGATTACTCTATACCAAATCTGTCAGGCCCTGCAGGGTTCCACCATCGGCACTGCTATACGCGAATCCATTTGGACCTTTCCCGCCATCGAGACGGTGCATGTATTGGGCTTAGCGGTTTCGGTGGGTATTTTAGTTATGTTGGATTTTCGCCTGGTGGGGGCGGGTGTCCGCCATATTCCCCCCTCCGACCTCATGCATAGATTGAAGCGCTGGTACCTTACTGGCTTCGCTGCGATGTTTTTGAGCGGCGGTTTACTGTTCTGGTCCGAAGCGGAAAAGCTCTACTCTAGTCCTACGTTTCGCGTTAAGTTGATATTCCTGGCCCTGGCGGGGCTGAACGGTTTGTTTTTCGAGATCAAGTATGCGCCGACCATGCGCACCTGGGAGGCCACCGGCACCACGCCCGCGGGCGCGAAAATGGTGGGCTGGGTTTCCCTGATATGCTGGCTGGGCGTGGTGGGATTCGGACGCTGGACCGCCTACGGGATGCAGTGAGAGCCTTCGTTCCAAGCCGTATTCATTCGTAATAATTATGCTGCTGTCAATTTTCCGTTGGGCCGATCAAACCTGGATCTCCACGCTGATTCGCAATTCCACCTGGGTGTTTGCGCTGATCGAGGTGTTCCACCTTTTCGGGATCACTTTACTTCTGGGCACTTTGATCGTGATCAACTTACGTTTATTCGGTTTCGGCCTCACGGGCCAATCGCTTAAAGTAGTTGCCGCCGATACCCTCCCGTTCACTTTTACCGGTATGGTATTAACCTTCAGTACCGGTCTTCTCCTGTTCGTGGCGGAACCTATGAAACTTTATGGCAGTGTGCCGTTCTTCGTGAAGATGGGTTTGCTGGCCACGGCGCTGCTGTTTACTTTTACCTTCAATCGTTACCTCACAGCCCGGGACGCGCCGCCATCGTTGACGAGTAAATGCGCTGCCTGCCTTTCGATAGCGCTGTGGTTCAGCGTAGGCCTGGCTGGCCGCGCCATCGCGTTCTTCTGAGGTTGGCGCACTCGGGGCGGGCGATTCCTATTGCCACGCCACCCGGCGTGGCTGGCCCACGATGAGCGCGGGATTTGCGCCTGGGCGCGGACAGAACTTCTCCGCTCGCCCATTGTTCACCTCGGCGATATAAATTGCCTCCCTGATTCACGC
>JALYHT010000259.1 GCA_030776225.1 Acidobacteriota bacterium | reverse complement strand
CTCTGATCCGGTGCATTCGTACTCGATTCTTTCGAGCTGCAGCCTGAGGGGAACCTTCGCCGGTTTGCCCGGACGAAGTGTCAGTCTACCACGGAAAACTGGTGGCTTCTTTTCCTGCCCAGCGGTCAGGGAACAGATGGCGAATAACTGATGGTGTACACACCCTCAATTACGAATAATCGGTAAGATGCTGAAAAAATAATAATTGCCAAGCAAAGCATGCATGATGTATATATTTAACAGTGCCCCTCACTATCGAACAGCGCCGACAAATTGCCCGCAAGGCGGCGAACGCACGTTGGGCAAAAGCGACGGATGAGGAGCGGTCCAGGCAGGGGAATAACTTCAGCGCGGGTATGACCTCCGCGCAGCTATCGAAACGTGGACGAAAGAGCGTCAGCGTACGATGGGAAAATGAAAAAAGAAAAGCCCAGAGAGAGGTAGCTTGACCGGAAGGAATATCCATTATCGGAAACACGAATAGGCGGTAACCGTCTCACTCATACCGCAGCGCCTCCACCGGGTCGAGGCGCGCCGCTTTCACTGCCGGCCACGTCCCGAAGAACAACCCAACTCCCATCGAGACCGCCAGCGCCGTCGCAATCGCCCAACCCGGCACTGAGCTGGGCAGCGTCGGAACCAACGCGCCAATCAACATCGTTATGAGCACCGCTACCAGAATTCCCAACAGCCCTCCGATGCTCGTCAGCGCCATTGCCTCGGCCAGAAATTGACCGATGATATCGAAACGTCTGGCTCCCAACGCCTTTCGAATCCCTATCTCGCGGGTTCGTTCCGTAACGCTGACCAGCATGATGTTCATCACGCCGATACCGCCCACCAGCAGGCCCAGCCCGGAAATCGCAATCGCGATCAATCCGATCAGGCCGGTAATTTTGTCGAACTGCGCCATGACCTGATCCGGCGTCTGGAGGCTGAAATCGTCCTCCTGACCCTTGCTGAGATGCCGCGTCCGCCGCATAATGGCTTCGATATCGTCATAAGCGTCCTTGCGCATGCCCGGCTTCGCTTTGCAGGTCAGCATCCACGCGGTCACCTGTGGGTACCGGCTGACCGCCGTCCGGAGAGGAATGTCCACTTGCGTGTCTTGTTGGTTCTCCCCAAGAAAGCCGCCCTTGGCTTTCTCAACGACTCCCACGACCATGTACTCCGCTCCATCCATGGAAAACGTCCGGTTCACCGCATTGCCGTCGGGAAAAAGGGTATAGGCGATGTCGTAACCCAGCACCGCTACTTTAGCGCCGCGGTTGTTCTCTTCCTCGGTGAAGTAGCGGCCCTGATCGAAACCCCTGGGCGTCAGATCGATCGAATTCGGCGAAGCGCCCATGATCGATAGGGAATCCGTATCGAACCCCGGCACTTTCGCTGTGATCAGCACGCCGCCCGGTGCGGGCGGGATCGCGAGCGTCAGCGCCACGTCCTCCACAGTACTCGAGAAACGCCTGATCACATCCGCGTACTCGGGTAACAGCGGTCTGCGTTTCTTCTCTTTTGTGGTGCCGTTATCCCCCGGCCCGCCACTGTTTATGGAAATAAAGATATTGTCGGGACCAAGCTGATTGAAAAATGTCGCCACTCCCGATCGCAGCCCCGTAAGTAAAGACGCCACCGTTACGACCGTGGTGATACCGATAACGATTCCCAGCACCGTCAGTCCCGACCGGAATCTGTGGATCCAGAGGGCCGACATGGCCATTGCAATGTTTTCCCGAGGCGAAATCGTCAGCATTGCTCTGCTCTCTTCACTCGGCGCGGAGGGCCACGATGGGGTCGAGCTTCGCCGCCTTCGACGCAGGGTACCAGCCGCTGATCACGCCCACCGTGCCCGACACGAACACGGAAAGCAATACATATGCCGGAGTAACGCGCAGCGTTACTCCGAAAGCTGCCGTGAGTACTCTCGTGACGATGGCGCCGAAACCCACACCGATTGCCCCGCCAAGAAACGCCATGATGACTGCTTCAATCAGCACCTGTAGCATGATGTCGGAACGGCGCGCTCCGAGAGCTTTGCGAATCCCTATTTCCCTGGTCCGCTCCGTCACGCTGACCAGCATGATATTCATGACGACGATGCCGCCCACGATGAGCGAAATGCTCGTGATCGGCACGACTACGGCGGCCACCAGGGAAAGCAGGCGGTCGATAAAGGCCCGCACCGCGTCGGGCGTAATAAAATCGAACCGATCCGCTTCCCCCGGTTTCTGATGAAACCGCGAGCGCAGCGCCATCCGCGTGTAGTCGATTGCCTGCTGCATCGTTTCTCCGGATGACGGTCTGGCGCGCCCGAAAATAGCGATCGACCGCCCCGGACCGAACAGCCGATTGTAAGTCGCGACCGGGATCATCGCCGCATTGTCCTGGCTTCGTCCGAAAGTCGAGCCAAGACGCTCCTGCACGCCAACCACAGTGAAATCCAGACCCTGAATTTTGAACGTCTTCCCCACCGGAGAAGCTCCGGAAGGAAACAGATTATTCTTGAGATCGTCGCCGACAACCGCCACGAAAGCGGCATTCTGTTCTTCAGTCTTACTAAAGAAACGCCCGTCCACCATCGTCATATCGCGAATATCCGGCAGGTCGGACTCGACGCCAATTACCGTGGTATTCTCCGAAGTCAGATTGTCGCGCCGGGTATCGATGTTGGTGTTCCGATAAGTGCTGTAAATGGCGTGCTCACGGTTAATCGATTCCAGATAATGCTCATCCGCCAGTTTCAGTTCGCGGTTGTATCTGAGTTTATCGAAATACTCTTTCCGGGAACGCGCGTTGATCACCTGCTGGATCACAAACGATTCGCTGCCAAACGTCTTTGCCGTGCTTTCCTGCGCATACAGGCTGAGCCCATCGATGGCGGAGCCCACCAGGATGACGCTCGCGACGCCGATCATGATCCCCAGCAGGGTAAGAAATGTCCGCAGTTTGTGGGCGCCCAGAGAGGCCCACGCGAGTGATATCGCGCTTTTCAATTGAAAACGAAACTGGCCGGAACCTGTAGGTATCTGCGGCGTCATCTATGGCTTGAGACTATATTCTAATAGTGATACGGGAGCGGACCGTCCCCGGTTCACAATTATTAACTCTCCGCCACGCATGCCCAAGCGACTTCTCCGCCCTCTGCTGATCCTCGAATTTCTGATTGCGGTCCAGGCGCTCTTCGCCATGTGGAGCCAGGTCGGCGGCCAGTACCACCTCGACCTGATGTTCTGGCCGTGGAAACTGGGAATCGGTTTCGCAGCGGCCGGGCTGATCGTTGCCATAACCGCCAGCATCATTCAGCACGATGGCGAGTTCACGCGCACCGCCATCCTGCTCTGCTCGCTGTTGATCTTGACCTTCGCCCTGGCAGGCGCCGTGACGTACTACTATCACCTGAACGAGCCCATCGATCAGGACGACCAGAACGACGATCAGGATGACGAACGCGCCCGATTCAGCTTGCTCATCCCACCCGCCGGGTTACCAGGTCCGACAGGCCTTCCC
>JALYHT010000258.1 GCA_030776225.1 Acidobacteriota bacterium | reverse complement strand
TCATGATTGCCAATGCCAGCCATCCGGGCAGATTGGTCACCCAGATCGCGAGGCCTGCTGTACCGGCCGCTGTCACGTAACCGGCGATTCTGTGTGCCTGTTCCAGTTGAGGTTCGCTGGCCGCGGCTGCGCTGGCGGCCACCGCGCCCGGAAGCGGCCGGGTCTCGCTCGTAAGACAAGCTCCCAGCACGATAGCGATCAGCGCGAGCAACGCGAGCAGATTGGAGCAGCGATGTTTCGTCATTATTTAAAGGTGGAAAATTCCGAACACGCTTCCGAACAGCTGCGCATGGATCCCGAACGGCGGCTCGATGTAGCCGATCCCCCGTCCCATGCACGCGATCCCCGTCCAGAGAAGCAGCGAAAGCGCCGCGGCAGTTTTTGCGACCCCCGGCACGTGTCCAGCCCGGTCGAACTCAGCGGCTTTCGTGTATACGTTCCGGTGAAAAATCAGGGCATGTACGGCCACCAGAATCAGCAGCGAGACCTTCGCCCGAAAGAACGCGTTGTAGTAATATTCTTCGGCTTTACACCCCAGCATCAGCAGCCCGCACGCGGCTGCAAGCACAAACCCCCAGCGTTTCGGAGCTCTAAGCTGATCGACGAGATCGGCAATCGGCCGGTTGCGCATGGTGAGCCCCAGTATCCGCATGTCCGACATCAGGATCATCCCGCCGAAGAATGCGATGCCCACCATATGAAGCGAGAGAATGCAGGGGTACACGTATGCAGAACCGCGGAGATATGTGAAAAAATCGGTGGCCTGTATCCAGAGTGCAAGGTTGAGCAGCATGTCAGATCCGGTGGATATCCAGCGTGGGATTCAGGAAGCCGATAAAGATCCCGCCGAAGATCACGCACGACCAAAGCAGAATTGAGACGCAGGCCACCAGCTTTCCGCTGCCCGGCGGAGCGGAATTCGCGGTCCTCCGGTGGATGGTGTACTGGAAGAGGATGGCCAGCACCAGAAAAAACATCTTCAGATCGAATGCCCAGTTCAGGTAATACATATCCGGGTCGGACGAAAACAGCATCAGCCCTGAAAGAACCATCGCCACCAGCCCGCCCAGCGTCCAGAAAAAAGTGTCTTTGGCGATCTGCGCCGGGGTTTCCCGCCGCATCCCCCAGCCCAGCAGCCGAAAATCAACCAGCGCAATAGTCCCCACCGAGAAGGCAAAGCCGACAATATGAATACACTCGAGGATCGGAAATGCCAGCGCGGACGAATTGAGAGGGTTCTCTATCAGCATGATTCGAGCCGGGTCGAATACGGCTCCCGGCGAAACTGAACTTTATCACGAGCGTGGCTTTAAAGCGAAAAAAACGATGCTTGTTTTTGCCGCTTACGCCCGTGCGGCGCGTTTGCCAGAACCCCTGTAAAATATTGTAAACATTGGCGAGCTCCATGGTCAATGACGCGTCAAAGACCAGGTGTGACCCCAGGGCGGGCAGAAAACCCGTCTGTGGCTGCTAGGGTCGTCCATAGAGCATTACATGCGTAATTTATCTTCTCTAATCTTTGCGCTGGCCGTGTCAGCTCCGGGCATGGTGAACGCCGCAACCACTGGCAGCATCTCGGGAATCGTCAAAGACCCGAGCGGGGGCGTTGTCCCCGGCGTGGCGCTCACGGCTACAAACCCCGCGACGGGAATCCAGAATAAAACTGTCAGCGATGAAAAGGGCTTCTATTCTTTCCCGAGTCTGAGCGTCGGCCAGTACGATCTTAAGGCAGATTCGGCGGGCTTTCAGGAGTTGATCAAAAGAAGTATCACGATCGACGCGAACAGCGCTGTGCAGATCGATCTGATGTTATCGATGGCTGAAAAAGTTCAGGAGCTTACAGTAACCGAGACCGCGAGCGAAGTTCAGCTGGATACCGTCAGTACCCAGATGGGCGACGTGGTCACCGCCAATAAGATGACGCAGGTGGCGCTGAACGGGCGGAGCTATACCGATCTTCTTGCGCTTCAGCCCGGCATTGTCCCGGTCACGACTCAGACCCCCGATTCGATCGTTATGGCCGGAGCCTCCGTAGCCATTGCGCCTTCCGGGGGCCTGAACCCCGGCAACCAGTCGATCAGCGGGCAGCGCGAGGACGCCAACGGCTTTGTCATAAATGGCGGCGATGTAAAAGAGATGATGAACGGCGGCACTTCCATTGTCCCCAATCTGGATTCGATAGCCGAATTTCGCGTGCTGACCAACAATTACGATGCCGAGTACGGGAATTACAGCGGAGGCATCGTCAATGTAATCACGAAGTCGGGCGCCAACGCATTGCACGGCAGTGCGTTCGAATTCTTTCGGAACACCGCTCTCGACGCCCGGAACTTCTTCTCCCCCGAGCGGAGTTTTTATCGCCAGAACCAGTTCGGCGGCGCGGTCGGCGGGCCGATCAAAAAGAACGCCGTGTTCTTTTTCGGCGATTATCAGGGTACGCGCAACAATCAGGGGCAGGATACGGGGCTGATCGCCGTGCCCACCGTCGCCGACAGGACGGGGAATCTCAGCGATATCACGAGCACTCTGACGGGGAAGGTCAGCGGCCCGTACATCGCCAGTCTGCTGACGCAGAAACTGGGTTACAACGTCGCCGCGAACGAACCTTATTACATGCCGGGCTGCGTGTCGAGCGCGCAGTGCGTATTTCCGAACGCCGTGATTCCCCAACGCGCCTGGTCCTCCCCCGCCCAGCATCTGCTTCAGTACATCCCTCTCCCGAATACCGGCTCATCCAATTTTTCGACATCTTCAGAAGGACAGAAAACGCGGGACGACAAAGGCAGCTTCCGCGTGGATGGCAACAGCACCCGGTTCGGCATGCTCTCGGCTTACTATTTCATCGACGATTACAACGTGAACAATCCCTATCCCAGGGGCCAGGGCGGCGCGAGCGTCCCCGGTTTCAACGCGCTCAATCTGGGCCGGTCACAGCTGGTGAATCTCGGCGCGACAAAAACCTTCGGCGCGACTTCCGTGAACGAATTCCGGCTCAGCTACATGCGCAATGCCAATAATGTGGGGCAGCCCGTCGGCGGCGTGGGCACCAGTCTCGCCTCCCAGGGATTTGTCACGGGGGTGGGAACTGCCGGCATCGTGCCGCTGTCGCCTTCAACCGAAGGCGTGGAAAACGTGATCTTCAATTCCTTCACGATGGGGACGCCGACCACGAATCTTACTCAGGCCAACAACACCTATGCCGCGAGCGATAACTTCTCAAAGGTGATCGGCAACCATTCGCTGAAGGCCGGCGTCGAGGCGAGCTATGAGCAGGTGAACGTGAATCCCGACCCTACCTTCAACGGCTCTTTTCAATTTACAGGATCGGAGACGGGCTCGGACTTCGCCGATTTTCTCATCGGCGTGGCCAATAACTATAATCAGGCCGATTCGCAGGCGTACTATATTCGGCATAAGTATGCGGGCGGGTTCCTGCAGGACAGCTGGCGAATCAGATCCAATCTCACCCTGAACTACGGGGTTCGCTGGGATCATATGGAGTACTGGTCCGAAAAGTATAACCAGATTCCCACTTTTATTCCGGGTGAGCAGTCGAAGGTCTATCCGAATGCGCCGCTCGGCCTTGTCTATCCCACCGACCCAGGCGTACCGACGACGCTGGTCCCTTCGAAAAATAAGTTTTCCCCCCGCATCGGTCTGGCGTGGTCGCCGGATGGCAAGACCAGCATCCGCGCGGGGTACGGAATATTTTATTCCGCCATTCAGGGCAACGTAATGGCCATCGATGAACCGCAGCCGCCTTATGGGCTCAGCTATACGAGTCCGGGGCCGGCGCTCTTTGCAACCCCATTTGTCACAGCGGCGAATGGACAGTTCAGCGGCAATCCTTTTCCGCTGACGTTTCCGGCGCTCAACGCCACCGCGAGCCATCCCAACAGCGGCGTGGATTTTTCGCAGTACCTTCCGCTGGCCGGCATGACCGCCCCCCTGCCCACCAATACTTACCCTTATAACGAAAACTATTTTCTCTCAATAGAGCGTCAACTGGGCGTAAATACGCTGTTGAGCGTCAGTTACGTCGGTTCCCAGGCGCATCACCTGCTTGTGGTCTATTCTGCGAATCCCGGTAACCCCGCCCTGTGTTTGTCTCTGAATTCCGCCGCCGTTAAAACCGGAACCCCGACATGCGGCCCCAATGGCGAGAACACCGTCTATACCACTGCCGCGGGGCAGACCATCTATGGCACGCGTTCCGGCCTGGGCTCGAATTTCGCGAACGACGACTACGATGCCAGTATCGGGAACTCGAACTTCAACTCTTTGCAGACCAGTCTCCGGCATTCCGGCAAAGGCCTGACGTTCTCCATCGGCTACACCTGGAGTAAGTCGATCGATCAGGCATCGAGTCTCTCCGACCCGATCAACCCTTACAATTTCAGCGCCACGCGGGCGTTATCCGCGTTCGATCTGCGCCACAATTTCGTCGCCAGCTACGAATACGCGCTGCCTTTTGACAAGCTGACTTCCAGGGCGAAATTCCTGACCCGGGGCTGGACGCTTTCGGGAATCACCCGCGCGAGTTCCGGTTTCCCGGTCACGCTTTCGACCAGCGGCGATTATTCGCTGACAGGCAGCAACCCAAACGGCGTCAACAGCCGGACCCTGGATCTTCCCGATTACAATGGTCTGCCGCTGCAGATCAACCGCAATCCGCGGAACGGTCAAATCTACTTCAACACCGCGGCGTTCAGCGACAACACGCTGGGCACCCCGGACAATGCTTCACGGCGCTCCTTCTCCGGCCCCGGCTCGTTGAATTTCGACCTCGCGCTGCTGAAGTCGTTCCGGTTCTCGGAAACAAAGGCCCTGCAGTGCCGCTTCGAGACCTTCAATACTTTCAACCACACCCAGTTCTTCGGACCCGACTCCGTGAACGGCAACGTGGACAGCCCCCTTTTCGGGCACGTCGTAAAGGCGCTGTCCCCGCGCCTCGTGCAACTCGCCATGAAATACACGTTTTGATGATGACTATTGCTGGTAAACTTTTTATGAAAATGAAGGCCTGTGCCGCGTTTTGGCTATTTATATCAGTGGTGATCGCCGGATTTCTATTTCCCATAGCGGCCGGGGCTCATAACGTTTCTCAACGCGACGCCAGCTTTGTGCAGTCGAATCATGGCGCGGCCGTTGCGCCTTTCCTCTACCTCGGGGCCAAGCATATGGTTACCGGTTACGACCATCTTGCTTTTCTGGTTGGGGTGGTGTTCTTCCTCTACAAGCTGAAGGATGTAGTCGCTTATGTCAGTCTTTTTACGCTGGGACACAGCATTACCTTGCTGGCCGGGGTTTTCGCTAACATACACGCAAATTCTTACATCATTGACGCGATCATCGGGTTCTCGGTTATTTACAAGGCTTTCGATAACATGGAGGGCTTCAGACGCCTTTTCGGCTTTGAGCCCAACACCAAAATCGCTGTCCTGGTTTTCGGCCTTTTCCACGGCTTCGGACTTGCGACCAAACTACAGGAGCTCGATCTGGCGCGCGACGGCCTGATCGCTAACATTGTCAGTTTCAATGTGGGAGTGGAAATCGGGCAGGTGCTGGCGCTGACTGCCATCGTCATTGTACTGAGCTGGTGGCGGACCCGACCCAATTTCTTCCGCTTCGCATTCGCGACCAATACAGCGCTGATGGTCGTGGGCATGGTGCTGGTGGGCTATCAACTTACGGGCTACTTCGTTAAAACATAGAGTCGATCATGATTACAGAAACTTCACTGCCTCCCGCAGAGGCTCCGTCCAGATCCGCAATTCTGAGAGCTACAGGAGTTGCGCTGGTCGTTGCGCTCCTCATTTTGTTTGCCGTGGTTCTTCCCGCGGAGTATGGAATCGATCCGCTCAGGACCGGCACTCTGCTGGGACTAACCGGTATATCGAAGGCGCCAAATACAAAAGCGGCGGATACGACAGCAGGCGGCCGCGCCACGCCTGTTCAGACTGGAATTTACACCGCGCAGCCGGGGACTTACAAAGTGGATTCGGAAGATCTCAAACTGTTCCCCGGCGACGGGGTTGAAATTAAATACCATATGCAGAAGGGCGCGGGGATGGTCTATGCGTGGAAAGCGAACGGCAAGGTGCAGTTCGAATTCCATGGCGAGCCGGACAAGAAACCGAATAAGGATTATTTCGAAAGCTACGAGCTTGACGATAAGGTGGGCCGGGACAGCTCTTACGGATCGTTTACGGCTCCGACTACCGGCATCCACGGATGGTTTCTGGTGAATAAGGGGCGGAAGGATGTGGACATCCATCTGAGCACAGCCGGTTTTTACGATTCGGCAAAAATGTACGCGGGCGGTCCCGGTGAAGAGTTGACGATCGAAGACCCTAAATAAATTGGTTAGCGGGAGTGATCATGCGGAATAGTGCGATATTGTTTTTGCTCGCGGCAGGCGCCATGGCCGGGCAGACCTTGAAAACGGAAGCCTTGACGAATCCCTCCGGACCCGACAGTTCGCAGGTGAACTGGTCAGTGACGCAGGATGGCAGCGCGATTATGAGCTGGGTGGAATCGGACACTCTGAAATACGCCATACGGCGCGGCTCTCAGTGGTCTGAGCCGCGGACCGTTGCGGCCAAACGCCATTTCTTCCACCACCCCGCAGAACTGCCGGAGGTCATTGCGATGCCGAAGGGCGCGTACATGGCCCACTGGATCGAAGCGCCGAACCCCGATTCCGAAGCCGAGTTTATCTTCGTCTCCGCTTCAAAAGATGGCGTGAAGTGGACAACGCCCGCCCCGGGCCAGCGCGACAAAAGCGACGTGGAGCACGGCCTCGCCTCAATGGTTTCAAACGGCGACGGCGCTGCGTCCATTTTCTTCCTGCAATCTTTGAAAGGTCCGGATGCCCCCACCTCGCTGATGCGAAGCGTGATCGGCGCGGACGGCCGCGAACTCAGGGAAGAGATGCTGGCTGCCGATGTCTGTGAATGCTGCCCCACGTCAGCCGCCCGCACTGCCCGCGGCCTCATCGTGGCCTTCCGCGGCCGCACCCAGGATAATATCCGCGACATCGCCGTGACGCGCTTTGAAAACGGGCGCTGGACCTCGCCCAAGATTGTTTTTCCCGACAAGTGGCAGCTGGATGCCTGCCCGGTAAACGCCGCAAGCGTTTCTGCGAAGGGCGATAAAGTCGCCATTTCGTGGTACACGGCCAGCGGCGATAAGCCGCGCGTTGAACTCGCCATGTCGCCCGATTCCGGCGCCGATTTCAGCAAAGCAGTCGTCATCAGCACGGGCAACGCTTACGGCTATACGTCGATCGCGATTGACGATGCCGGCGGCGCCTATGTTTCGTGGCTTGAGCGAGGCGGCGACAATGCAAAGCTGCTGGCGCGTCACGTATCCGCTGATGGAACGGCCGGTCCGGTGACAGAGGTGGCAACCGGCGCCAGAAAGACCCTCGGTTATCCGCGCCTGATCAGGGCGGGGAAAGAAACACTCATCGCCTGGAACACCGAATCCAAAGTGATGACCGCGAAGCTCGGGATGTAGCCGGTATCTTTTACCGGCTGCTACACCACAGTTGGCAACATAGCCACCAACTCGGCTTCCGTCAGAATCTGAATCCCGAGTTCCCGCGCCTTTTCGACCTTACTGCCGGGAGCCTCCCCCGCGACCACATAGCTCGTTTTCCGGCTCACAGCGTTTGAAACCTTGCCCCCGGCCGAGGTAATCCTGTATGCCGCCTCTTCGCGCGATATCACCGGCAGCTTTCCCGTGATTACGAAAGTCTTCCCGGTCAGGGGACCATCCTTACTTTGCCGCACCGTGTATTCGAAAGACAGTTCCGCCGCCTTCAGCCGTTCCAGCAGTTGACGGTTCTGCGGTTCGCGAAAAAAAATATTGACGCTTTCCGCTACTTTTGGCCCCACTTCCGGCGCTTCCTGCAATTCATCCAGCGTGGCTTCCGCCAGCCTCTCCATCGTGCCGAACTGCTCGGCCAGGAGTTCCGCCGTGCGCTGCCCCACAAAGCGGATGCCGAGCGCCGCAATCACGCGCGGCATGGGCAGAAAACGTGAATGCTTGATGTTCTTGATGACATTCGCAGCCGATTTCGCGCCCATCCGCTCCAGCTTCTGCAGCTGTTCCGCCGTCAGTTGATACAAATCGGCCACGCTTGTGACCAGGCCGCCGTCCACCAGTTGATCGATCAGCGCGTCTCCCAGCCCGTCGATATTCATGACCCCGCGCGACGCGAAATGCTGTATCGATTCCTTCAGCCTCGCCGGGCAGTTCACATTGATGCAGCGGCTGGCCGATTCGCCTTCCTCGCGCACCACTTTGCCGCCGCAGATCGGGCATTCCCTGGGCATGCGAAACAGTCTGCGGTGCGTGCCCTGCATCTTGACCCGAACCACTTTCGGGATCACATCTCCGCTGCGTTCCACCACCACCGTATCGCCGATCTGCAAGCCCAGTCGGCCGATTTCGTCTTCGTTGTGCAGCGTCGCCCTGGACACCGTAACGCCGCTGACGACCTTCGGCGCCAGATGCGCCACTGGCGTCAGCGCCCCGGTGCGCCCTACCTGCACCGTGATATCCACGATCTCCGTTTCCACCTGCCGCGCCGGATACTTGAACGCAATCGCCCATCGCGGCGCTTTTGCCGTGAAGCCAAGCTCGCGCTGCTGCGCAATACTATCCACCTTCAGTACCACCCCGTCGATCTCATACGGGAGCTCTTCGCGCTGACCTTCCCATTCGCGGCAGAACTCCATCGCCTTCTCGATGTTTTCGCACAGTACCCGCAGCGGGTTCACTTTGAAACCGCTGCGGCTTAGCCATGCGAGTGATTCCCAGTGGCTGTCGAAAATTGTGCGGCCCTGATCGTCCAGCAGAAAATAGGAGTAGAAATCCAGCCGTCGCGATGCCGTCACACTCGGCTCCAGCACGCGCAGCGAACCCGCGGCCGCATTCCGCGGATTCGCGAAACGGGTCAGCCCTCGATCTTCCCGATCCGCGTTCAGACGCTCGAACGCGCTGCGGTTCATCACGATCTCGCCCCGCACCTCGAACGCTTCTTTTCGTTGGGCGTGCAGCGGCAGCGACCGGATCGTTCGCGCATTCTCCGTTACTTCCTCGCCCGTGGTTCCGTCGCCCCGCGTGATGGCCTGCGTGAACAGGCCGCCCTGATACCGAGCCGCCATCGAAAGGCCGTCCATCTTGAGTTCGGCGACATACCGGTAAGGCTGCGATCCGAGCGACTCCCGCACGCGCCCGTCGAACGCTTTCAGTTCCGCTTCGTCCAGCGCGTTATCGAGACTCAGCATCGGCGAGCTGTGGACGACTTTCTGGAACCCCTCGCGCGGCTTGCCGCCCACCCGCCGCGTCGGCGAGTCCTGCGTCGCCAGTTCGGGAAATTCATCCTCGATGGCCTTCAGTTTCCGCATCAGCCCGTCGTATTCCGTGTCGCTGATTTCGGGCCGGTCCAGAACGTAGTACTGGTATTCGTGATGCCGCAATGCGGTTCGAAGCTTTTCGGCTTCCGTTGCGGGCTCTTTCGGAGAGGTCTTTACGGACATTTCGCTATAATCGGGGGCTCAGACAACCTGACGCTTATTTCTCTTACAATCCATCGTATCGGAGTGGTCTACAACCCTTTCGCCGGAGGCCTGAAAGGGTACGGTCGTACACGTCTTGATGCCGCTGTTAACATTCTCCGATGCGCCGGGTCCCAGGTCGAGCTTTTCGCCACGCCGGGTCCCCGGCTCGCGGGTATGGTAGCGGCACAAGCCGTCGCCGAGGGCTGCAACCTGATCCTGGCTGCGGGCGGCGATGGCACCATCAACGAAACAGTCAACGGTCTTGCGGGCTCCCGCGTTCCATTCGGAATATTGCCGGCCGGCACCGCCAATGTTCTCGCGAATGAGCTGGGTCTTGCCAGCCGCCCCGATGTCGCCGCCACACAGTTGCTCCAGTGCGTTCCCGTGCGTATAGCCCTCGGCGCTCTCGATGCCCCCGGCCAGCTGCGCCACCACTTCATCCTGATGGCCGGCGTCGGACTGGATGCCAGCATCGTTTACAAACTCGATCTCAAACTCAAGGCCCGCTTCGGCAAACTGGCGTACTGGCACGGTGGCTTTCGCCAGTTCGGCCGCCCCGTCCCCCGCTTTCATATATCGGTGAACGGCTCGGAATACTGCGCCAGCTTCGCCCTCGTCACCCGCGTGCGCAACTATGGGGGAGATTTTGAAATCGCCCGCCGCATCAAACTGACCGACGACGACTTTGAAATCGTCATCTTCCAGAATCGGGAGTGGAAAGATTACCTGCGCTTTTTCGCCGCTATCGTGGCAAATCGCCTTCATAACACCAGCGGCGTAGTCGTTACCCGCGCCTCCAGAGTCGTCGTTACCACCCCGGAAGATCTGCGCATCTACATCCAGACCGATGGCGAGGCCGCGGGAGTCCTTCCCGCCACGCTCTCCACGGTCCCCGACGCCCTTACGCTCCTGATGCCTCCGCGATACGCTGATCGGTAGCGTGAAACTGCTCTCGTTGATTTCGATATCGGCTACGCTGGCCGCCGCTCAGGCCCCCGCTGCCCGGCAGACGACTGCTATCTCTTCAGAGCAGGGCCGCCCGGCGGCCAGCTTCGATTGCGCGGCCGATGGCACCGTCGTGAATTCCATAACCGGCGAACCCATTCCGCGCGCTCGCATCAATATTGTGTCCGGGGGAGTCGCATACGCCTCTTCAAGCGATACCGCGGGCCGCTGGACGCTTTCGAACGTCGGATGCGCGCCCGCGCAGTTGATCGTCACGCGTCCCGGCTTCATCCGGAATATCGGGTCCAAAGGCAGCCCGAGCCAGCCCCTGACGCTGCTCTCCGGCTCTCCGGTACACGATGTCAGGACCGAACTCGCCCCGCAGTCGGTCGCGCTCGGCAGGGTGCTCGACGATCGGGGCGATCCCTATCCCGTCGCGCAGATCACTGTCCTGGGTGCCCGCGTGGTGAATGGCAAACTGCGCTTCCAGCCATCCGGCACAGGCATGACGAATGACCTCGGTGAATACCGGATTGCTAACCTGTCGCGCGGCCGGTACATCGTTTGTGCGCACATCAACCCCGGCGGCCCCACGGCCTCGAATCAGACCATCCCCGCCGATAGTTGCTATCCCGGTCCGCCGGAAGGTGGCGCCGCGAGCGCCATGGCAATCCCTGCAGGGCGGGAAGTCAAGGTCGATTTCACCCTGCATGAGGTAATGCCGGTTCATATCCGCGGCACGGTCAGCGGCATTCCGGAAGGCCGCGGTATCGGCGTGAGCCTGATCCGCCGCGGCGGGGAGGATGCGGGCGCGAGCAACTTTCCCGGCCAGATACGGGATGGCAAATTCGATTTCCGCGTGCCTCCCGGTTCCTACATGCTTACCGCCGATTATTTCGAAGCTGGCAGGCGCCTCACAGCGCGTGTTCCCGTCGATGCCGGGTCGTTCGATGTCGAAAACGTTGCGGTGCGTCTTGATACTGGTTTCACCGTCACCGGCATCGTTCGCGTAGCCTCCGATTCCGGCCGCGCCTTTTCCCGGTTTCCGGTCAGTCTTCGCTCTGCCGAGCCTGCCAGCGGCACAGGGCAGGTGAAGTGGGCAGCCGACCAAGCGTCGTTCGCCATCAACGACATGGTCCCCGGAAATTTTCGTCTGAACGCATTCCCCCCCGCGCCGTTTTACCTGAAAAGCGCCACCCTCGCCGGGCAGGACATCGCTTGCAATGACATCCCTATATCCCAGGCCGCGGGCCCGATCGAGGTTACGCTTCGAGACGACGGCGGTTCGATAGAAGGGGACATCGTCGATGCGGCGGGACAGCCCGCCGTGGCCGGCATCGTGCTGCTACGTGGAAACACGAGCGTTTCAAATGCCATCGCCGGTTCGGATGGACATTTCAAACTGCAGTACATCGCCCCCGGAGATTACACGATTTACGCCTGGGACGACATCGCCGGGGTCCAGTATGCCGAACCAGACTGGATGCGCCGCTACGGTACAGGCGGCTCGTCAGTCACTGTAAGCTCGGGTCGGATCGCGCAGATCAGGCTGATCCGGCAGATCGTGCCGGATTAAAATCTAAAAAGGCGGAATTTTCTGAGAAAATCAGCTCGGCGGCCAACCTGTAAATGCTTGTGGGAATTGGAGGCCCGGTGGGCGGGAACACCACAGTACAAGCGAGTAACAAGGGCTGGCAGCACAATTTCATAACGAAGGTTGCAATAGTTCCGATTTGCACTAAAATTGCTGTAAGACACTGAATTGGCCGCCGTTTTTATGCGAACGAATTGTTTCGAGGGTACCAGTGTTCGGGAGGGGGCGAAGAAATGAGCGCCGCCGCGGAAAACCCCGGAGGCGCGGAGCGTCTGAAGGTCCTTATCATCGACGATGAACCGGTGGACCGCGCCATTTTCAAACAATACCTGGAGGCGGACCAGCCCGAGTGCTTCACCTACGTGGAAGCTGCTTCCGGACGTGAGGGGCTCCGCATGCTGGAGAACTTCCGGCCCGACTGCGTTCTTCTCGACTTCCACCTGCCTGACCTCGACGGTCTGAAAATGATCCGGCGCCTCCAGGAAGGCCGGGAATTCCTTCCGTGCGCTGTGGTCATGCTCACCGGCATTGGCAGTGAAGAAATTGCCGTCGAAGCCATGAAGCTGGGCGTGATGGATTACATGCCCAAAGGCCCGGCCAGTTCACAGGCGCTTTCGCGGACGGTAGCGAGCGCTGTGCAGCGCTTTCGTCTTCAGCAGGAAGTAGCCAAACAGCGCCAGGCTCTCGAGCAGCGCAATCAGGAACTGGAGGCCATACGGGCCGAACTGTTTGAAGAGAAGGAACGCTATCGCACGCTTGCCGAAGCCATCCCGCAATTAGTCTGGACCGCCGATGCCAGCGGTCAGATTCTGTATGGCAACCAGCGACTGCGGGATTTTTACGGGGATCCGGACTCGCGGCTTGGTCTCCTCGAAGCCCTGGTGCACCACGAAGAGCAGACGTTGCTCAGAAAAAAATGGAACGAGGCCACTCGCCGGGCGAGCGCCTTTGAAACCGAACTGCGGCTGAGGCGCGGGCGCGATCAAACCTGGCGCTGGCATCTGATGCGCGCCGCTCCGATCCACCCCGCGGAAGGCGGTCCCGTTCGATGGTTCGGGACTTTCACGGATACCGAAGACCAGAAACGCGCCGAGGAAGCCCTGCGCCAGCGCCAGAAAGTCGATAGTATCGGGCTGCTGGCCGGCGGCATCGCGCATGATTTTAATAACCTGCTGGTCGGGATTATGGGAGGGGCGAGCTTCGCGGCGGATTCGCTCGACAAAGAGCATCCTGTTTACCCTATGCTCGAGCTGGTGCTGCGCTCCAGCGAACGGGCCGCTTACCTCACTCAGCAACTGCTGGCGTATGCCGGCAAAATTCAGCTGTTTCTGGAACCGGCCGATATTTCGCGCATTACCCGCGACGCCTGCGATCTGGCGCGCGCTTCCATCCCGGACAATGTCTGTCTCGCCATCGAGACCGGCGATCATATCCCGCCGATTAAAACCAACGCGGCGCAGATGCAACAGGTGATCGTGAACCTTGTGATCAACGCGGCGGAAGCGATAGGCGATCATAACGGAACCGTGACGGTCAGGACCGGCCATGAAACGGTACCGCCGGGGCAGACTAATATTCTGGGACATGAGTTGCCAGCCGGTCGTTGCGTGGCCGTCGAAGTTGCCGATTCCGGTCCGGGCATGGATGAGCATACGCAGGCTCAGATTTTCGATCCCTTTTTTACGACCAAATTTACGGGTCGCGGGCTGGGTTTAGCGGCGGTGCAGGGAATCGTCCGCTCACTCGGGGGCGCCATTCGGGTAGTCAGCGCGAAAGGCAGGGGCAGTTCGTTCAAGGTCCTGCTGCCCGCCGAGGAACAGAGTACACAACGGGCGGAGCCGGAGGAGGCGCTGCGTGCTGCCATCGGTTCCGGAGACCGCGATCTGAAATGAGCCATTCGGAGCTGCCCGAGCTTCGCGCGCTCCTCACCGCCCTTACCGGATTTTCCGCGCGTGCCGGACACGATATGGCGGGCCCGCTGAACCAGGCGAGTTCCCTGCTGGCGCTCTTTATGAAGCGTTACAAAAATCAGATTGACGAAGATGCGGATCAGTTGCTCGATTACGTGCAGAACGCGTCGCAGCGGATGGAAGAGGTCGCGAACGGCGTCCGGAAATTCATGGAGCTTGCAGCGAAACCCACAGGGCGCGATTCGGTGGATCTGAACGAGAGCCTCGCATCGGCGCTCGAACGCCTCCAGCCCGAAATCGCCCGGAGCGGAGCGAATGTAATCGCGGCGCGGTTGCCTGTGGTGACAGGCGATGCCGCGCAGCTAACGCTTCTTTTTGAACACCTGGTCGGCAACAGTATTAAATTCCGCGATACCGAAGTCTCCCCGCGGGTCTATATCTCAGTCTCCCCGGAAGAGAACATGCAGGCGATTGCGATACGCGACGAGGGCTTTGGCGTGGACCCCGAGGACTACGACAGTCTTTTCGTCCCCTTCAAACGCCTGAACGGATGCGAATTCCCAGGCCCTGGGCTGGGACTCGCGATGGCACGGTTGATTGTGGAAAGGCACGGCGGGCGAATCTCCATGGTGCCCGTCGCGCAGGGCCCCGGAACCTGTGTGCGCTTTACTGTGCGGCCGCTGTAGCTTTCTGAGGCGCGGGCCTGTCTTTATCCTGGCGTTCGATGACGCCGGAATCGATCGTTTCTCCGGTTCGTGATATCGCCTGAAAAAACAGTTGATCGCCCGAGATCTCCATCACCATAAAGCTGCGGTCCGTATCGAAGCCTTTCGCCGTATCGCCGGAGGGCTTCAGGCCATGCGGCCGCAGTTCGCCGGAGTTCCCCAGTACAAAGTAATAAATGCCGTCATGCGGCTTGATCCGTTCGTACAGGTGTTCATGGCCGGAGAGCACAACTCTCACCCCGTGCGCTTTGAAAACCGGCTCGATGCGGGCGCGCAGATCGGTGTCGGGCCCGTGGAACTTGCCGTCTGAATAAAGAGGATGGTGGAAGTAGCAGATCTTCCACGCCGCGCTCGAGTTGTCCAGCGCCCTGGTGATCCAGTCGAGCTGCTGGGGATCCATGTAGTTGCTGTCCAGCGCGAAAAATTCGGCATTGCCTTTCCTGAAGCTGTAATAACGCTTTTCTCCCATGTTGAAAGGCTTGTAGAAACGCTGGTTCGGATTGTCGTGATTCCCCAGCGAAGCATAAAATTTGACCCCCGCATCGAGCAACGGCTTATAAGGGTCTTCGAATTTGCGCTTCATGTCGGCCGGATTGTCCCCGCCGTAAATGTTGTCGCCAAGCATGGTCACGAAATCGAATCCCGTTTTGGTTCGAAACTTTTCCATCTGCTGACCGACTTCGTACTGCGCTTTTTCTCCCGTCCCGTTATCCCCGATAACGGCAAAACGAACCGATTGCGGTTTCAGCGGCAGATCCTGCGCGCCTGATGGAAATATCACGGTGGCGGCAATCACCGCCAGAGCGGGGAAGCCCCGGAGTGGGGCAACTGCCATTCGCGGGCGGGAAAACATCATGCAAACATTCCGGGAATGAGGTCCACTATCAGATTGGCCCTGGTATCCAGGAGAACCAGGTCCGTCCCTGTGACCCGGTATTCGATCTCCGGCGGCAGCCTGGGAAGATTGCCGAGCAGCGAGGGCGGTGTGGATTGCAGCGGGACCCGCTGCGGATACCGATCATTCACCTTCAGATGAAGTTGCACGGGCTCGGCATGGCGCAGACTCTGGCGAATCTGGACGCCATCGCCCGGCTGCATTGCCAGCGTGGTCAAACGCCTCATTTCGGCCGAGATGTCGGGCGTAAAGATATCTCCCTGGCGAGCGCCGATGCGCGCCTCGCGCACCTTCCGGCCCAGTTCGTTTTCGTAGTGGTTGATTTTTTCCTGCGATGCGGTGGATTTCAGCTTTACCTTCATCTGCGCTTCTACGACTTTTCGCAGTTGCAAATACGCGTCCACGCGTTTCTCAAAATCCTGCATGATGGCTGCATCCGGGTTTACGGCAGCATGCAGAACCTGGGCGAAGACCAGAGCGACTGCCAGAACCGCCGCTGCGACGCTGCCCCTCGAACTCATGCTTTCGTATCCACCGTACGCGCCGTCGTAGCTTCCTCAACAAAGTCGCGCACCACCTGCCGGACCGCGTCTTTCACCGCTTCTTTAACGGTCGACTCCATTTCGGCGTGGTTCAGTTTCATGTCCGGCATGGCGCCGGAGAGTTCCTTCAGCGTCATGTCGACAACGGGTTTGACCGGTCCGATATCCTCGGCAACGGCCTTGGCGACCTTTTTGGCCACCTTCGCGGCCGAGGCCTGCTCCTCCTGCTCCAATTCCTGCGCCGTTGCCTGCTTTTCGGCGGGGCGGTCTTTAACCTCCCAATCATCGTGGAAAGTTTTCATCAGTTTGGCAATAACCTTCGGATCGCGAAAGATAATGCCGACTTCGCGCCGCGCATCGAGTTCCAGCGAGCGGAGACTCTGGCTGCCGACAAATGCCCAGGCGCCGTCACGGATGATCGACCGGGTATGCAGGCGGATGTGCAGCGCTTTCGGCTCCTGCAGAACACTGCTCTTCGCCTTCAGCTTGCCGATGATGCGGACGTCGACGCCCGCCCTGGCACGGGCCTCAAGCAGGCGGAGAATAGCGGGATCCCCGATTTCGGGATCGTAAATCAGCAGTTCTTTCTTAGCGCCCTTAATAAAAGCGCTGAGTTGTCGCCGGGCATTAACCGGGCTGACTACAAATGTGTCGCTCCCCGCCGTGTAGGGTTGGCGTTTCACATCCGCGTCGAACAGCTTCGCCGCTTGTTCAACGTGTTTTTTGTTGGTCGTGATGATCCCGAAGCTGCGGCTCCGCTCCATATCCAGATAGGTGAAATTGAACGCAAGCAGGTACAGAACCCGGCGGTCGACGATCATCATCTTGCCGTGATAGCGGACCAGATCGTCTGCCGTACGCGAGACCGAGACTCCGGCCGCGAGCAACCGCATCTCAAGATCGCGCAGCCGTTGCTCGCCACCCCGATTGGTATACGCGATCAGCGCGTGGACATGGACGCCTCTGGTCACCGCCGCCGCCAGAGCTTTCTCGATCTCACTTCGATTAAACCGAAAGATCAGGATCTCAACGCTTTTTTTTGCGTCGTCGATGCCTTTAATAAGCGGCATGACGCCCTCACCCGGTTGAACTAAACACTTCACGATGGGTCTCCCCAAATTGCGCCCCTCATTTTCAACCGACAGGTCCGGACTGGCCGAAAGCACAGCCCGCGAATCACCCTGCAATTTGGCATCCGTATTGCAACGAACCAATCGCCGACCGTTTTGGCTCAAGGAACTATAGATGAAACGAATTGCCGTTCGCAGGCTGGCGCCTTTTCTGACCATTACTTTTGGCATCGTTATCACAGCTTCCGGGGTGGCCGCTCCGAAGAAAAGCGCCAAAGATTCCTCGAACGAAGCAACCCCGGTACTGTGGCAGGATCCTGTAGATATCGCCGGCCGCGACCTGGTAACGGGACCGGGAGGCGCGGACCACCAGCCGAAAGCGCCCTTCAGATTCCTGAAGGAAGATGCTAAGGGTACCAATCCCAAGTACGTCATCGAGGACGGCGCCGGCGTGAAGTGGAAGCTGAAACTTGGTGAAGAGGCCCACCCCGAAACTGCGGCATCGCGTATCGTCTGGGCTGTCGGCTATTACGCCGATACAGAATATTTCGTTCCGGATATCAAAGTGGACAACGTGCCCTCCAACCTGAAACGGGGCGAAAAACTGGTGGAACCCGACGGCCTGATGCATAATGCGCGGCTCAAAAGATACAGCAAAGGCGAAGAGAAAAGCGGTACCTGGAGCTGGAAGGCCAATCCTTTTACCGGCACCCGCGAGTTCAATGGTTTGCGAGTCATCATGGCGCTCATCAACAACTGGGATCTGAAAGATGAGAACAACGCTACCTTCGACAGTGATGGAAAGAAGTTCTATTACATCTCCGACCTGGGAGCCAGCTTTGGCACCACCGGCCGCAGCGTTACCCGCGCGGCATCGAAAGGCAATCTGGAGAATTTCACCAGTTCGAGATTTATCGTGAACACTACCGATGCGGTGGTGAACTTCGGGGTACCCAGCCGGCCCGCGCTGATTCATATCCTTGAGGCGCCGGAATTCAAACAACGCGTCGATATGGAATGGATTGGCAGGAATATACCCCTGGCCGACGCGCGCTGGATCGGGGCGATCCTCGCGAAGCTTTCCCCGGAGCAGATTCAGTCAGCCTTTGGCGCCGCCGGGTATTCGCCGAAGGAAGTCGTCGGATTTTCCGCCGTTATTGAAGATCGGATCGCGCAGCTGAACAGGCTGTAATGATTCCCTTGAGCCGCAACGCTAAAATTAGCTGTTGAATTTTATTCATCTGGTACCGCACGGGGCGTTCATCTTCAGTGTCCTTTCGATCGTCGTGATCGACCTGACCCTGAGCGGTGACAATGCCGTGGTGATTGCGTCGGCCGCCAGGGCGTTGCCCCCTTCCCTCCGAAGGCGCGCGATGATAACCGGGGCGGCCTGCGCCGTGATTGCTCTGGTGGCGGCGGCCTTCTTCGCAACCCGGTTACTGAATGTCCGTTTTCTCCAGTTGATCGGCGGCGCGGCCATTCTGTGGATCGCGATAGGGCTCTTTCGCGAAGAGCCGCCGCTCGAATCCTCGGCCACTCACATGGCCGGCTTCTGGAAAGCGATCTGGTTTATTGTCGTCGCGGACGTGACGATGTCCACCGATAATATTCTGGCGGTCGCCGCAATTGCGCGCGGCAACTTCTTTCTGCTCTTATTTGGACTCGGCCTCAGCATCCCGTTGGTTATCTTCGCGAGCGGCATACTGGCGAAGTTGATGGATAACTACCCGGTGATCGTCTATGTAGGCGCCGCGCTGCTCGGCAGAGTGGCGGGTCAGATGATCATGACCGATGCTTTTACCCGGCAGCGGTTCATGCCGAGTTCGACAATGGAGTACTCAGTGGAAGCGGCTGGGGCAATTGGGGTTGTGCTGGCCGGAATGTGGATCAAAAAACGCACGGGCCGAGGCTGATTTTTTTACTTCAAAGCCCCAAACTGAATCCCATATAATTCCGCGTAAAGCCCGCCGGACGCGGCCAGTTGCTCGTGCTTTCCGCTCTCGACCAGTTTGCCGTCCTGCACCACGAATATGATATCCGCGGCGCGAATCGTCGAAAGCCGGTGGGCGATCACGATCGACGTCTTCCCCTCCATGAGCCGATCCAGCGCCTCGAACACCAACTTTTCAGATTCGGCATCCAGCCCGGAGCTTGGCTCATCCAGAATCAGAATCGGCGTGTTGCGGATCACGGCGCGGGCGATCGCAATGCGCTGGCGCTGTCCTCCGGAAAGGCTGACCCCGCGTTCCCCCACATGCGAGTCGTAACCCTGCGGCATTTTTTCAATGAACTCGCTGGCGTTCGCCAGCTCCGCGGCTTTGATGATTTCCGCGCGCGTGGCGTTCGGTTTGCCATAAGCGATGTTCTGCCAGATCGTGCCCTGAAAGAGCACGGTTTCCTGCAGCACCACGCTGATGTGCTCGCGTAATGAGCGCTGCTGGTAAGACCGCAGATCGAGGCCGTCGATCTTTACAGCGCCTGAAACGGGATCGTAAAAACGCGAAATCAGACTGATGATCGTGGTCTTGCCTGCGCCGGTCGGTCCGACGAATGCCGCGATTTGCCCCGCTTCGATCCTGAAACTAACGTCGTCGACTGTGGGGCATTTCGGATCGTAAGCGAAGGTGACGTGGTCGAACTCGATGTTTCCTTTGAGTTTCGAGACCTTCTTCGCGCCGGGCTTGTCTTTGACCTCACCTTCCATATCGAGAATCTCGCGGATACGTTCGTAACCGACGGATGCCTTCGAGTAAGAGTCGGTCATTTTGGAGAGGTCCTGCATCGGCTTGTACATCTTGCCGAGATACCAGATGAACGTGACCAGCGAACCCACTGTAAGGGCGCCCGTCAGAACCATGCGCGCTCCGAACCAGAGCATCAGCGCCATGCCGATTGAAGTAATGACCTCAACCAGTGGCGCCAGGCGCGCCTTTATGCTGCGGGCGCGCAGAGCGATTTCGACATTCTCCAGACTTTCCTCTTCGAGCCTGTGTACCTCATAGTCCTCGCGCGCGAAAGCCTTCACAACGCGCATCGACGACAGCACTTCCTGAATCGTGGAAACGATCTCGCCTTCCTTTTTACGGACTTCACGAGACGCTTTCCTGATGCTCCGCGTGTATTTGAAGACCACCAGCGCCAGCACCGGAGCAACCGATAGCGCGATCAGGGTGAACTGCCAGTTGATATAGAACATCACGCCGATCATGCCAGCCAGAGTCAGGATGTTAATCAGGGCATCGAGCAGACTCGAAGTGATGAACGACTGGATGGAGTCGATATCGCTCGTTACGGTGCTGATCAGGTCCCCGGTGCTCTTCTGGTCGTGGTAAGCAAGCGAAAGCCGCTGGATATGAAAATACAGGTTCTGCCGGAGGTCGTGCATGACCCACTGGCCGACGCTGGTGGTCATTACTTTTTCCGCGTACTTGCAAAGCGCCCCAATCGCGGCGATTACAAAAACGGCGATGGCAGCGAACCTGATGATGGCGAGTTTGTCGGCGCCTGCGATAGAAAGAATGAAATCGTTGAGCCAGGTGTTACTGGCGGCCTTCGACTTCAGAACATTGTCGAGCACGATTTTCAGAGGAATCGGATCGAGAAGATTCGCGCCGGCATCGCCGATCGCCGCAAGCGTTCCAAGAAAGAGCGCTTTACGGTGCGGGCGCAGCAGTTCGCGGATCGTTATTTTTCGGCCGTTTTTTTGAACAGGCAGCGGCATAGCGGGGAAACGTTAAATTTTTATCGTGCTGCCAGGTTTTTTCGGCCATGTCGGGTCGGCGGCGTTGGGGCGGACGCTGGCTGTTTCAGACGGATCACAGCGGCAGCGGCCGAGAACTGCACCTCTTCGCGGCGGTCGTTCAGAAGCATCGCCACATTGTCATAAAGCGCGGTGGCCTCGCGTTGGGCAATGGCCCGGGCCGCGGCAGCCCGCACGGTCCAGTTTTTTTCCACCAGCGCCTCCTTCAGCGCTTCGAGAGACTGAGGCGAACGATCGGAAGCCAGGAGCAGGGCAGCCACTGTTTTGCCTGGGGCCTGATTGTCTTTCATCAGTCCCTCGGTGATCGGAACTCCCATGCCGAAGGGGCCCGCAAACCCGGCGCCTTCCCTGATCCCCATCATGAACAGGGCCTTCGGATCGTGCAGTTTGAGTTTCATCGACCGGATGGAACCCGAGATGAACCCCGAAGAATCGGGTTGCTCTCCGAGCAGAACTGACATCATGACGTCGATCCCGGTCTGATCGCCCATATTGTAGAGAGCTTTGGCCGCGCCGAAAGTAACTTCAGGAACGGGATCGGCAATGGCGATACGAAGTTTCGGGATGGCCGCGCGTGCCTTGATTTGTCCGAGGGTGGCGCAGGCCGCCTCTCGCACCTCGGCATCTTTGTCGTCCAGCGCGTTGATAAGCAGGGCCACGGGCCGCGGCGTCGGCTGCACCAGACTGAGAGCGAGAATCGCCTGGCTTCTCTTAATCGGATTGCCCTCGTGAACGCCGTTCTCGACGATCCGCCACGCTACCTCATCCGGGGTCTGGGCGTAAAGCCCCAAAGCTGTGACGAAAAATACAAGCAGGCGCATGGCTTCGGTCTAGCACTTTGATGACCAAATCACTCAATTCGAAGCACGTGGAGTACAGCACGTCGTGTTTTAGACAGCAATGATTTATTATATTTAATCTGTTACAATCAAGATATGCTGGACCGCCAAACGATCAACGACTCCTACTACTGTGGAAGGATGAGACCCGATTCCGTGGTTTCGGTGCTGACTGGCAATTCCTATGTCGTGGCCGAATACAATGAGAGCACCGGGGATATTCGGTGGCAGCGTGTGGTCAATGCAAGCCAGAAGGAAGGTATTTACAACTGGCTGCGCGAGCACTTCCCCGTGAAAGAGGCCGTTCAGGCCGCTCCTAAAAAGACATCTCGTAAGGCACAGCTCGCCTCCGTCTAACCTGCACGCATCAGATTGTTTTCGCGCTGCGCTCGCGTTCGCCGTACATTTGTTCGTAATAGACGCGATATTCGCCACTGCGGCAGCGCCGCACCCACTCCGCATTTTCGCGATACCAGTCCACGGTTTCGCGCAGGCCACGCTCGAAAGATATCTCGGGACGCCAGCCTAGTTCCTGCGTAGTCCTGGTAAAATCCACCGCGTACCGCCGGTCATGGCCCAGCCGATCCGTTACGCTCGTCAAAAGGGTCTCCGGTTTGGCCAGGATTTTCAGCAGCAGGTGCAAAACGTCAATGTTGGCCAACGGACTACCGCCGCCGATGTGGTAAGTTTCGCCGGAGCGTCCCCGTTCGAGCACAGCGAGAAGTGCCCGGCAATTGTCCGCGACATGCACCCAGTCCCGCACCTGCATGCCGTCGCCGTAAACCGGAATCGGCCGGTCTTCTATCGCATTTGAAATCGCCAGAGGCAGCAGTTTTTCCGGAAACTGATAAGCGCCGTAATTATTGCTGGTGCGCGTGATCAGGATATCCAGACCGAAAGTGTGGGCTGCGGCGCGTACGAAATGCTCCGCGGCGGTCTTGCTTGCCGCATACGGGCTGTTGGGCTTCAGCGGATCTTCTTCTTTGAACCAGCCGCCCGGAGGCATGTCGCCACCCACTTCATCGGTCGAGATATGCAAAAATCGGCCCGCCTTGCGATGGCGCGCCACGTCCAGCATGATCTGTGTCCCAAGCACGTTCGTAAGCACGAATTCCTCCGCGCTGAGAATGCTCCGGTCCACGTGGGATTCAGCGGCGAAATGTACAATGGCGTCGCAGTTTTCAGGCATCGCCTCTGCCACAGCCCTGGCGTCGCAGACATCGCCCCTGACCAATCTGTAATTGGGATTCTCGGCGACGGAATTCAGATTGTCCAGATTGCCCGCGTAAGTCAGTTTGTCGAAATTGATGATTCTGTGTTCGCGTATTGCCTGCCGGATAAACTCAGAACCTATAAATCCGGCGCCGCCGGTGACGAAGATTGTCATGCTCTGGATTTCCGCCCTTTGGCCTTTTCCTCTGTCGCGTCTGGTTCGGCCTCTTCGGTCTCAATGGCAGCGGCGGCGCTCGGTTGCGGAGCTGCCGGGACTGAAATACTCCCCAGCACCTGGTTGAACAACGCAGCCTTACGGGGGTCTACTTTCGGAGGCGGCGCCTGTTCATTACGGAAATCGTGATCGCTGTGACAGGTGCGGCACCGCACTTTGGCCGGCGCGTCGGTCAGTATTGACACCACCGAATGATTCATCACGCGCTTGCACTTCACGCAGAAATCGTCAATATCGTCACCAAGCCTCGCTGCGCGCATAAGATTCTCCCTGACCCCTGCCGCGATCAAATCCGCGCCTGCGGAATCTCGACCGCGGACAACTGCATCGCAGCGTCGCTGATTGTTGCCGTCCCCGCGGCTTCCGGGATCACCCACTGCGCTTCTTCAAACCCCACATACTTGCAGATCCGGAGTTTGCAGATGGCAAAGTCGGGGTCGGCAATTTCCAGCAGATCGCCCACTTGCAAAGGCTTCTCTGAGCGAAGCAGGAGAGCCCATGCGGCGTACTCGTTCTCAGCTTCGACTTCATCCGACTGCTCGTAATCCTTCGGTCTGACATTCGCCGTGCCCGAAACATGAGGCGCCCAGCGGAACTGCTGGCGAGGATGATCCTTCATCCGGTGAATACGGAATAGAGGCATGAAAGCCCCATTGTAGTGGATAGAGCCAGTTGAATAAAGAGCGCTTCCTCACTTTGCGTCCGTGCCATACTGGCGCCCATCGCGGACCTTAATAGCGTTGTTATGTTAATTAGGTGCGGAGACTGATCTGTTGAAGAAGATTCTTGCCGTGGCGGCCCTGCCCGCGGCGGCGCTGGCGGCGTGGTTTTTTCTGAAACGCCCGGATGTCCCGCAGGTACCCTTCGCAAAGACCGCGCGCGAAACCATTTCAAACGTCCTCTCAACAAACGGCAAGGTAGAGCCCGCGGAATATATCGATGCGCGAGTCGAGTCGGCAGGGCTCCTGTCGCGGCTGCTCGTGCACGCCGGAGACACGGTGCGAAAAGGGCAAGTGCTCGCCGAGTTGACCGAACCAGGCTTGCGGCAGGAATTGGACGCTGCGGTCGCGCACGAAGCCCAGGCGCGGGCGGAGCTTCAAACGCTCCAGAGCGGAGGCAGAAGTTCCGAAACCTCGGAACTCGATGCCACGGTCAGCCGCCTCAGGACGGATCGCGACGCGGCGCAGCGCAACCTCGATTCGCTCGAGCGGCTGCTGGCAAGCCACGCGGCAACGCTTTATGAAGTGGATCAGGCGCGGCAGAGCGTGAAGAGTCTCGATGTCCAGCTCGGGTCGCTGCAGCAACGAAAAACCTCTCTCGTCGGCAAGGGCGATCTGGCTGGTGCGGAGGCGCGGGTGCGGGAAGCGGCGGCGAATGTGGCGCTCTCGCGCGATCGCCTGAGCCGCAATACGGTCCGCGCTCCCATGGCCGGAACGGTTTACGATCTCCCGGTGCGCGCGGGAGCCTTTCTGAACGCGGGCGATCCGGTGGGCAGCATCGGTAAGCTCGATCCCGTGCAGGTGCGCGTTTACGTGGACGAGCCCGAGCTCGGGCGTGTCGCCGCCCGCCAGAGAGTCCGTATCACCTGGGATGCGCTGCCTGGCAGAGAATGGACCGGAGTCGTCGAAAAGCGCCCCACCGAGGTCATCTCGCTCGGTTCGCGGCAGGTGGGTGAAGTGCTCTGCACCATTGCCAATCCGATGCGCGAGCTGGTGCCCGGCACGAATGTCAACGCTTTCATCCTCACCGAGGTTGTGGAGAATGCGCTCACCATTCCGAAATCCGCCGTGCGGCGCGATGGCACGATCGGCGTCTTCGTTCTTCAGCCCGATAATACAGTTAAATTTCAGCCGATCCAGACCGGAGCTTCCGATGCCCTGAGGGTGCAGGTGCTGAAGGGGCTTTCCGACGCGAGCGCGGTGGCGCAGCCTTCCGATCTGACCCTGAAAAACGGAAATAAGGTCGATCCGGTGATCCAGTAGAGCGGGCGCCCCCGAACTGACCGTCGCAGCAAGACTCTCAGCATCCATTAAGCTGGTACCACGCGTGACAGGCTTTCATTGCCTTGCGGATAATCTTCGCGAATCGTTTCGCGCGCTGGCGGCGGGCAAACCGCGCGCCGGCGTCATTGAACTTCCCGGCGTGAGCATTGCCTCGCTCGGCGTTTCGTTTCAGATGTTCAACGCGGCCTTTCCCAGCCAGCACATTGAAAATCGGTCCGAGCTGCGGCAAAGGCTCGCCGCCGCCGCGGATTACTTCCATGCGAGCAAACTGCGCTGGTCTTTCTGGGTCTGCGAAGACTGGCTGGCCCCCGCCGTTCGCCGGCACCTCTCGCGGGTCTGCGAAGACTTCGGCCTCAGACTTTCATCCGAAATGCCTGGCCTGGCAGCGGAGGCCATCTGTCCGCCCGCGCGCAAACCCGCCCCCCTCAATGTGCGTCTGGTGCGATCCCCCGAGGCGCTGGAAGATTTTCGCGTCCTCGGCTCCAGTTGCTTTCACGTGCCCCCCGCATGGTTCTCCGAGGTTTTCGACGACGCTGTCTCGGCCAACCAGAAATTTGTCTGCTGGGTGGGATACGCAAACGGCGTTCCTGTGGCCACCGCCGCTACCATCTCCTCGCACGGCGTGATCGGGATTTATAACGTCGCCACCGCGGCCGACTATCGGCAGCGCGGCTACGCGGAAGCGATCACCCGGTATGCGATCGAGACGGCACTGCGCGAGACAGACGCCGAACGAGTAGTCCTCCAGTCGACCTCCCAGGGCCTCGGTCTTTACGCGCGCCTGGGATTCCGGGTGATCACCCGCGTTCTGGTTTATAACTCCACCCCGTAAACCGGTAAGGCCGTGCGGGTAGTATCGAGTTAGCTTGTGCCCCTGCGACGCTCCATCCTCTACCTCTCACGCCATGAAGGGTTTCGGAACTGGGTGGAGACTTCGCCGGCCGCGCGCCGTTTGTCCGCGCGCTTCATAGCGGGGAACAGCCTTGATGATGCGCTCGCTGTGTGCCGAAGGCTGCGCGCCGAAAACATTACCGCGACGCTCGATTACCTGGGAGAGAACGTCAGTTCGCTCGACGAAGCTGCTGCATGCCGGGAAATGTATCTGCGGATGCTGCGCGCCATGCGCGACGCGGAGGTGGAACCGAACGTTTCGATCAAGCTCACCCAGTTCGGCCTCGATCTTTCAGGCCCTGCGTGCGAAGAAAACGTAACGGCCCTCGTGAAAGCGGCCGCGGAGATCGGCGGCTTCGTCCGCTTCGACATGGAGTCCAGCCGGTACACGGACCGCACTCTGGCCCTGGTCACGCGTCTGCACAGCCAATATCGCGCCTGCGGCACAGTCCTGCAGGCTTACCTCCACCGCAGCGCCCAGGATATCGCGTGCCTCGAACGCGCAGGAATTCGGGTCCGGTTATGTAAAGGCGCTTATCTTGAGCCGCCGGAAATCGCGTTTCCAGATAAAGCCCATGTAGACAAAAACTATCTGGCGCTGGCCGAATCGCTGCTCACTTTGGGAACCTATCCCGCCATCGCGACGCACGACCAGCGGATTATCGAAAAGCTGGAAAGGTTCATCGCGCGAAACAGGATTGCGCGCGACGCCTTCGAATTTCAGATGTTGTACGGTATCCGCCGCGATCTGCAGCGCCGGTTGGTCGGGGAAGGCTACAGGCTCCGTGTCTATGTCCCCTTCGGCGAGGCATGGTATCCATACTTCATGCGGCGGCTGGCGGAGCGGCCGGCAAACCTGCTGTTTTTCCTGCGGAACCTGCTCCACCCCTGAACTGACTGCTATATGAAAGCGCTGGTGAAGAGTAAAGCGGAACCCGGACTCTGGCTTGAAGACGTGCCCCTGCCGGAGATCGGAATCAACGACGTCCTGATCCGCGTTAAGAAAGCCTCTATTTGCGGAACCGACGTCCACATTATGAAGTGGGACGACTGGGCGAGGCGCACGATTCCCGTGCCGATGGTGATCGGACACGAATTCATGGGTGAGATCGTCGAGATCGGTTCGAACGTGGTCGATTTTTTCCCGGGCCAACTGGTTAGTGGCGAAGGGCATGTCGTTTGCGGTCGCTGTCGCAACTGTGTGGCGGGCCGGCGGCATCTGTGCGCGCATACGAGCGGCGTCGGAGTGAACCGGCCGGGCGCTTTCGCGGAATATATTGCGCTGCCCATGACGAATGTCTGGGTCCATAAACCCGCGATCGACTCCGATATTGCCTGCATCTTCGACCCCTTCGGCAATGCCGTGCACACCGCATTGGCTTTTCCTGTGCTGGGCGAAGATGTGCTGGTCACGGGAGCCGGCCCCATCGGAATCATGGCTGCGGCAGTGTCGAAGCATGCGGGGGCGCGGCATATCGCGATCACCGATTTGAATCCTTACCGGCTGGAACTGGCGCGGAAAGTCGGCGTCAGCCTCGCGCTCGATCCTCGTGAAAAGAGTCTGAGCCAGGGGCAAAAGGAGCTTGGTATGACGAAAGGCTTTGACGTGGGGCTCGAAATGTCGGGCAATGCCTCGGCGTTCCGGGACATGCTTTCCAATATGGCGCATGGCGGAAAGATCGCCATGCTGGGGATTCCGCCCAATGAAATTTCAATCGACTGGAACACGGTAATCTTCAACATGCTGACGATCCAGGGGATCTATGGCCGCGAGATGTATGAGACCTGGTACAAGATGACGGTGATGCTGGAATCGGGGCTCGATATCAGTCCCGTGATCACGCACCGGCTGGCCTTTGAAGATTTCGGGGAAGGCTTCGAGCTGATGCAATCGGGGAACGCCGGGAAAATTATTCTGAACCTTGAGAAGGCCTGAGCCGGTCAAGAGTGGTTTCACCAAGACAGAGACGTTCGGCTTCGAGGAATGAGAGCGCCACGCCTGCGACCCGCAGCTTCGTCAAGCCTTCCTCAGGCGCCAGCTCCACTGGCCCGTAGCGTTTTTCAAGGCAGCGCACCAGCTGCTCCATATTCAGCGGACGGGGGATGTCGTCCATACAGGCAGCTACGGCTTCGGGGCGGCCTGTTGCTGCTGTTGTTGTTGCGTTTCACCGAGCAGAGGATCGGCCGCGGTGGCCTGCTCCTGCCCGTTGTGCTGGTGGATACCCATGCTTTGGTCGGAATAATAAGTGTGGGTCCCCCCGGTGCCGAAGGAAACCGGACTGACCTGCAGCGCATATCCGGTCTGCGTCTGCTGAAGCACGAAGTGGAAACCGCCCTTTTCACCGCTGGCCAGATCGCGGTCTATCAGTTCGGCGCCGTTCGGGCCGGGGGTACCGCTGGCGGGAGGCCCCAGTTGCGCGAGCGAGGTCGCATAGGTTCCGTACTGCGAATAATACTGCGTTTCCGCCGTGTGGATGGTGGTGATCGCCTTGGCCGCGGCCATTTCCTGGGCGTAGCGGCGGGCACTCGTTAGCTTGGGGAGCGCAACGGCCAGGATGATCAGGATGATCGCGATGACGATCAGAAGTTCGATGAGGGAAAAGCCTGCGCTGCGGCGCGGCCGGCGGGCCCGATTGGCGAGGCTGGTGACGGAAAACATGCTTGCTCTAAGTCTATGACGCAAGGGGGGCCATGCGCGTTTAGACCGAATCGGCGGCGAGTCGCGCATGATCCAGAAGCCGGAGCTTTCGCAGGAACTTCGGTAACAGGCTGAGTCGCAAAGCGTTGGGCCCGTCCGAAAGCGCTTTCTCAGGCGCGTCGTGTACTTCAACGAAAATACCGGAGATGCCTGTGGCCACCGCGGCGGCTGCCAGAGGTTCGATGAATTGGGGCTGCCCACCCGAAACTGCGCCGGCGCCGCTCGGCAGTTGCACGCTGTGGGTGGCATCGAAAACAACCGGCCAGCCGGATTCGGCCATAATTCGAAGGCCGCGCATATCGACGACCAGGTTGTTGTAGCCGAAAGAAGAACCGCGTTCCGTCAGTACGACCTGACGGTTGCCTGTCGAGGCCACCTTATCGGCCGCGTGGTGGATATCGTGCGGACCGGCGAACTGTCCCTTTTTCACATTCACGATTTTTCCCGTCCGCCCGGCTTCAAGAAGAAGATCGGTCTGGCGGCACAGGAAGGCCGGGATCTGCAGTATGTCGACGGCTTCCGCCGCGGGCGCCGCCTGCGCGGGTTCATGAATATCGGTCAGTACGGAAAATCCGCGCTCGCGCAAACGGCCGAGTATGCCCAACCCTTCGCTCAAACCCGGTCCCCGGAAGCCCTGCAGACTGGTGCGGTTCGCTTTATCGAAGGAAGCTTTGAAGACGAAGGGAAAGCCCTCTTCGCCGGCTATCGAGGATATCGCATCCGCCATGCGGTTGACATGCTCCTCGCTTTCAATAACGCAGGGCCCGGCCATCAGGACGAGCTGACTGGGGTTCTGGAAATCGGCGAAGGAGATCATTCGGCGGCGTAATCCGGCTCGGGCAGCAGGGGCGCTTCCTGAACCGCAATGCGATGCGCGCGGAAGCGGCACGCGGCGGCGATAAACGAGCTGAACAGCGGGTGTGGTTCGAGCGGCTTCGATTTGAATTCCGGATGAAACTGACAGCCCAGATACCAGGGATGGTCTTCAATTTCGCAGATTTCCACGTAAGTGCGGTCGGGGGTTTCGCCGGTAATTCTGAGACCCTTCGAGGTCAGCGCCTCTTCAAATTCCCGATTGAATTCGAAGCGGTGCCGGTGGCGCTCGCTGATGCTGGTGGCGCCATACGCTTTGTTCGCGAAACTGCCGGGCTTAAGTACGCAGGGCCACGCTCCGAGCCGCATCGTCCCACCCAGCTCGTCGATTCCCTTCAGTTCGCGCAGCTTATAAATAACGCGCTGAGTGGTAACGGGATTGAACTCGGTCGAATTAGCTTCGGAAAGTCCGCACACGTTGCGGGCGTATTCGATGACCATGGTCTGCATGCCGAGGCAGATCCCGAAATAAGGAACTTTTTTGACGCGCGCGTATTCAATGGCATTGATCATGCCTTCGATGCCGCGCTGGCCGAAGCCGCCCGGCACCAGAATGCCGTCGTAATTTTCCAGTTCCCGCTCAGGACGGCCTTTCTCGAAGCTCTCCGCTTCAATCCAGTGAATATTGACCTTCACGTTGTGGGCGATGCCCCCGTGAAGCAGAGACTCTTTCAGGCTCTTATAGGAATCCTCATATTCGACATATTTGCCGATCAGCGCGATATCGACCTGGTCCTTCGGATTGCGCATCCGGTCGAGCATCGCGGTCCAGTCGCGCAGATCGCGGGGGCGGGTGGCATCCAGATGCAGGTGCCGCAGGATGATCTCGTCCACCTTCTCCTGCGCGAATGTGAGGGGGACTTCGTAAACGGAACTGACATCGCTCGCCGTGATCACCGCCTCCGGAGCGACATCGCAGAAGAGCGCTATCTTGTCCTTCATGTCCGTTGGAAGAAACCGCTCGGCGCGGCAAAGGAGGATATCGGGCTGAATACCGATGGCGCGCAGTTCTTTGACGCTGTGCTGGGTGGGCTTGGTCTTCAGCTCTTGTGCGGCGTTGATCCAGGGCACCAGCGTGACATGCACGAAAATGCAGTTTTCGCGGCCGACTTCGTGGCGCACCTGGCGGATGGCTTCAAGGAACGGCAGCGACTCGATATCGCCCACGGTACCCCCGATCTCGCAGATCACAACGTCGACTTCGCCCGAGAGTTGCTTGATCGCCGCCTTGATTTCGTTAGTGACGTGCGGGATTACCTGTACGGTCTTGCCGAGATAATCCCCGCGGCGTTCGCGCTGGATAATCTGTTCGTAGATTCGCCCGCTGGTCAGGTTATTGGCGCGCGTGAGCGGAGAGTGAGTGAAGCGCTCATAGTGGCCCAGATCGAGATCGGTTTCCGCGCCGTCATCGGTCACAAAAACTTCCCCGTGCTGTAACGGGCTCATGGTGCCCGGGTCCACATTGAGGTAAGGATCGAATTTCTGCAGAGAAACTGTCAGACCCCGGCTTTCGAGCAGACAGCCGATGGATGCCGCGGCGATGCCTTTTCCGAGAGAGGAAACCACGCCGCCCGTAACAAAGATAAATTTACCCATTCGCCACCTCAGGCATGCGAACGGCGGAGTGGGCGGCGCGAATCAGGCGCTTCACTCGCTCAAGGTCTTCGGGGGTATCGACTCCGAACGATTCGTAGTCGGTCTCCACAACGCGGATCTGAAAACCGTTTTCCAGAGCGCGAAGCTGTTCCAGTTTCTCGATTTGTTCAAGGGGGCCGGTGGGCATGTCTGGATAGCGGAGCAGAAAATCTTTGCGGTAGACGTAAAGGCCAATGTGCTTGAAGTGTTTGATGGCGGTTTTTTCCCGGTCGAAAGGAATGGGCGCGCGTGAGAAATAGAGCGCATTTTCAAAGCGGTCCGTCACCACTTTCACCACGTTCAGATCGGCGGCTTCCCGGGGATCTTCGATGCGCTTCTTCAGCGTTCCCATGGGAATCGCCGGTTCTTCGAGGAGAGGGAGAACCGCCGCGTCTATGGCGTTGGGATCGATCAGCGGCTCATCGCCCTGGATGTTGACGACGAGTTCATAGTCCTCGAAAGCGGACGCGACTTCGGCCACCCGGTCCGTCCCTGAAACGTGGTCGGTGCGCGTCATTTTTACGCGGGCGCCGAAGCGCTTCGCTTCTTCATAAATCCGCGTATCGTCGGTGGCGATGAGGATGGCGCTGAGATACCGAGCCATCGAAACCCGCTCGTAAACATGCTCGAGCATCGTACGGGAATCGATTGTGGCCAGTGCCTTGCCAGGGAAGCGGGATGAGGCATACCGGGCAGGTATAACGCCCAGGATTTTCCGATGCACACGCGATCTTACCACGAGGCCCTGTGATAGACTCCAGGCAGAAAGGGAAGCACCTGATGCGATCCCGCCGGGCCCCGATTCAACTGCTGCTGGCCGCTGTCTCCCTGATTTCAGCACCTTTTCTCTGGTCCGCGGAAGATCCGGCGGAAATCACGCCCCGGGCGAAACCTTCTGAACAAACCGCGCCTCTGCCGCGAGCCAGCATTCGAATTGACGCCAACGTTGTTCTGATCCCCATTACAGTAACGGATCCTCTAAGCCGCTTTGTCACCGGTCTCGATCAGGAGTCTTTCAAGGTGTTTGAAGATAAGCTGGAGCAGAAAGTCGTTTCTTTTGGCAGCGAGGACGCGCCTCTCTCCATCGGAATTGTCTTTGATTCCAGCGGCAGCATGGGGCCGAAACTGGACAAATCCCGCCAGGCCGTCAGCGAATTTTTCAAAACCGCCAACCCGGAAGACGAGGCTTTTCTCGTGGTATTCAACGACCGTGCGGAACTTGTGACGCCGCTGACCCACGATCTCGAACAAATCCAGAACCGTCTGACTTTCACGCAATCCAAAGGACGCACGGCTTTGCTTGATGGCATTCTGATGGCCCTCCATACCATGAAGAAGGCGCGCAACCCCCGTAAGGCGCTGGTCGTGATCTCCGATGGCGGGGATAACAGCAGCCGCTATACGGAAAGCGAAATCAAAAACCTTGTGAAGGAATCCGACGTTCAGATCTATGCGATCGGAATTTACGAGCCCGGCCCGTCGCGCGGGCGCACGCCGGAGGAGTTAGCCGGACCGGGGTTACTGACCGACGTCTCGGAGCCCACCGGAGGCAGGCACTTCGTCGTGGAGAATTTGAACGAACTGCCCGACGTGGCGGCAAAGATCGGAATCGAGCTTCGAAATCAATATGTTCTCGGCTATAGCCCATCGAACCAGGTCCGCGACGGCAAGTACCGGAAGGTCAGTGTCAAACTGGTACAACCGAGGGGGTTGCCCCCCCTGCACGCATTCTGGAGAACCGGCTATTATGCGCCGACGCAATAATAATCTATCGAAAATATTGGCTTCAACCGGCGCGGTGTCCATCCTGGCCCTGTTTTTTTTACTGGTTGTTTTATCGTCCCGGCACTCGCTCTTTGCCGAGCAGGTGAATTCCACGCCGCCCCGGGCCGATGCCCCGAAGTCCGAGGCAAGCGACTCAGGGGACGCGATCTTCTCGACCGACACGAGATTGGTACCCCTCAACGTGACCGTCATGGATAAGGGAGGCAGGCTCATCACGAACCTGCCTCAGAGCGCGTTTCAGGTCTTTGAAAACGGCGTTGCCCAGCAAATCAGGCTGTTTAAACGCGAGGACGTCCCGGTATCGATGGGCCTGATAATCGATAACAGCGGGAGCATGCGCGAGAAACGCGCGGGGGTGGAATCGGCCGCCCTGGCGCTTGTAAAAGATTCAAACAGGCAGGACGAAATCTTCATCGTCAACTTCAACGAAGAAGTTTATATTGACGCGGATTTCACGAGCGACATCGCCAAAATGGAAGCGGGCCTGACGAAGATCGATTCGCGTGGCGGCACAGCCATGCGCGACGCAATCCGGCTCTCCGTCGAGCACCTCAAGGAGGGCGCCAAACGGGATAAGAAGGTCATTCTGGTCGTCACCGATGGCAACGACAACGCCAGCCTGGTTTCGCTGGAAGCCCTGACGCGGCTGGCGCAGCAGGACGACGTTCTGATCTACGCCATCGGCCTGCTGGGCGACGAAGAGAAGCGGGAGGCGAAGAAAGCCCGCCGCGCGCTGGAACTTCTGGCCGAAAGCACCGGCGGCCAGGTTTTTTATCCCAGGGATGTTTCGGAAGTGGAACGCATCGCCCATCAGGTCGCGCACGACATTCGCAACCAGTACACAATCGCCTATACGCCGTTGAATACGGCATTCGACGGAACGTATCGACAGATCAAGGTGACGGTAAAGGCTCCAGGCAGCCCGGTCGCGCGTACCAGAAGCGGCTATTACGCCGGCAGAGACCAGCAGAAGGGCGCCCGTAAGCCCTCGTGAAGCTAAAACTTTGATCCGCACCGCGTGGCGGTTGCTGAGGGGCTACCGGCTGATGCCGTGGCGCAGCCCTTATCTGAAGTGGCGGATCGAAACATGGTCCGGCATTGAAGCCGCGGGCATTACGCCCCGGGCGTTTTTCCGCTTCTCGTGGAAACACCGGGCGGATCTGCTCCGCTATTTGAAATGGGCGGCGCAGAACGCCGAAAGTAACAAAACTTAAGTAGCGGGAACGGGTTTGGATTCCGTGCTGGACGAGGTCGAGCTTGAATCCGATTTAGCTTCCGACGTGGTGGCCGAGTCGGATTTTTCAGTTTTCGTTTCGTTTTTCGAGTCCCCGGATTTTTTGGAATCCTCGGACTTCGCTGCCGCGCTCTTACCGTTTCCCTTGCCGTAATCCGTCGCGTACCACCCGGTTCCTTTCAGGTGGAAAGCGGGAGCGGAGAAGAGTCTTTCGACAATGCCGCCGCACTCCGGATGTGTCTTCAGCGGTTCATCGGCGAACTTCTGAATCACTTCGAATGTCTTACCGCAGGACTGGCATTTATATTCGTACAGGGGCATGCTGCATTTGTATTCTAGCAGTTTAATGAAAAACGACCGGCTGCATTAAAACAGCCGGTCGTTTTTGAGTAGCCGTTACTGTGCGTTATTTCTTTTTTGGGGTCCGTTTGCGCGCCGGCGCGGCGGCGGAGAAGGTGCCGGGGGGCAGGCCTTCCACGTCTTCCTTGTCGGCGCTGAACGTCAGCATGTACGGGTCTTTTACAAACGATTCCACCACGCCTTTGAACTTCATTGCCGTGCCGGGTTCCACCGTCTTCAGGGGACTTTCAAATTTCAGCATGGCGTCTCCGACCAGGCTGTCCACGTTCACCAGCAGTTCTTTGGGAGAAGGCTGCGAGACGACTTTCGCACGGAACATCGTGAAACCGGCCTGATTGGCCGGAGGCACCGCGGCGTCTTTGATCTGCATGAAGTACATATCGCCGTCGGGGGCAGTCAGAGCCGTCCGAATCTGGCGCCACAGACCCTTGTCGGGGTTGGCCGCGGCAAATGCAACGGCATCTCCTTCCTGCTTTTTCTGGATATCGGTAACGCTTTCGATATGGAAGTCCGCGGGCATGGTCGGCGAACTGGCGGCAGCCTTGCGCACATCGTCGATACCGTCTTCAGTCCCGTGGTATCCGGCATAGGCCTTTTTGAAGAACGCCTCGGCGGCGGTTTTTCCCTGCGGGGCCAGAGCCATCGGGCCTGTGGTCTGAATGGCCTTGGCGATATAGAACAGCGCTTCGGGTATACGCTCGATCTTGCGTTCCCGCAGGATCAAAGTGCCGAGGTTATAGCTTGCCGACGCATCGCCGGGTACCAGCTCCAGCTCCCGCTTGAACTCTTTTTCACTGAGGGCGTCCCCCTCCGGCGTCTTCCTGCTCATAGCCAGAACCGCAAGCACCGTATGCGCCTGCTGCTCCAGTTGTTGCCGCGCCGCTTTCCACTGGTCGTCGGTTGCCGCGGCTGGCTTATTTTCTGGGGCGAGATACTTGCCGAGATTGTCGGAAAGGTCCTGCGCCGCCTTCTGCGCCGCATCGACATCGGAGGGAGACGCGCCGGGCTGGACGCCTTTATTGGCGATCTGGCTGTCGGCCTGCGCCATTTGCACATACCGCACGCCTTTGAAATCTGAGTCGGGGTACTTCTGTTCCCATTGCCGCAGGATATCGAGCTTTTTCTGCGGATCCTGTTCTTTGCCGAGAGCGACAGTCAGATCGTACTCACCCTGGTCCTTCACAGCGGGCGCTTTCGCGGCAGGCGCCTGTGCGAACGCCAGCGAAGACACCGCCAGCACACCCACCGTCACAAATCCCGTTATATTCAACAAACGATCAAACACGTACGTTGCCTCCCGACTCTTTGATTGGCGGTTCCCGGACTTCAAAAATTTATATAAAGCAGACCAAAGCGGAGTATACCGAACCTGCATGGCTCCAGCAATCGAGGTGCCAGAAATCAGGGCAAAAGGCTCCGGCAGTCACGGTGAATTCAAATGTTCGACGCGGCCGCGCACCCGCAAGTTCCAGGTCTGTCCGACCGCGGCATAAAGGCGCGTTGAGGGGGTTGTTACAATCGCCCAATTACGTTGAGACCGATTGATCTGGCGGTAATCATCGCGTATCTTGCCGGCGTCACGTGGTTTGGCGCGCGCTTCCGCAAAAATCAGCGCTCGCTCAAAGATTATTTCCTGGGCGGACAAACGACCCCGTGGTGGGCGATCGCGCTTTCAATCGTTTCCGCCGAGACCAGCACCCTCACGATCATCGGAACCCCGCCCCTGGCATACGGCGGCAGTTTTGTTTTTCTTCAGGTAGTATTCGGATACCTTGCGGCGCGCGTGGTGATCTCCGCAGTTTTTCTGCCGCAGTATTTTAAAGGCCAGATGTTTACTGCCTACGCTTTGATGGAGCGCCGTTTCGGCGTCCGCACGCGCAAGGTAACGTCTGCGATCTTCATGGTCACGCGTTCGCTCGCCGAAGGCGTGCGCGTATTCGCAATTTCGATCGTGATTTCCATTATTCTGCGCACCAGCGGCCCCGCCTCGATCCTGGTAATCGTTGCGCTCACCCTCTTTTACACGTTTGAAGGCGGCATGACGGCTGTGATCTGGACCGACGTGATTCAGATGGGCATGTACGTTCTGGGGGCGGCGGTCAGCTTCTTTATCCTGCTGGGGAAAATCCCCGGAGGCCTGCCGCACGCATTGGCGCTCGCCGCGCCCGCGGGCAAGCTTCGCGTCTTCGACTTCCACTGGTCCTGGACGAATCCCTATACATTCTGGGCGGGAGCGATCGGCGGCTGTTTCCTCACGACCGCCAGCCACGGGACGGATCAGCTCGTTGTGCAGCGCCTGCTCAGCGCGCGCTCGGAGCGGCAGAGCCGCCTCGCCCTTCTCTCCAGCTGGGTCCTGATATTCGTGCAGTTTACCCTCTTCCTCACGATAGGAATGCTTCTGTGGGTATATCGCGGGGGCCACGCGTTCGGGAAAGATGAACTCGACCGGCTGTATCCCTCGTTCATCTGGCAGGCGTTGCCGGTGGGTGTTGCGGGCCTGGCGATGGCTGCCATCATCGCAGCCGCCATGGCAAACCTTTCCGCCGCGCTGAATTCCCTGGCTTCGGCGACAGTAGCCGATTTTTATCAGCCGCTCACGCAGAACAGGCATTCGCCTGAGCATTACCTTCGGATATCGCGCTACGCGACTTTCTTCTGGGGGGCAGTGCTCGCGGGCATTGCAACCATCGCGGGACAGTGGGGCTCCGTGCTGGAATCGGGTCTGTCGATCGCCTCCGTGACGCTCGGGCTGCTGCTGGGCGTGTTCCTGCTCGGCGTACTTACGAAGCGGCCCGGCGAAAATGCCGCCATCGCGGGGCTCATAGCTGGCGCGGCGGCGATGCTCTTCGTCAGATTTGGCACAAAAATTCCATTCACCTGGTGGGTGCTGATCGGCAGCGCAGTGACCTTCGGCACTGGCTGGCTTGCAGGATTTGCGTCGGGATCGAATAAACGCGGGGCATAACAGAATGGCTGAACTAAAACGGGACCTCGGCATTTGGGCGGCTCTCGCCATTGTGGTGGGCACGGTAATCGGCAGCGGTATCTTCCGCGTACCACAGTCGATGATCCTCGCTACCGGCAGCGTGAGACTGGTTTTTCTGGTCTGGATCGTGGGCGGTATGCTGTCGCTCGCGGGTGCGCTCACTTACGCGGAACTCGCGGCCGCCATGCCCGGCGCGGGGGGCGAGTACGTTTATCTGACCGAAGCCTACGGCCCGCTTTGGGGATTTCTCTACAGCTGGACTCAGATGTGGGTCGCCAAAAGCGGTTCCATCGCCGCTCTCGCGACGGCATTTTTCGAATATACGGCCCATTTCGTGCCGCAATTCGAAACGATCTGGTTCACGGCCACTCCGTTCGGGCTGAGGTACGAACTGAAGTACGGGCAGGTATTCGCGCTTTTCCTGATTCTGCTGCTGGGCGGCATCAATTATTTTGGCGTGCGGGTCGGGGGCGACGTGCAGGTTGTGGTGACGGCCGTGAAGGTCGCGCTCATCGCATTCGTGATTCTGGCCGGTTTGTTTTATGCGCATAGCGGTCACCCTGCCGCTTCCGTGGCCGCTCTGCCTGCGTCTCCCCCTGTTTTCGCGGGCTTTATAGCGGCGCTTGCAGCCGCGTTATGGGCCTACGACGGCTGGAACAACGTTGGTATGGTGGCCTCCGAAGTCAGAAATCCGCAGCGCAATCTGCCGCTTTCGCTCATCGGGGGGACTATCGGGGTAATTGGAATTTACATGCTGGCGAACTGGGCATATTTTCGCGTGCTTTCTCCCGCCGAAGTGGGCGCCCATAAGCTGGTAGCCGCGGAAATGATGCAGCGAATCGCCGGCTCGCGCGGCGCGGGCCTGGTGTCTCTCGCCGCAATGATCTCCATTTTTGCGGCCCTCAATGGATCCATTCTGACAGGCGCGCGCGTCCCTTACGCTGCCGCGCGCGACGGGCTTTTTTTTCGTTCAGCGGCGCGTATTCACCCCGCCTTCCACACCCCTGCCGTATCGATCCTGATGCTGAGCGCATGGTCCTCTGTGCTCGTAATATCTGGAAAATATGAAGAGCTTTTTGACTTTGTGATATTCGGGAGCTGGATATTGTATGGAATGGCCACAGCGTCCGTTTTTGTACTTCGTCGCAAACGTCCGGATCTGCCGCGCCCATATAAGACGTTTGGCTATCCTGCGGTGCCCCTCTTATTTCTCATGGGCGCCATAATTCTTGAAATCAGTACCATGTGGACTAAGCCGTACGAGTCAATTGCGGGAATTCTCTTGATTTTGTTGGGATTACCGTTCTATTTTTATTGGAGGCGGGATAGCCCGAAGGGTACTTAAGATTGTAATGTTTTGAAAGTTTGTTCCGGAATTGGAACAAAGCGCTTGCGTTGGGGCTTCGCTCAGGTGAAAATCTTAGCAGCACAGCAAGCGCTGGCAGGCATCGATTGTTCTGTAAATGGAACGTGGTTCCCCTTATTGAACGTCAATGTGGGTGAAAATCAGTTATCACCGGACAGAACACAGGAGTCACCATGGACGTTTCGAAGATTCTGGAAGAATTACGCCAGGAACGTGAACAACTGGAAGAAGCAATATTAAGCCTGGAACGTCTGGCGCGCGGGCGCGGCCGACGGCGTGGGCGGCCCCCCTCATGGATGGTGGAGGCCAAAAAAAGAGGCAGACCTGTAGGCAGTAAGAATAAGGCCACAAGCCAGCCTAAGGCTTCTTCCGCAGCAGCCTGACCTTACCGGGCACGGAGCGATTGGCCGCTCTGATCGGCGCGCCGTGCCCGCATGTATTTAGTAATCAGTTATATATCAGGAATTTCCGCCGCAAGGTCAGGAACTCCTGAATTCCCGCCTGGGCCGCATTCGAAGGTTCCAATCTCCCCTGCAAATCGGCTATCACCTCCCCGTTACCAATAAGATCTTTGTTTGCTTCGAGCGATATCTTCCCCGGATACATGGCTGTCAGAGATGCCGCCACCGCCAGCCCAAGCTGAGACGGAGAGAATATGCCACGGTTCGTGACCTCGAAACGCACGCCTTCAATGGTTTTGCCGCTCAGATTCGGTTTCGCGACCATTCCCGCGGGTTCGGGCGTGAATTTCACCGGATACAACCGCACTCCCGGTATATTCAGCCCGCTTAGATGCCGCGCCAGTGCCGTTCCCGATATCCATTCTGCCCCAATCTGTTCAAAAGGCGCATCGGTTCCACGTCCCACGGAATAATTTGTCGAATGTTCCAGCATGGCTATTCCCGGATAAAGCAGAGCCTCGTTCAGGCTCCGAATGTTCGGGGAGGGGTTCACCCACGGCAGACCGGTTGCGTCGAACCAGTCCGCGCGATGCCACCCCGTCATCTCGATGACGTGAAGATCGGCTTCCAGCTTTTTCCCGACGTTCATGAGTCCGGCGAGTTCTCCCAAAGTCATGCCGTGGCGCAGCGGGAGCGGAAAGGCGCCGGTGAACGATATCTTGTCGGGATCGAGCATCGGACCCTCCACTGCGGAGCCCGTGATGGGGTTGGGTCGATCCAGAACATAAAAAGGGAGTTTAGCTTTTGCGGCCTCTTCCATCGCGTAAAGCATCGTCGTCTCGTATGTGTAAAAGCGCACTCCCACGTCCTGAATATCGAAGACGAGGGCGTCCAGCCCGTTCAGCATCTCGGCAGACGGGCGGCGCGTGTTGCCATAAAGGCTCCACACTTTAATGCCTGTAGCGAGGTCGATGGAATCCCCCAGGTTTTCACGGTCTTCTACGCCCGCAATTCCGTGTTCCGGGGCGAACAGCGAAACCACATCGAGGCCAGCCGCTTTCATAACGTCGATATTGCGGCGGCCCTGCCGGTCCACCCCGGTTTGATTCGTAATCAGACCGATTTTCATGCCCCGCAGCGGCCGGAAATTTTGCTGTTCCAGAACGTCAAGTCCCGTCAGGGTGAGATGCGGAGGGTTGGACCGAGAGTTGAACCGAGCGTTGAGCCGACTCTGGTCTTCATACCCGACTGCCGCCGCCGCAATCGTCGCCACCCTGCCGCGCAGCGGCGTAATCGCTTTTCGCTGGCGTGGGTGAACTGAATTCGTCAGCAGCACCACATAGGTATCCGACCCCGGATCGAGCCAGATCGAAGTACCCGTAAAGCCGGTATGCCCAAAAGATCCGATGGGGAACAGGTCGCCGCGCGCCCCGGAATAGGGCGATTGAATATCCCAGCCAAGCCCGCGCATGACCGGCTGATTTGCATCGGTGGCGGAACTGGTGAACAGGCGGATCGTTGCGGGGCTGAACAGGCCGTCGCCGCCATCCAGAATCATCTGGCAGAATTTCCCGAGATCGTCGGCAGTCGAAAAGACGCCCGCATGTCCGGCAACCCCACCCATATAGCGCGCCGTGGGGTCGTGGACCTCCCCTCGGAGTATGGTTCCATTCGGTTGCATTTCGGTAGGCGCAATGCGCGGCCGCAGATCGGCGGCCGGTAAATAGCCCGAATCTTTCATGCCCAGGGGATCGAAAAGAATCTGCTTTAGATATTCGTTTTCAGGCATGCCGCTCACCCGACGCGCGATTTCGCCGGTGAGAATAAAATTGATGTCGCTGTAAACGAACTTCGATTCCGGTGGTCCGGCGGGCTTCTCGGACAAAGCCTTCCGAATTCCGGCTTCATAGCCGGTCCAGGGCGGTTCCAGATCGAGATCGGGACGCAGCCCCGAGAAATGCGTCAGGAGATCGCGAACCGTAATTGCAGTCGCGCCGTTCTGGAATTCCGGCAGATAAGCCGTGACCGGGTCGTCTATGCGAACCAACCCGCGCTCCACCAGTTTCATCATGGCGCTGGTGGTCGCCACGACTTTGGTGAGCGATGCGATATCGAAGATCGTATCCACTGTCATCGGCTCCGTTTTGGGGAGCAAGGCGCGGAAACCATACGCCTTCCGGTAGACCACCCGTCCCCTGTGCCCCACCAGAACCACCGCGCCTGGAATCCGGTCTTCACGGACGGCTTGATTAATCACAGCATCCAGTTCCACGGCGCCAGGGAATTCCGAAAATTCCGGCCCCTGGGCTCGAATAAAAGAAGTGCAGCAAAACGCGGCGAGCAGTAATTTAGTCATCTGCTGTTTCTGAGCGTATCAATTTTGAGATCGACTCTTTTGAGATCGATTCGTCAGGTCAACGTATTGTGGCCTTTTGCGTGCCTGTTCTTCGCATGCTCGCTGGCGTTCGTATAAACCAGCACGCCCTTCACGTAATAATCGGAAAAGCCCGGTGAATTCAGATGTAAGGAAGGGCTTGCGTCGGGAACAGCCGTTCTGTTATAAATCCACGTACCGGGTGGCTTTGAGTGGTCGGTATATATGACAAAGAAGAAAACAACCGCGGCGGTGGCTGGGAGCGCCACTTCCCTAGCTTCGTCCGCCAGGAACGCGGGCGGCAAGATGGCGTCGGCAGCGGAAACTCCCAGCGCCTTTGAACTGCAATTGAAGCTTTATGAGACCGCCGTTCACCTTTTCGCGCAACGTAAGCTGGGCGAAGCGCGGGATCGTTTCATAGAAGTGACCCGGGGCCCCGCGCCCCATATCGCAGATAAGGCGCGCGCTTACACGCAGGTCTGCGAGCGCAGACTGGGCGCTTCCGAGGTGAAGTTGTCCACGGCCGAAGACCATTTCAATTACGGCGTGGAGCGGCTCAATGCCCGCGATGTCGAACTGGCGAAACACCATCTGGGGCGGGCGCTTTCGCTCGAGCCCGATGCCGATCACGTACTTTACACGATGGCGCTCTGCTGCGGTTTTGCCGGCGACGGGAACGGAGCCTGCGAGAACCTGAAGCGGGCCATCGAGCTTGAGCCGAAGAATCGCATTCTTGCGCGCCAGGACCCCGAATTTTTGGCGCTTGCCGCGCAGTTTCCGGGATTACGCACCCTGCTGCTTGGCGATCCATCGGGCGTCTGCTGAACCGGAACGCCGCCGATTCGATCATGCAGTCGCCGCTCCGTGTAGTGTCGATAGGCGGAGGCCACGGACTTTCGGCCCTGCTCGAAGGCCTGAAGAAGTACACCCATGCCGGTGCCGATTCGTCTCCGGTCATCGATATAACCGCCATTGTGACGGTTACCGATGATGGCGGCAGTTCCGGGCGGTTGAGGCGTGAGTTCGACGTATTGCCGCCGGGCGATATCCGCAATTGCATGGTGGCCCTGTCGGAAGATGGGGCGCTGCTTTCGCGCCTTTTTCAATACAGGTTCAAAGCGGGCCACGGCCTGAAAGGGCATAGTTTCGGCAATCTTTTTCTTACGGCGCTTACGGACATCACGGGAGACTTTCCCGACGCTGTGCGCAGTTCCGCCGAGGTCCTTAAAATTGCCGGCCGGATCTTTCCTTCAACCGCGGCGAATGTTTCGCTGGAGGCGGTACTCGACGATGGCAAGGTGTTGCGCGGAGAGAGCAGCATCAGCCGCAGCCGCCGCCGCATCCGTGAAATACGTTTGCAACCGGGCCGCGTGCGTCCTTTGAAAGACACGCTCGCCGCCATTGAACACGCGGATCTGATCACCCTCGGTCCGGGTTCCCTGTTCACCAGCGTCATCCCCAATCTTCTGGTAACCGGCATTCCGAATGCAATCCGGAAGTCGCGCGCGCGCAAAGCGTATTTCGTGAACCTGATGACCCAGCCCGGCGAGACCACCAACTTTACCGCCGCGGATCATGTTGCCGCCATCCACGACCATGCCGGTGGCAAATTGCTGAGCGGCGTTGTCGTGAGCACATCGCGAATTTCTCCCGCGCTGCGTCGGAGGTATGCGGAACAGGGTTCTACCCCTATCGAACCGGATTGCAATGCCCTGCGCGCGATGGGCCTCGAAGTGACAGGCGCGGACCTCCTGCAAAAAGGCTCCCGCGTACGCCATAACCCCGATGCCATTGCGCGCGTCGCGCTGGAACTCGCGCGCCAATCGCGCCACGGCTCCGACCGGGCTTACTAAACTGAATGACAAATCAAAATATGACGAATGACGCCGCAGTCGTAATTCTCGCCGCGGGGCAGGGAACCCGCATGAAATCCCGAACCGCAAAGGTGCTGCATCGGGCCGGCGGGAAGCCGCTGGTCAGGCAGGCAATCGACACCGCCCTTGGAATAGCGCCGCCGAACCGGATTTTCGTGGTGGTGGGTTACCAGGCGGAGCAGGTTCGCGCCGAGGTGGAGGCGGCCGGCGTACAGGCGATTCATCAGAGCGAACAACTGGGCACCGGGCACGCCGTCAGGTGCGGTGAAGAAAAACTGGCAACGCTGGGCGGAAGTCTCATCGTGTTTGTGGGCGATTGCCCTCTGATCCAGGCGGAAACCCTGCGGCAACTCGCGAACCGGCAGCGCGCCGATCAGGCGGGCGCCACCGTAATCACCACGGAAGTGGACGACCCGACCGGTTATGGCCGGATCATTCGAAATACCGACGGCAACGTTTGTGAAATTGTCGAGCATAAAGCCGCTACCCCGGAACAACTCGCAGTGCGTGAAATCAATTCCGGCATCCTTTGCTTCGACGCCGCCTTACTCTGGCGCCACATTCATGAACTGTGCACGGACAACCCGGCGGGCGAATATTACCTGACCGATATGGTGGCCATCCTGATTCGCGCCGGTTCCCGCGTTACGGCCATGAAGATTCCCGACGCGAGCGAACTGCTGGGCATCAATAATCGAGTGGAACTCGCGGAAGCCGACCGTATTCTGCGGGCGCGTAAAGTCCGGCAACTGATGTTGGATGGCGTCACCATCGAGAAGCCGGAAACGGTCACGATCGACTCCGACGTGGAGATTGGCATGGATACGATCGTCGGCCCTTTCGCCCAGATTACCGGCCGGTCGTCAATAGGCCAGGGCTGCCGCGTGGGCGCCTGCTCGATTGTGCATGGCTCCACGCTCGCCGATGGCGCGGAAGTGTTTCCGTTTTCGATGATCTCGGATTCGAAACTGGACGCGAATGCGCATGTTGGGCCGTATGGACGCCTGCGCATGGGCGCGCATATGGGTGAGGGGGCGCACGTCGGCAATTTTGTCGAGCTGAAGAACACCGCCCTCGGTGCCGGCTCCAAGTCAATGCATCTGGCCTACCTGGGCGATTCCATGATAGGCGGCAAGGTCAACGTGGGCGCCGGCTCCATTACATGCAACTACGACGGTCACAGGAAACATCGGACGGCCATCGGCGATGGCGCGTTCATCGGCAGCAATTCCACTTTGATTGCGCCCGTTGAGATCGGAGAAGGCGCTTATATAGCGGCTGGCAGCGTCATCAATCAGAAGGTTCCAGCCAGGGCGCTTGGCGTGGGCCGCTCCCGTCAGGTGAACAAAGAAGGCTGGACAAAACGCACGTGAGTTTGCCGCCTACAACCTGTTGATGAGGCTGGCGACATAGCCCGCGCCGAAACCGTTATCGATGTTCACCACCGTTACATTACTCGCGCAGCTGTTGAGCATTCCGAGCAGCGCGGCCAGACCGTTGAAGCTGGCTCCGTAACCCACGCTGGTGGGCACGGCGATCACGGGCGCCGATACCATGCCGCCGACGGCGCTCGGCAGTGCCCCCTCCATCCCCGCGCACACAATCACCACGCGAGCCGCAGCCAGACGTTCGCTGTTGCTGATCAGGCGGTGTATGCCGGCCACGCCGACATCGTGGATGCATTCCACCTCGTTGCCCATCACCTCGGCCGTAATCTGCGCTTCTTCGGCAACCGGAATATCGCTGGTCCCGGCGCACACGACCGCGATTTTGCCTTTTCCGTGCACAACGCGGTTTCGCCAGAAACGAATCGCGCCCGACAGGGGGAAATGCTCACCCCCTGGAAGCTCGCGTAAAACACGTTCCGCCATCGCGGGATTCGTGCGCGTGATTAATACATTGCCGCCGCGTTCCAGCAGCTTTCCCGCGATTGCGACAACATGCTCGGCGGTTTTGCCCAGTCCGAAGACCACTTCCGGAATTCCGTGGCGCAAAGCCCGGTGGTGGTCGAGCTTCGCGAAGCCGAGGTCTTCAAATGGAAGATGGCGCATTCGGCTGAGCGCCGAGTCGATATCGGAAGCGCCGGAGCGAACGTCTTCGAGTAGCGTCCGCAATTGATCTTCTGTCATCTCCCCACGTCCACGCTGAAGGTCGGCATCCGATAAAATGGTATCTTCCTTCACTGGCCCGCGCTTATGTTTCTCAGACGTCTCCGGTTAACGCTCGACATGATTAAGTTCGAGCATTCCGTATTTGCGCTGCCTTTCGCCCTCACCGGAGCGTTGCTCGCTTTCCGCGAGAGCGGATTTCAGACGGATCGGGCAGGGTGGAAGGTGCTGTGGATCATTGCTGCCATGGTGGGCGCCCGCTCCGCTGCCATGGCCTTCAACAGGCTGGTCGACGCGGAGATCGATGCGCGCAATCCGCGTACGAGAATTCGCCACATTCCCGCGGGATTGCTGTCGCGCCCGTTCTGCTGGGGCTTCACGATTGCCGCGGGCGCGCTTCTGATGCTGGCGGCCTGGGAACTGAATTCTCTCTGTTTCCGGCTCGCGCCGCTCGCCCTTGCGGTCGTCTTCGCCTATTCTTTTACCAAACGTTTCACGCAGTTCTCGCATGTCGTGCTCGGCTTCGCGCTCGGAATCGCGCCCGCCGGCGCCTGGATTGCGGTGCGTGGCGCGCTCGATCCGCGCATTCTCTGGCTCACCGCGGCCGTCACCTTCTGGACCGCGGGCTTTGACATCATCTATTCCTGTCAGGACTATGAGTTCGACTGCGACCTGCAGTTGTACAGCGTGCCCAGGTTCTGCGGGATCGCCAAAGCGCTGACGGTTGCGCGCGCGCTGCATGTTCTGATGATCCTGTCGCTCCTGACGCTGGTCTGGCAATTGCATCTGGGAGCGCTCAGCGTGGCCGGTATCGCGGCCATCGCCGGTCTGCTGATCTACGAACACGGTATTGTGAAAGCCGACGATCTTTCGCGCGTCAATGCTGCGTTCTTCACCATGAATGGCTGGGTCAGCGTGTTATTCTTCGTTTTCTGGGCAGCTGACATTCTTTTGATTCATCAACGCGCCTGATTCCGCATGAAAGTTATCTTTGAAGATCGAGGCCTCGAAGGCATCCGCGAAAAAGTTGAGGCGGCCGAGAGGCTTTCTTACGAAGACGGGCTTGCGTTGTACAGATCGATCGACCTGCTGGCGCTCGGTTATATGGCGAACATCGTGCGCGAGCGCCTGCACGGCGACGTTACTTACTTCAACGTCAACCGGCATATCAATCCGACCGATGTATGCGTTGCCAATTGCCGTCTGTGCGCCTTCGGCAAACAAAAGCGCGATCCCACATCCTATACCATGTCGCTCGAGCAGGTCTGGGAAGTGGCCGGCAAAGGCTGGAGCGAGGCCATCACTGAGTTTCATATCGTAGGAGGCCTGCATCCCGAACTGAATCTCGACTGGTACTGCCAAATGCTGCGGGGTCTTAAAGAGCGCTTTCCGCAGATCCACCTCAAAGCGTTCACCATGGTGGAGATCGGGTACTTTGCCCGCCGGGAAAAGAAATCGATTCGCGACGTCCTGGTGCAACTGCGCGAAGCCGGCATGGATTCAATGCCGGGGGGCGGCGCGGAAGTCTTCAGTGAACGCGTCCGGCGTATCATCTGCGATCACAAGCTCACTGGCGATGAATGGCTGGAAACGGCGCGCACCGCGCACGAACTCGGGCTTCATTCGAACTGCACCATGCTGTATGGCCACATTGAAAACGATGAAGATCGCGTAGACCATTTCGTCAGGCTGCGAGACCTTCAGGACCAGACCCGGGGTTTCGTCACCTTCATTCCGCTGGCCTTCCATCCCGAAAATACGGCACTCTCGCACATCCCGAAAACCACAGGCTTCGACGATCTCAAGCAGATAGCGATCTCGCGTCTGATGCTCGATAATATTCCGCATATCAAGGCATACTGGATCATGATGACCCCGCAGGTCGCCCAGGTAGCGCTGCGTTTCGGCGCCGACGATATCGACGGGACTGTGGTGGAGGAGAAGATCTACCACGATGCCGGCGCGACCACGTCGCAATCGATGCGCCGCGGCGACCTTCTGCGCCTCATCCGTCTCGCCGGGCGGACGCCGGTCGAGAGAGACACGCTTTACCGCCCGGTGCAGCGTACCGAAAATGCTTTTACGGTGTTGGTTTAATACCGGATATCGACGATCTGCCGCGACAGGAATTTCGATATGTCGATCGTGAACGTCGCGTCTGATCCCGCCAGTGCTTCCCGCGCCATCTCGCGAAACTCCTCCGCCGTGTAAGCGCGCCGGATCGACAGCCTTCCGTCAGCCGCCGCCTCCCGTCCGATCAACGGACAGATAAAAATCGTGAACAGCACGAGCGGCATCGGATGGCGGATCAGATCCTGAATAATAAATCTCCTGCAGGATCGCCTCACATTCCGGATCAGCTCGACGATCTGCCCGGGCGTCAGGTGATGGGCCACCAGCGAACATACGGCAACGTCGGCATCCGGCAGTCGGTCGGTAACCGCATCAGCCTTGATGATCGGAACTTTCGCGTCGTCCGGCGGCTTTCGATCGATCCCCACAACTTCCACCCCGATATGCTCCCGCAGGTATTCCAGCAGCGCCCCGCCGCCGCACCCGATGTCGAGAATCTTCCGCACAGGTTTGTCATCCCTGTGAATGAACCGCTCAATCGTGGGAAAAGTGCCAAGGCATTTGTGGACGAAATTCAGATCGTGATGGAACTTGTCGAGCACCGGACCTTTTACGTCCGGCGAGTCCATCAGTTCAAGCTCATGCGATCGGTCCATCTTTTCTCATCTGCCCCGCGCCAAACCCAGTGCCCGGATGCGCTTGTGCAGGTTCGTGCGCTCCATCCCCAGGGCTCGCGCGGCGCTCGATACGTTCCAGCCCGCCTCCTCCAGCGCGCGCAAAACGTATTCGCGCTCAGCCGATTCGCGCGCTTCGTGTACGCTCGACCGTACTCCGTTATCGCGCTGAGGCATCCGCAGTTCGAGCGGAATCGCCGCTGCGGTCAGGACATCGTCGGGCGAAAGAATCGCCATGCGCTCGACGGCGTTCCGAAGCTCCCGCGCATTCCCGGGCCACTTGCAATTCTCGAAAGCGTCCCAGACCTCCGCGTGGAAACTCTTCCGGCGAAATCCATTGCGCGCGCAGAAATCTTCGAGGAAATACTCGGCCATCGGCCGGATATCCTGCGGACGTTCGCGTAAAGCCGGCACCCGAATCGGCACGACGCTGACGCGGTAATAAAGGTCCTCGCGGAACTTGCCCTGCGTCACCATCGCGGTCAGGTCGCGATTGGTGGCCGAGACCACGCGCACCGATACCCGTATATTCTGCTCGCCGCCGACTCGATGGAATTCGCCCTCCTGCAGCACCCGCAGCAGTTTCGCCTGCGAATTCGCGTGCAGATCGCCGATTTCATCCAGAAACAGCGTCCCGCTGTCGGCCAGTTCGAACTTTCCGCGCCGCATCGAGGTCGCTCCGGTGAACGAGCCTTTCTCATGCCCGAACAGTTCGCTCTCGATCAGTTCGCCCGGGATGGCCGCGCAGTTTACTTTGACAAACGGGCCGCCGGAGAATGGACTCGCGCCATGAATGTGGGCCGCCAGCAACTCCTTGCCGGTGCCCGATTCTCCCACCAGCAGCACCCGCGCATCGGACCGCGCCGCCATGCCCGCCTGTTCTATCGCGCGCATGAATGCCGGGCTGGCTCCGATCATCTTCGTTCCAGGCCCCACCGCTTCCCGTAAACGGCGGTTCTCCTGCTTCAGGCTGCCCTGCTCAAGCGCGTTCTTCACAGCCACCATCACGCGATCGCGGCCCAGCGGCTTTTCGAGAAAATCGAAGGCTCCCGCGCGGGTGGCCACAACCGCGTCCGCGATTGTGGCATGGCCTGAAATCATGACCACCGGCGCGGTGATTTCGCTAAGGTGCAGTTCGCGCATCAGCTCGATGCCGCTGGCGTCGGGCAGTCGCACGTCCATCAGAAAAAGATCGATTCGTGTCTTATCGGGGAACGCGCGCATCTCGCGCGCCGAGTTCACCGCGTTTACCTGGTAGCCTTCGCGTTCCAGAATCATGCGCAATGAGCGGCCGATGTTCTCTTCGTCGTCAACTACCAGAATGCGCTTTGCCGCCATGAGAATTATGCCTGTTTAGAAACGGTTGGCAGCAGCACCCGAAAGCCCGCGCCGCCCAGTTCGCCCGCGATCAGCAGGATATCGCCGCCCGTCAGCAGTGCGCTCTTGCGGGCGATCGACAGCCCCAGCCCCATACCGCGCTTCTTGAATGAAATGGTCGGCTGGAAGAGAGACCTGCGCGCCAGGTCGCTCAGGCCCGGTCCGGAATCGTGTACGTCGATGGCGATCCTGTCTTCCATCGGGCGCACTCGGGCCAGAATCCGGCCCCCTTCGCCCGCTGCCTCGGCGGCATTTTCGAGAAGGTTGAGCAGAATGCCTTTCACCAGATCCTGATCGGCTACCGCGCTGGGCGTACTTTCCGCCGCCTGCACCGTATAGCGAACTTCCGGATGCGCGGACTGCAGAAACGCGATGCGCTCCTCCACGATGGCATGCACGTCCAGTTGCTCCGGGCAGATCGGCGGTTCGGATGAAAACTCCGAGAAAGCCCGGATGCGGCGCTCGAGGGATTCGATTTCATCCACCACAATTCCCGCCGCCTGCTCCAGAAACGCCCGGTCGGGATTGTGAGCCCGCGCCACCATTTCTTCTACTGTGAGGCGGATCGGCGTCAGTGAGTTCTTGACCTCGTGCGCGGTCTTGCGAGCCAGCACCTGCCAGCTCGCAACCTGTGTCAGAGAGACCAGCCGGTCGCGGCTCTGCTCCAACTGGGCCGCTGTGCGGTTAAACGCTTCCGTTGCCAGGCCAATCTCATCGGTGCGTTCGTTCGGCACGCGGATTTTGAAATCTCCGTCCGCGAGCGTCTTCAAAGCCTGCGTGAGTTTAACGATGGGGCGGCTGAATCGCGTCGCCACCAGCCAGACCAGTGTCAGAGCCACCAGCCAGATGGCCGCCGCGGACAAGATCCACGCCGGAAAAGACCCGCGACGCAGCACGCCCAGCGCATCCACGGTTCGCCGCGCCGCCACATATTGGCGCTTCAGATCCTGCATGGGGATGTCGAGCGGCCGTTCCCAGGCTGTCACTCCCCCGGGCCTTCTCGCGAGATACAACAATTTGTCTCCCGCCTCGCCCGTGACCGCGCAGCGTTCGCTGTCTTCCGTGGAGAGCAGGTCTTTCGCATTCGCAACGGCGACCGGAGCTGCGCGTCCGGCCAGCGCGTCGGTCTTGAGCCGATTGCAGACCTGCTGATAATACTTTTGCCCGGTTCTTTCAAGCGAGCGGGAAAGATCGGAAATCTGATCGGCCGGAGAGAGCCGCAGGCTTTGGTTCAGAAGCAGCGTGGTCAGCCAGACGGTGGCGCCCAGCGGAATCAGTGTGGCAGCGACAAATACGAGCGCGAGCCGTGTCCGGAGGCTCACCCCCGTGTCCCCCTGATTTCGCTTTTCTTCAGATCGGAGAGCCGTAAGGGCCCGCTGTTAAACAGCCAGCGCTCCTGCGGACTCCGGGGCGTCCGCCCGAATATCTCAATGAGCCGGGTCAGATTGATGCCGGGATCGCCAATGATCCCGAGCTGATCTTTCGGATCTTCGGCGCGAAAATCCAGCTGGACGTAAAAATCCCGGTCCACCGGAAGTTGCGACCGGTCGATAATCAGCTTATCGAGGCACCAGCTTTCAGTCGCCTGCGCCGAAAGATGAGAACCTGAAATCCGGTATTCCGGAGTCGGACCTAACCTGGTGACCGAGAAGCGCTCCTCCCAGATGTCGTAGCTCAGGGCAAAGCGGGTCACCGACCTTGCCATAGGCGTCAGAGAGTTCGGCGAGGTCATGATGCTCAGTTGGCCGATAAAACCCGCTGAAGCGCCGTCCCGCAGGCGATCGAGAGGCTTGCCCTTCAGAAAATCGATATGGGGGATTGAGATGCGGAGGTAGTCGCCATCCAGATACACGGAAAGGCGCTCCTGCGCGCCGGGCGACATGCCCAGGCTTGCGCATAAGATTACGGCCACAATCGGGATTCTGCTTTTCAATAGTTCATTCCCGCCATGAATACGGGTTCGATTCGCCCGCTGCGAACCGGGAATGCCACGGTAAGTACAAAGATACCCTGTTTATATCCGCCGCCAAGAGAGTGCCGCAGCCTGGCGCTCCGGCCCGCCCCCCACAAGGCGCCCGAGTCGTAAAAGCCTTCGAGCGTTCCCTGCGAAACCCTGTAGCCGTAGGCGAGCTCATTATGCACCACCCTGCTTCCGCCCAGCGGATCGATTTCGTAACGGTCCCACCCCCGCAGTGTGGAACTGCTGCCCAGTACGAAGCAGTCGAAAAACGGCGCCCAGCCCGCGATAGAGCCGCCGAGGAACTGATCGGTGACGGTATGGCGGCCGGATCGGGCTTCGTATTTAGCCGAAATCAGGTGGCGAGTGTAGGCGTATGTGGACCCGAGGGCATGGGTCGCAACCCGGAGACTGTACTTCCCCTCAATGGATTGCTGCACGCTGTCTCCCTCGATCCTGCGTCCGTAGTGAACGTCGAGGGTTGCCGAGTTGGCGGAGCGGCCGCCTGCGGTCCGGGACTCTGAATTCGTACCCTCGAAGCTGGCCCCGAAAGAGACGGTCAGCGGAGACGTACCCAGAGACCGTGCCACCGCGAAAGTAACTTCGGGGGCGACGTTCCAGCGGGACCGGTAGAGGTCGAGAGCGCTTCCCGCGGCCGCGCTGCGGGTCGTATCGTTCCACTGCTCGTGGTAATCCTCGACCGTCACACCCAGCCGGACCTTGTCAGAGACAATCGGCGCGCTGTCAAACCTGGCAGTCAGGCCGGCGAAACGCTCCGTAAGATCGTCGCCGTTGCTTACCACTGCGAAGGCAAAGTTATTTTGCTTGAGCGACGTGCTGGCGTCGATCTCTCCCGTGAAGCCCTGTTTGGAGTGGTAAAGGAATTTCGGCAGTGAAACGTCGAAGCCGAGATCGCGCCGCACAACTTCGAAATTTACCCGTATGCGATCCGGCGCGCTGCCCCTGGATAGGTGTTCGCTGACTGTGCGGAGGTGCATTTCCCGCCGGATCTGCGAAGAAAGCTCTTCCAGCATAGCCACATCGCACTGCGCGCCCACCAGGCTTTTCAGCCGCTGCCGCAGAGAGCGTGGCAACCGGGATGGCGCGAGCTGATCGACCTCCACCCCAGCTACGGAGACACTTTCGACTACGTACCTGTGGTTGACGTTGGTTTCGGCCACCTGGCGCAGGAACGCCTGGCCCGCAAAGAGTTGGGGGATGGCAAGGAGCAGGAGGCTGAAAGGCGCGAACGGGCCCGGGAACCGCATCAGGCAGTCATTGGCACGCCGTGTACCTGGCGCTAAACGGTTGATAACAGATGCAATAGTCCACTTCGCCTGTGGCATGCCGGTCACAGGTGTGCAGATTCGCGTGGTTGCTTCCGAGCGAGCGGAAGGTGCTGATTCAGCTAAAGTACTTTGGCCAGTTCAGCGGCGAAAGCGCTTTTCGGTTCGGTTTCGCGCTTGCGGACCGTGCGACGTTCAGGACGGTTCACAGTGGCGCCGTTGGTTCGTTGTTCCGGTTTGGCGGCGCTGGCAGACCCTGCCGGACCCTTTACAACGACGCCTTTGGACGGCTGCGCGGGGTTGGCTCGAAGGACTTTGTCTTCGAGAGGGGCTCGGTCGAATCGGCGAATGATGGCCTGCATCTCGTCCGTAGTTGGCGCCTCGATGAACGCGAACCCTTTGGATTCCTGCGTCTCGTGGTTCCGGATTACCTTAACAGAATCCGCTACAAGGTCCTCCGCGGCGAGCCATTGTTTAATATCGTCAGCGGTAACCCATACGGGCAAATTGCCCAAAAAGACAGTAAAACTCATTCAGTTAGCTACGTTACTCCCTGGTTGAAATTTGGTTTTGATGGCAGTTCAAGAGGCGGGAATCCGATCTGTTTGCCTGCTCGATAATACCAGACGGATTTGCACGGTGCAATGTTACCAGTATTGATGCCGTTCGATTTAACGTGAATTCACTATTGGCCGAGGCTCCGCAGCGTTTCGGAGGCGAGCAGTTGGCTTCGCTCCGGGCCCCCCAGCACCACGCGCCACAGCCAGACTACCGGCGTTCTGGCATCATAAGCCAGATTCGGCTCCGCGATGCTCCGCGCCAGGTTGGTAATCATCCCCGCAGCTGTGCGGTCCAGGTACATCCGGGGATACGAAACGGACCCGCTGGGAGGCGGCTGTTGTGCAATGACCACCCATCCTATCCCCGGCTCCTCTACGGCAAACGGCAGATCGTAATCCGGCTTTGCAGGCAGGCGCGCCAGCGCCGAAGGCTCGGCGAAGTTGAACTCCGTCTCTTCGTCACGCAGCAGGAAATCTTCGAGCGCGGTCGATTTCGGCACGATGTAGCGGAACGCCACCCCGTCGTTATACGCGCGGATCTCCACATCGAGACGCCGCCCGAGAGAACCGTTCTGCATGTAGTGGGCGACCAGCGCGTTGTAGCCGTCTTTGGAGTTCGAACTCCGATCCGCCGACATGAAGCCTGGATTCTCGGCAAGGTAAGGTTCCTGATTGAGGATGTCCAGCCCCATCCAGGAAGTCCCGATCATCGGCTTCCCGCCCATATAAATCTGGTACCCGATGCGGGGCCACAAAGCCCCCTGGGGCTGGCCCGAAAAAATGCGGAATTCGAATCGGCCGTTGGGAG
>JALYHT010000257.1 GCA_030776225.1 Acidobacteriota bacterium | reverse complement strand
ATGGGTAAAGAAAAATTTGACCGCAGCAAGCCGCACGTCAACATCGGAACGATAGGACATATCGATCACGGGAAGACGACGCTGACGGCAGCCATCACGAAGGTGCTGGCGAAGCACAACCCGAAGGTATCTTTCCGGTCGTTCGATTCGATCGATAATGCGCCGGAAGAAAAAGCGCGTGGTATCACAATCGCGGCTTCGCATGTGGAATACGAGACTGCGAAGCGCCATTACGCGCATGTGGATTGCCCCGGTCACGCCGACTACATCAAGAACATGATCACTGGCGCCGCCCAGATGGATGGCGCGATCCTGGTGGTGGCTGCGACAGACGGCCCCATGCCGCAGACGCGGGAACATATTCTGCTGGCCCGCCAGGTGGGTGTGCCTTACATCGTGGTCGCGATGAATAAGGTGGATATGGTGGACGATCCGGAACTGCTCGATCTGGTGGAGCTCGAAGTGCGCGAACTGCTGAAGAGCTACCAGTTCCCGGGCGACGATCTTCCTGTAGTTCGGGTCTCGGCGCTGGGCGCGCTCAACGGCGAAGCGCAGTGGGAAAAAACGGTTGACGAGCTGATGGAAGCGGTGGACACGTATATTCCGGTGCCGGAACGCGTGATCGACCGTCCGTTCCTGATGCCGATTGAAGACATCTTCTCGATTCAGGGCCGCGGCACGGTGGTGACGGGCAGAATCGAGCAGGGCATCTGCAAGGTCGGCGAGGAAATGGAAATCGTCGGTTTCAAAGATACCCGCAAGACGGTAGTCACGGGCGTCGAAATGTTCAAGAAGCTGCTCGACGAAGGCCGGGCGGGCGATAACGTGGGTCTGCTGCTGCGCGGCGTGGAAAAGACTGAAGTGGAGCGCGGGCAGGTGATCGCGAAGCCGAATTCGATCAAAGGGCACAAGAAGTTCCGCGGTGAAGTGTACGTGCTTTCGAAAGAAGAAGGCGGACGCCATACGCCGTTTTTCAAGGGTTACCGGCCGCAGTTCTACTTCCGCACGACAGACGTGACGGGCGTGGCGGAAATGCCGGAAGGCACCGAAATGGTGATGCCGGGCGACAGCATTCAGCTGGTGGTCGATCTGATTACCCCGGTCGCCATGGATAAGGGTCTGCGCTTCGCCATTCGCGAAGGCGGCAGGACCGTGGGCGCGGGCACCGTGTCCGAAATCCTGGATTAAAGGCGAGCGGACAAATATAAGATGGCATTGAAAGATCGAATTCGCATCCGGCTGAAGGCATACGATCATCGGGTGCTGGATCAATCGACAACGGAAATCGTGGATACGGCAAAGCGGACGGGGGCCACGGTAGCGGGCCCCATTCCGCTGCCGACCTCGACCTCGCGGACGACGGTTCTGCGGTCGCCGCATGTGGATAAAAAGTCGCGGGAACAGTTTGAGATCCGGACGCACAAGCGCCTGCTCGATATTCTTGAGCCGACGCAGCAGACGGTCGACGCTTTGATGAAGCTCGATCTGCCGGCTGGTGTGGACGTTGAGATCAAGGCGTTCGGTAAGAGCTAGAATATTTGGGCCGCGCTGGTCGGTCCGGGGAATTTGAATTATGAGTCCAGGAATACTGGGAAAAAAGATCGGCATGACGCAGTTGTTCCGGCCGGACGGGCAGGTGGTCCCGGTGACCCTCCTGAAGGCGGGTCCATGCTTCGTGGTGCAGCGCAAGACGCCGGCGACCGATGGGTATGACGCGGTCCAGCTGGGTCTGAACGAGTTCGTGAAGCCGAAGCGGATCAACAAGCCTGCCACCGGGCATCTGAAGAAGGCGGGCGCGGAAGGCGCGAGGTTCCTGCGCGAATTCCGGCTTACCGGTCAGGTGAGCGGCGAAGGCGATCTGAAGACAGGCGATAAGGTGCTGGTCAGCGATTTCAAGCCGAACGAGAAGGTCGATGTCATCGGCGTTTCGAAAGGCCGCGGCTTTGCAGGTGTCGTGAAGCGCCACCATTTCGGGGGCGGCGACGCGACGCACGGCGGCATGCACCACCGCGCGCCTGGTTCGATCGGCGCATCGAGCTTTCCTTCCCGTGTTGTCCCCGGTATGCGCATGGGCGGTCATATGGGCGACGCGCAGGTGACGGTGCGGAATCTGGAAATCATCGAAGTGGATACCGAAGACAACGTGCTGGTGGTGAAGGGCGCGGTTCCGGGTCCGAACGGCGGCTATGTTGTGGTGCGGAGGGCGAAAAGGTAATCATGCCAACCGTTGACGTAATCGATCTCAATAATTCAAAAGTCGGCGAAGTCGAGCTGGCGGACGCGGTCTTCGCGGCCGAAGTCAATCAGGACCTGCTCTATGAGTCGGTTCGCCACTATCTGGCGGGCACGCGCGCCGGCACGCACAAAGTCAAAACCCGCCATGAAGTGGCCGGTTCGGGCAAGAAGCTGTGGAAGCAGAAAGGCACTGGCCGCGCCCGCATGGGTTCGGTTCGCAGCCCGATCTGGCGCCACGGCGGCACAGTCCACGGACCCGTGCCGCGGGATTACAGCTACAAGCTGCCACGCAAAATGCAGTTGGGCGCCCTGCGCTCGGCTCTCTCCGCGAAGTTGCGGGATGGCGAGCTGAAAGTGATTTCGGCCCTGCAACTGGCCGATCACAAAACCAAAAACTTCATGCAGACGCTGGGCCGCTTCGAGGAATCGAAGAAGGCGGCGAAAAAGGTATTGCTCGTTGAGACGGATGAGAACCGCAATCTGGAACTCAGCGCGCGTAATCTGAAAGGCGTGCTGGTGGTGCGGAGTCATGAAGTGCATCCTTATCACCTGCTCGACGCCACGCGCGTGCTGCTCACGCAGGCCGCGGCTTCGAAGCTGAGCGAGACGCTTTCGAAATCGGCGCCGAAGTATAAAAACGAAAATCCGGAGGCCAGGTAAATCATGACGATTCACGACACCCTCGTGCGGCCGCTCGTTACGGAAAAAGGCATTACCAGGAAGGAAGAAGAGCGCACGCTTTGCTTCCAGGTGTCGAAAGACGCCAATAAAATCATGGTGAAGCAGGCCGTTGAAAAGCTTTTCAACGTGAAAGTGGAAGAGGTCCGGACGGCGAATTTCGAAGGCAAACTGCGCCGACGGGGCCGCTTTGCCGGATATCGCTCGGATTGGAAAAAAGCATACGTGAAACTCGTGGCGGGCCAGAAGGTCCCCGAGTTCACGGAGATGTAAAACATGGGCATAAAAAAGTTTTCACCTACAACTCCGAGCCGGCGCTACATGACCGTGGTGACCCGCGAGGGTCTCACGAAGAAAGAGCCGGAGAAGTCGCTGGTCGGGCCGCGTCCGAAGTCGGGCGGTCGCAACAACACTGGCCGCGTGACGTCGCGCTTTATTTCGGGCGGCCACAAGCAGGCTTACCGCATCATCGATTTCAAGCGCGACAAGTTTGGGATTCCGGCGAAGGTCGCGGCGATCGAGTACGATCCGAACCGCTCGGCGCGCATCGCGCTGCTGAACTATGCGGATGGCGAAAAGCGGTACATCATTGCCCCCGAAGGTCTCGCGGTCGGGGCCACCGTTTCCTCGGGACCCGAAGCGGACATCCTCGTCGGCAACGCTCTCCCTCTTAAAAATATTCCTGCCGGCACCATCGTGCACAACATTGAGCTTCGTCCTGGCAAAGGCGCGCAGATGGCGCGTTCGGCCGGAACGCAGGCACAGTTGATTTCGCGTGAAGGCGGCGTGGCGCTCCTGAAACTGCCCTCGGCTGAAGTGCGCCGCGTTTCGACCGATTGCATGGCGACGATCGGCGTGGTGGGCAACAGCGATCATGAAAACGTATCGCTCGGTAAAGCGGGACGCAAGCGCTGGCTGGGCAAGAGCCCGCACAATCGCGGCGTTTCGATGAATCCCGTCGATCACCCGCATGGCGGCGGCGAAGGTAAAACCTCCGGCGGCCGGCATCCGGTGACCCCATGGGGCCAGCCGACGCGCGGCTTCAAAACACGCAACAACAAACGCACGGACAAATTCATCGTGAACCGAAGGGGCAAGAAGTAAGCATCTATGGGACGCTCCGTAAAAAAAGGACCTTTTACCGACACGCACCTCGAGTCGAGGATCGACAAGCTGAACGCGGCGAGCGAGAAGAAAGTCATTCGCACCTGGTCGCGGCGTTCGACGATTCTGCCCGAGTTCGTGGGTCACACGATCGCCGTGCATAACGGCCGGAAGTTCATTCCGGTTTATGTGACGGAGAACATGGTGGGACACAAGATGGGTGAGTTCTCCCCAACCCGCACGTTCAAAGGCCATCAGGCGAAGGCGTCGACCGAGAAGTCATCAAAATCGTAAGCGGGGATCGAGAGAGATGGAAGTCAAAGCAGAAGCCAGATATATCCGGGTCTCGGCGCAGAAAGCGCGGCTGGTAGTGGATCTGATCCGCGGCCGTAAAGCCAACGACGCGATCATCACCCTGCGCACGGTCAACAAGCGCATCGCGCCCGCCATCGAGAAGGTGCTGCATTCGGCGATCGCAAACGCGCAGAACCAGGCCGAACGAAATAACGCAGACCTGGATGTGGATAAGTTGTATGTGTCGGAAGCCTACGTGAACGAAGGGCCGCGTCAGAAACGTGTGCGCCCCGCTCCCATGGGCCGGGCTTACAGGGTTCAGAAAAGAACCTCGCACATCATCGTCAAAGTGGCGGAAAAATAAATACATGGGACAGAAAGTACATCCTTACGGCTTCCGGCTGGGCTTCAACAAGCCGTGGCGCTCGCGCTGGTTTTCAAAGCAGGGCTATGCCGGGCTTCTGCAGGAAGATCTCGAGCTGAAAGAAGGCCTCCGCAAGCAGCTGAAGTCGGCGGGCGTGAGCTCGATTGAAGTCGACCGCCCCGGCAACAAGCTGCGGGTCACCATCCGCACCTCGCGTCCCGGCATCATCATCGGCCGCAAAGGCGCCGAGATTGAAAAGCTGAAGACTGCGCTCGCGAAGAAAACGAAGCGCGAGGTTTTCATCGACATTCAGGAAGTACACAAGCCCGAGCTCGATGCGCAGCTGGTGTCGGAATCGATCGCGCTGCAGCTTGAAAAACGCGTGGCTTTTCGCCGCGCCATGCGCAAGGCCGTTGACTCGGCGCTGCGTTTCGGCTGCAAAGGTATCAAAGTCCGCGTGTCGGGCCGGCTCAACGGAGCCGAAATCGCGCGCAGCGAATGGTATCTGCAGGGGCAGCTTCCACTGCACACGCTGCGTGCCGATATCGATTACGGAACCACTGAAGCGCACACCACTTACGGTGTGATCGGCGTCAAAGCCTGGCTGTACAAAGGCGAGATTCTGGAAGGCGGCAAGCACACCCCGCAGGATGGCGCGCCGCGCCGCAACGAGCGTGGACCCGCTGGCCGGAACGATCGTGATCGCCGTCCTCCGATGCGCCGCGATGGCGAACGCGCTCCTGGTGGCGCCGCATTCGGTCAGGGTCCGGCGCAGGAAAGACCGGCACAGGAAAGACCGGCGAGAATCGGTGGCGAACATGCCATCGGCGAACCGGCGGCTCCCGTGCAGGCGCCTCCGTCCGAGCCGCGCGCTCCCCGCGCCGGCGGCCCGATCATGCCGCCGCTGATGGCTCCCACGCAGCCGGCCTGGAAGGAACAAAAGGTGGAAGAGCAGCCGGAAACCGCTGTTTCGGAAGCGGCTCCGCAGGCCAACCCGGCCGAACCGGAAACAAAGGAATAACTCAACTATGTTGATGCCCAAGAAGGTCAAATACCGCAAAGTACAGCGCGGTCGCATGAAGGGCAAGGCCTGGCGCGGCTCGTCAATCGCGTTCGGCGAGTATGCGCTGAAGGCGATGGATTGCGGCTGGATCACGTCCCGCCAGATCGAAGCGGCCCGTATCGCCATGACGCGTTTCATCAAACGCGGCGGCAAAGTATGGATCCGGTTGTTCCCCGATAAGCCGATTACAAAGAAACCGGCTGAAACCCGTATGGGTAAGGGTAAGGGCGCGCCGGAAGAGTGGGTAGCAGTGATCCGTCCGGGCAAAGTTCTGTTCGAGATGGAAGGCGTCGGCCTCGAAATCGCCCAGCAGGCTATGCGGCTGGCGGCGCACAAGCTCCCGATGAAGACGAAGTTTGTGTCCCGGGAAACGGTGGAATAGGTTCGCGATGAAGAAAGACAAGATAAAGGCGCTCGATCCGGCGGAAATGCAGAACAGATTGCGGGAAATCGACGAGCAGTCGTTTCGCGTGAAGTTCCAGATGTCGATGGGGCAAACCGAAGGGCTGAAGAGACTGCGCGAGAACCGCAAAGACCGCGCGCGTCTGCTGACCTGGCTCAGGCAGAGTGAGCTCGCCAAGTCCCGTTCGAACAATCCGGTGGGAGCGAAATAAATGGCTGAAGCGACAGAAGCTCCGAATCAACATAAGAACGAGAAGGTCGGCGAAGTGGTGTCGACTAAAATGCAGAAGACCATCGTGGTGCAGGTGAGCCGGCGTGTGCCGCACCCCCTCTACCGCAGAATCGTCATGAAGCACAAAAAATTCTACGCGCACGATGAAGAGAACACGGCGCGCGTGGGCGATGTGGTGCGGATCGTGGAATGCCGCCCGATGAGCAGACTGAAGCGGTGGCGCCTCGGCGATGTAATCCGTCGTTCGGCGCTGGTAGGCACGGCGCAGCCGTCCGACCTCGACGTAAAAATCTGAAGCTGATGGCGGCCATGAAGTCGAAGACTTCGCGGCTGAAAAAGGGAATCTGAGGAATCAATCATGATTGGGATGAGAACTATCCTCGAGGTAGCCGATAACAGCGGCGCACGGAGACTTTCGTGCATTCTGCCGCGCGGCGGCGACCTCGGGCTCCGCGCCGGCCTCGGCGATGTGGTCACGGCAGCCGTGAAAGAAGCGGCGCCGGATTCGGCCATCAAAAAGGGCAAAGTCGTGCGTTGCGTCATCGTGCGGATGCGGAAAGAAACGCGCCGCCGCGACGGCAGCTATATCCGCTTCGATTCGAACGCAGCCGTACTGATCAACGAAGTAGGCGAGCCTGTCGGGACCCGCGTGTTCGGACCGGTGGCGCGCGAGCTGCGCGACAAGCGTTACATGAAGATCGTGTCGCTGGCGCCGGAAGTCATTTAGGGAGCCATCCAGTCATATGTCGGCCAAACTGAAGAAAGACAAACGCGAGCCGGTTCGCATCCAGCTTAAAAAGAACGACCAGGTAAAGGTGATCACGGGCCGCGACCGCGGCAAGACCGGACGCGTGCTGGATGTCGATTCCGGAACCGGACGCATCGTCGTTGAGCACGTCAACATGATCAAGCGGCACACCAAAAAGAATCCGGCGAAACAGATTGCCGGCGGCATCGCGGAGAAGGAAGGCACCATCGCGGTTTCGAACGTGATGATTCTCTGCTCGAAGTGCGGCCCCAGCCGGATTGGCCATCACGTGACCGAAGCGCCGGGCGGAAAGGCCCGCCGCACGCGCATCTGCCGCAAGTGCGGGCAGACGCTCGATAAGAAGTAAGTAAAAGAGAATCCAATGGCAGCAAGACTCCGAGATCACTATATAAAGAACGTCGTTCCGGCCCTGACCAAAGAGTTCGGCTACGAGAACATCATGGGCGTGCCGAAGGTCGATAAGGTCACGATCAATATCGGTCTGGGCGAAGCCACCGGCAACGCCAAACTGATGGACGCGGCGGTTAACGAACTGGGCTCAATCGCCGGCCAGAAGCCCGTGGTGACGAAAGCGAAAAAATCCATCGCGGCATTCAAGCTGCGCGAAGGCATGGCGATCGGCACCATGGTCACCCTGCGCGGCGACCGGATGTACGAATTTCTCGACCGTCTGCTGAACGTGGCGCTGCCGCGCGTGCGCGATTTTCGCGGCGTGTCGTCGAAGGCTTTCGACGGCCGCGGCAACTACACGCTGGGCGTAAAAGACCAGCTGATTTTTCCCGAAATCGATTATTCCAAGGTCGACAAGACCAAGGGAATGAACATTTCGATCACCACCACTGCGCGAACGGACGCCGAAGGCCTGGCGCTGCTGAAGCAGATGGGCATGCCTTTCCGAACGCAGTAAGCCGAACGCAGTAAGCAGGAGAAGAGAGTTTAATGGCAACAACCGCCAAAATCGCAAAAGACCGCAAGCAAGCGGATGCGAACAAGCTTGCTCACGAGCAAAAGAAGAAGCCGAAGTTCAAGTGCCGCCTGCGCAATCGCTGCTGGCGCTGCGGCCGGCCCCGGGCGTTCCTCCGCAAGTATGGCATCTGCCGCCTTTGCTTCCGGCAGCTGGCGCTGAACGGTGAAGTTCCAGGCGTTGTGAAGTCAAGTTGGTAAGAAAGGGGGTACGGGAATAAGTGACTAGTGATCCTATCGCAGATATGCTAACTCGGGTGCGCAATGCCATGCAGGCGCGCCATCCGAAAGTGGACGTACCGGCGTCGAAATTGAAGACCGAGATCGCCCGGATCCTGAAAGAAGAGGGCTACATCGCGAACTTCAAGGTCGCCGAAGAGGGCGTGAAGAAGGTTATCAAGATCTACCTGAAGTACGCGCCGGACAGTTCGTCGGTGGTGACCGGTATCGAGCGCGTGTCGCGCCCCGGTTGCCGCACGTATGTGGGCAAGACCGATATCCCGCGCGTGCAGGGCGGGCT
>JALYHT010000256.1 GCA_030776225.1 Acidobacteriota bacterium | reverse complement strand
AGATAAGGCCGATGACGTTGGATACCAACCCACCGCTCTTTAGATATAAATCAACTTATTTTGCGGATTCGATTCAAGGTATTGATTGGACCGCCCCTTTGTTCCGGCAGTAGACTTGAGACCAATGAGCCGGGATTCAACAGAGATCGGGAATGGAAGCAGGCGCGGCTGGAGCCTGCCCTTCATACGCAGATCCATTCAAAATCAACGGATTTCTTTCCCGTCCCAGATCCCTGTGTTCAAACACCTGCACAGAATCGATATACAGTGGCGCATTGTGATGCTTTACTTTGTGCATAACTGGCCGAGCGAAAAAATCGCCGTGCGCTATGGGATGACACGGGAACGTGTCGTTCAGCTGCTGCGCCAGTGGACTGCGCGCGCCATCGTCCGCGGTTATCTCGAGCTCATTCCTTCCGAACGAGAGTGCCTGATTTAGGCGATCAGTGCGCGGCGACCGGCTCCGCGTTCTTTGGCGGCCGTTTCATGAGAAACGCCACCGGCGCCAGGCACAGAACCAGCACCGCCATGAGTGAAATGATATCGACGTAAGCCAGCAGCGACGATTGCCCGGCCATCGTCCGGCTTAACATCGTATACGCCCGGGCATTCGCTTCGTTCGCGGGAACGCCCTGGCTTGTGAAGGTCCGGGTGAGCCCGTCGATGCGTTGGGTGAACTGAGGGTCGCCCGCCGAAGTATGCGCGCTGAGATACACCTGATGCTTTTGCGAAAACCGCTGCAACCATGTGCTCAGCATCGAGATTCCGATGCTGCCGCCCAGGTTGCGCGAAAAGTTATTCATGCCCGCCACCTGATTGCTCTTATGCCGGGGAATTCCCATATAAGCCAGGGTGCTGATGGGTATAAAGAGGAACGCGAGCCCCACCGTCTGGTAAACGCGAAACATCGCCGCGGTTCTGAAATCGATCTGCATATTGATGGTGGTCATGTGATACAGCGCCATCGAGGTTGACGTAAAGCCGATGGCAATCAGCATGCGAGGATCCACACGCGATACGAGCTGCCCCACGAGCGGTATCATGAAGATCAGCACCACCGCGCCGGCCGAGAGAGCTTTGCCCGCCTGCTCGGCCGTATAACCCATCAGAACCTGCAAAAACTGCGGGATCAGAACCGTGGTCCCGAACAGCACAATGCCCAGCACGAACATCATGAAGGCCGAGGTCGCGAAGTTGCGTTGCTTCAGCAGCCGCAGATCCATGATCGGATAATCCTGCTTCCATTCGTTGACCACGAACCACACCAGCGTAACCAGAGAGGCAACGAGCAGCAGCACAATCTTCTTCGATGAGAACCAGTCTTCTTCCTGCCCTTTATCGAGGACATACTGCAGACATCCGATCCCTACGGCAATCAGCCCCAGCCCCATATAGTCGATAGGATTCCGCAGGGTCTTCTGCCGCTCGGTTTTCATATAGGGCGGGTCTTCGACGATTTTGTTCGTGAGGTAGAGCGAAATAAGCCCGACCGGCACATTGATGTAAAAGATCCAGCGCCAGCTGTAGTTATCGGTAATCCAGCCGCCGAGCGTGGGTCCGATGGCGGGCGCCAGCACGACAGCCATGCCGTAGACCGCAAAGGCCATGCCGCGCTTCTCGATGGAAAACGTGTCCGCCAGTATGGCCTGTTCGCTGGTCGCGAGGCCCCCGCCTCCGAGGCCCTGCAGGACCCGGAACAGCACCAGCATCCCGAGCGTCGGGGCAAGGCCGCACAAAAACGAGCTGATGGTGAACAGCCCGACGCAGGCCATGTAAAACCTCTTCCGGCCCACAAGCACCGAGAGCCATGCGCTGATGGGCAGGATCACGGCGTTCGAAACCAGATAGCTGGTCAGGACCCACGTCGATTCATCCTGGCTGGCCGACAAACCACCCGCAATATGCGGCAGCGCGACGTTTGCTATGGAGGTATCGAGCACTTCCATAAAAGTCGCGAGCGTGACTGTGAGCGCGACGATCCATGGGTTGTAACGCGGCTTCCAGGGCGCGTACGGCTGGTCCGGCGAGGTGGGAGCGGATGGGCCTTTTGAAGGCGCTTCCGGTGTTTTGGTTTCCGCCATCAATGAGTTCCCGCGCGGTTATTCGCAGTGTCTCACGCGGTGTCTGTCAGTTCGAAGCCACGGCAACGCAGTACGGGCAGTGGCGGGTATTTCGGGTACTCCGGTTCGCGAAAGGACCGCAGGCACATGCTGAACACGCCGCCCCGGTCGCTGCGGATCTCTCTGCGGTGCGCGCATTGGGCGCAGAGGCCTTCATCAGGCAAAAGTAATCCACCCCCTTAGCTTCTATTCTCTCTGGCCAGCAGCATCTCCCGGATGCGTTCGATATGCACGGCGGTTTCCTGCGCGCGTTCAGCCCTTTTTTCCGCTGGACTGAAGCTCTTTCTGCTGCATGTTGTTCAGCAGATTCCTGCGTTCTTCGAACATCCTGAGAGACACCCAGAGTGTTTCCTCGATCTTTTCAGTCTGGCTGTCGAGCAGTGCGGCCCCCGTGAAGGAATGGCCGGTATGGCACCGAAATCCTGGCAGATCGGGGGTCTTCATTTCCCACAGAACACCCCCGCAGTTCGGGCAGTTGTAGGGAACCTGGCTGCCCAGCGCATTCACCTGCGCGATATCGCTTAAAACCCGTTCCGCGATCTCAGCCTCGGTCCGGATGTCCTCCGGGACGATCACGCTGTTGTCGTGAGGCGCATGGACGAGTTGTTCCAGCAAGGCGCCCATTTCGGCCAGCGGGACGCAATGATCGACCTTAAGGTTGTTGAGAACGCTCTGCGGCATCTCGGGATAGGCGGCGTCCTTCGGATCCTGGACGACAGTAACGCCGTCATCCAGCATGCCTGTCAGGACCAGCCCGATAACGCCGGATCCGTGCGCGAGCGCGGCCGAGCGGAACAGCGGATCGACGGCTGGCCTGTAACGGTTTTCCCGCGCACCCTTTGTCACCAGCAGGGTTTCTTTCCTGACGAGCAGGTGATAGTCGGCTGGCGCGATGTAGATGTTTCCGTCTTTAAAAGAATCTCCGTCGTGTGCCCGCTCGCACCTGAACGCTTTGTGCCTGCCCAGCCGCTGCATCAGCGCTTCTCCAGTGGCTTCAGGAGACAGATGCTGCACGATGAAATCGCGGCGGGCAAACCGTCGGGCAATTGGCCGATTAATTCGTCGAGAGCCTCCATGCCTCCTGCCGAGGTTCCGATCACGACGATGTGCCGCCCTTTGGTTGACATTGAGTATGGCGTTCCCCCGTAAAATTCAGGCTTGAATCGACTGACAGCGACCTGTATTTCGCATTATGCGATAGATCGAGTGTGATAAACCCACCAGGCGCGCACGGTCGCGTGCTGGAAGATACCCCCCACGCCATGTCACAATTAGTGACACACTGGAAGGCGGTCGCCGTTTATGGAAAAGACAACCTTCGCCATTGACCTGCCATCGGGCGAGGACATCCGTAGCGGGGTTCGCCGC
>JALYHT010000255.1 GCA_030776225.1 Acidobacteriota bacterium | reverse complement strand
GAGCGATAGTGGGCTCGACAGTGGGACACGCGGGGATGGGAGCGGGCATAGGGGCCGCCGCGGGGGCTGTAGCCGGACTTGCTGGCGTCCTGCTCACGCGCGGTCCGGAGGCGGTTCTGGCGAAGGGCACCACGATCGAAATGGTTCTCGACAGGCCGCTGGTTTTTGCCGCCGCAGAAGTCAACTTTACCTCAATGGGCGGCGCGGGACATTTTTCGGAAGGCGGGGCGCCCGCCCCAGCTAAAGGCAACGGCGCCCTGAATTCCTCGCGGCGCCTGCCATTCTGAAATTCAGAGCAGGTAGCCTGAGATCGCGGCTCCGAGGCCCAGAAGCGCGCTCACTACTCCCACCGCCGGGAAAAGCTTCGACCGCGCAATAAAATACAACGACGTCAGCACCAGCCCGATTTCGATCAGGCCTTCGCCGAAATCGAAACGCAGCGCCTGAGCCTCCACGTGCTCGGCTTTCCTGTCCTGCCCCTCGGCGTCTTCCTGCGCCGTCTTCGATTCACGCGTATACCGCTGCTTCTCTTTTTCGTAGCGGACGAGAGTCGTTTGGGCCGCGGCGGTGCGGTCCGGCATCGCATTCAGCAGGTCGATTCCCAGTTCCAGATTGTGGAACTTAATGCGCTTCGCCTGGTAGAACGACCACTTATCGTTGGCGTCTGATTTGAACAGCACCGCGTCGGTGTGCGCGCGATGCGAAATGATCGTTACCACCCCGAGCAGCACGGCGAGCAGCGACGCCAGAACCCCGATCTTCTTTCCGAAGGGATCGGCGCCTTCGACTTCATGATGGATTTCAAGCTCGGCCATAAGCGATTCAGTTTATTCTAGCTATTTGCAACCCGAATCGCATGAAGCTGGCTCGCATAAACCCAACGCGCATGAAAGATGGATGTCCTGCGCGCTGAGTCTGGCCGCGGAAGCGGAACTGGCCGGCGAGGTTCCGGTGGGCTGCGTGATTGTGGCCGGCGGAGAAATTATCGGTCAGGGCCGCAACTCTCCGCTGGCGCTGCTCGATCCCACTGCGCACGCCGAAATGCTCGCCATCCGCCAGGCTGCCCTTGCGCTTGCCAATTACCGTTTGAGCGACGCAACCATGTATTGCACCCTCGAGCCCTGTCCCATGTGCGCGGGCGCGCTGGTGGCGGCGCGCGTACGGACTCTCGTGTTCGGCGCGCGCGATCTGCGCTTCGGCGGCGTACGCAGTAAATTCCAGATCGCCGATTCCCCGCTGCTGAACCATCGGGTGGAAATCGTCGAGGGGGTGCTGGGCGCGGAAGCCACAGCTATGCTGCAGCGTTTTTTCAATGCCCGGCGGTAGCGGGCTGCGCTCTCAGCGGATCTTCTGCCAGACCGCCTTGCCGACGAAAAACGGCCCCATGTGTTCCATGTGGTGCGACGTTTGCTGCGTCCTGCGCATCGCCTGCACGCACGCCGAAAGCGGAAACAGCTCTTTGCCGATCAGGCCAATCACGAAGTCATTGTCGTGCTGATCGATGCCGAAGCAGGCCAGCCGGACATCGTGGGCCAGCCCCGCGTCGCCGAAGCCGTGGCCGATTTTTCCATGCTCGCGGAGGATCGCCATCTGCTCATCCGCAGGCATGGAGTTAAAGTCCCCCCTGCGCCGCAGCGGGTACCAAACATGCCACTTCCATTCACTGTCTGTGACCACCTTGCGCGGACGGTCGAGCAGCCAGTCTTCAAGATTGGGCTCGTAACCGATGGAATAAGTACGGCCGACCATCGTATAGTCGGGCTTAAACGCCAGTGCGTGAAAAGCGCTGTGCCGCAGATACGGACGCAGCTTCTCCACGAAGAAATCGGGATTCTCGCTCCATGTCAGCAGCCCCACGCCGCGCGGGTCGTTCGCATCTTCATAAAGGACCCCTTCCAGACCGGAATCCTCCAGCGAACCGGCGAGGTTCTCCGTATCGTCGGCATTGCCCCACGCCAGCAACTGCATGAAGAGGCGGCGGTCGGAAGTCTGCTGGGTTCCGCCGCGCATGCCGCCTTTTTCCCTGAGATCGAGTGGTTCCACGAACTCCAGCGTAACCCACGCGGCGTTTTTGGTCTCAGAGTTTGGTAACGATGAAAGGTTTGGTGGTTGGCTGCGCCGAGCCTCCGGCGGGCTCGATCGTCACAGCTATTGCGGCCACATTCTCCACCGGACCCGGCCGCACGAACACCGCCGTTGCGTCCGGCTGGCTCTGAAAAATTCCCGCGGGCGCCGGATTCCCCCGAGCGGGAATCACCCAAAGTTCAAACGTCTTCCCGGCATCGATGTTCGGCAGACTGGCGCCGATGAAGACCACTCCTTTTCGGAAGCTGACGAAGACGCGGCCTTTGGAAGGCTTTTCGGTTTCACCGAACGCCACGTCTTTCGTCGAAGGGTCGTTGAGAATGGAGAGTGCCTGTTGCAGATTCGGAGTTTCGCCGATCTGCCTGCGCCCGCTGATCCCTATCGAGACAAGCGCGATGCTGAGCGCCGCCGTGATTGCCCACGGAATCAAAGCGCCGAAGCGCCAGCGCGCCGGCTCTCTTTCAATGGATGCGAGCACCCGGCGGCGCAGATGCGGCGGCGGCTGTTTCACCTCCACCGCGCCGGACATCACGGCGACGGTCGCCATGGCGCTTCGAACGCCGGGTACGCAGTTCGGACATTCGCGCGCGAGGTGTTCCGCGATTTCGGAACGCTCCGGATCCTGCAGGATGCCGAGCGCCCACGCGGTATAATCCTGCCGTAATTCTTCGCAATTCATGCTGTCACCGCCTGCCCAAGTTCTTCCCGCAGATGTTTCAGCGCTGTCCGCACCCATGTCTTGACGGTGCCGAGCGGCTCGCCCATCCGGTCCGCCATTTCCGTTTGCGAAAGGCCTTCGTAGTACGCCAGCTCGATGACTTTCTGTTGATTGGCGCTCAGGCCGGCAATCGCTTTCCGGATCAGTTGCGCGTGGTCGGTATTCACCACCTCACGCTCCATATCGATAAAGAGCGAGGGATGTTCTCTTACATCGAGTTCCCAGGCGTTGCGCTCCATGCGCGCGCTGAGCGAGCGAAGGTGATCGACGGCGCGGTTGCGCGCGATCGCGAGAACCCAGGGTCCGAGCGCGCCACGGCCCGCTTCGAACGCATGCATGCGATTCCAGACGCGCAGAAAAGTTTCCTGCACCAGGTCCTCGGCGATGCCTGTATCGCGCACGATCGCGAACACTACCGAATAGGTCAGCCTGGCGAAGCGGTCGTAAAGGTCCGCCATGGCGTCGGGCTCCCGCCGCTGCAATCGCCGCGCGAGCTCCTCATCGTGTTGCCCGCTCATCCGCAGCGCGAGCAAAATACCGGGTATTGTCATGGGAACGTTTCTTTGATGAGCATAGCGCCCTGAGCGTGGCGTTACCGCCCCGCACAATTTCAAAGCGCCGATGGACAGCATGTCGACGGGAGAGACTGTTATCGATTCACTTCACATACCGATTTACTTTATATATTGATACGTGGATGCGCGTCTCACGGATGACGTCCGCGCCTCGCCTGCTCACGACGCCCGATCTTCTCAGCGCACGGAGAAGTCAAGTGCATTTTTTTTCTTGACATTCGAATGCAGTGACTCTATATATGAATCACGCTGCGATTTTTTAAGTCGCAAATTCGAATTGGGAGAATCAATCGATGAAGAACGCAACCAAGAAAGCTGCTGCGAAGAAGAAAGCGGCCCCGAAGAAAAAGAAGTAGTTCACGGCTTCCGATTCAGGGAAGCAAAACATTAACCACAAGGGCCTCGACGACGAGGCCTTTTTTTGTGCCTGACGCTTTTCAAAAAGCCTGCCTGGAGCCTGCAAATCCGTAGATGCCAATCGCGCAATATCGCCATGACTTCGGAGCCAGAAGCGGGCGCTGTCCGTGAATCAGAAAGTCGTTCACGATGCGAGCCCGGCGTGCGGTATTTCCTTATTACGGCCCACTACGGGCGTTCGCGCACTCGCAGGCGACGAGCTGGAAGTCCTGCAGCAGCAAGCCTACGGCTTCCGCAACTTCAATAACTACAGCGAATGAAAATGTTATGTTCTTAAGATCGGTCAGAGGTGGGGGGGGCCCCATTAAGTGCGCAGAGCCCAGAGGCCCGGGAAGTAATTGAAAAATAAATGGTGAGCGCGGTGGGAATCGAACCTACAACCTACTGATTAAGAGTCGCTCAAAGTGCGATTGTCACCGTTGCTCGCCACTGCTCACGATCACTATAAGCTCCAGCATATCATGGCTTTCGCCGGGGAGCTGCGTATCCTCTGCTACTCAGCGGTACTCACGGCATTGAACCGCAGTCCCTGTGAAAGTCCCTGTACCGATTCTGATGAAAGCGACCGCATCGAACGGCAAGCCCGCTGGCGGAAGTAAGTTTCAAAAGAGTCGTAACGCGGCACCACGCGTATACGCCGAAACGTCTGGAAAGATAGGCGCACGCCTTTTTCCTGTGAATTCCAGCGCGGCGGTTTCCGAATTTGACCGAAACATTTGGCGAGGAGCCAGAGCGCAAACTCTAACGCCCAGGGGTGGGGGGCTTTTGTGAACCGAGCCCGGAATGGAGCATTGACCTCCGCGCCCGGTCTCATAAAAAAATCAAAAAGTCGAACGCGCTCCGTTGGTATGACAAGTGTCTACGTT
>JALYHT010000254.1 GCA_030776225.1 Acidobacteriota bacterium | reverse complement strand
GAAGCCGCCGTGCAGGTGGCGAAGAAGGGCGTGAAGGTCATTCCTGAAATCATGATCCCGCTGATCGGCAGCGTCGAAGAGTTCGATAACCAGAAGGCCATCGTGGTGCGCGTGGCCGAGGAAGTCTTCGCCAAAGCCGGTGAGAAAGTTCACTACATGGTGGGGACGATGATCGAGATCCCGCGGGCGGCGCTTACCGCGGATAAGATCGCCACAGAAGCGGAATTCTTCTCGTTCGGGACAAACGATCTGACCCAGACCGCGATGGGCCTCTCACGCGACGACTATACGAGGTTCCAGAAGGACTACGAGACGGCGAAAATCTTTAAGGCCGATCCCTTCGCGGTGCTCGATCAGGAAGGCGTTGGCAAGCTCGTTGAGATGGCGACGAAGGCCGGGCGCGGCGTGCGCAAAGATCTCGAAGTCGGGATCTGCGGCGAGCATGGCGGGGAGCCGAGCTCTGTGCAGTTCTGCTTCAGGATCGGGATGGATTACGTCTCGTGTTCGCCTTACCGGGTGCCGATCGCCAGGTTGGCGGCTGCGCAGGCAGCGCTCTCGGGCAATAAAGCCATCGCCAACCGAACGGCTTAGGCCCTTTATTCTGTGTCCCCTTCGGCCGGTCTCAGACCGCCGAAGGGGTTCGCCGGCTTATTCGCCGCCTCTGCCCGAAGCGCTGAGTTGATACAGGGCGTCGAGCTCATTCCTGAAATTTTCGAAGACCTGTTTGCGCCGGACTTTCATGGTCGCGGTGACTTCGCCGTGCTCGATCAGGAATTCCCGTGGCAGAATACGAAAACGCTTGACCTGCTCGAAGGGGGCAAGCTGCCGATTCACCCGCGAGACGATCTTCTGCATTTCCGCCAGCACCTCCGGCGATTCGTGGTGCGGGATGCCGGGATCGGACTTGCCGCGGATCGTTTCGGCGACAGGAGCGTGGAGTGTGAAGAGCGCCACAAGGTGCGGGAGCCGGTCGCCCGCCAGCACCACCTGGCTGATGAGCGGCTCGAATTTGAACATGGTTTCGACGCGCGACGGGAAAATCTTCTTGCCGTTTGAAGAGACAATCAGTTCTTTCCTGCGCCCGGTGATGTGGATGTAGCCCTCGGAATCGATGGCGCCGATATCGCCGGTGTGCAGCCAGCCTTCCCGCAGAACTTCCGCGGTGGCTTCGGGATCTTTGTAATAGCCTTTGCAAAGAGTGGCGCCGCGGATGAGTAACTCGCCTTCTTCGCCAATTCTGAATTCCACGCGAGGGAGCGCCTTGCCGATGCTGCCCGGCCGGGGAGCGTCAAGCGGATTCAGGGCGGTGACGCCGCCTTCGGTAAGGCCGTAGCCCTCGATGAGAGGCATTCCGATGGCTTCGTAAAATTCGGCGAGATCGGCTCCGAGAGGCGCTGCCCCGGATGCAGCCACACGAAGCCTGCCGCCGAATCTGTCGCGAATCCTGCTGAAGATCACTTTGTGCGCGATGGCGAGCGGCACGCGAATGCGGAGCGGGACACGCTTACCGATGCGCTTGTATTTCGCGGCAGCGAGCCCAAGCCCAAGACCGCCGAAAAAAGCCTTCTGCGCGAGTGTGGGCTTTTTCTGAATCTCCGTGCGGATGCTCGTGTAAACACGCTCCCAGACACGCGGCGGCGCGAGAAAAAACGTGGGGCGCACGGCCTTGATTTCCGGCTGCAGTTTGAGCAGGCTCTCGGCGAATGAAACCGCAGCGCCGCTGAGGATGGGGAGGATCTCGACCACTACGCGCTGTGCGATGTGGGCGGAGGGCAGGAAGGCGACGGTGATGTCGTCTGAGGTGAGCGGCAGAACGTCCGGACCCATATGCACGTTGGCGACGACGGCTCCGTGGGTGACCATCACCATTTTGGGTTCGCCGGTGGCGCCGGACGTGAGGTAGAGAATGGCGTTGTCGTCCGGTGTTACCCCGGCGTCCCGTTTTCCGGCGTCGCGTCCGAGTTTGCGAAGGGCTTCGAGCGAAAGCGCGCCTTCGGCCTCGCCGGTCAGAAGAAAGAAATGCCGGACAGGGGCGTCCTTCAGCTTCGCGAATGTTTTCGGGTCTTCGACGAACAGGGCTGTGGCGTCCGCCATCCCGATGGTGCGCCTGAGTTCCTCAGGCGGATAGCTGGGGTAGAGAGCGGCGGCGACGGAGCCGTTCATCAGGATGCCCTGATCGGCCAGGTAGAATTCGGCGCGGGTTTCCGAACACAGCGCAATGTGATCGCCATTGGAGAGGCCGAGCGAATACAGCCCGGCGGCGATTTCTTCCGCAGCATCGCGGTATTGTGTCCAGGTCCATGTGAGGACTTGTTTGCCGTGGGGTTGACGCAGAGCGAGGCGCGCGCCGAATTGTTCGGCGGCGCTGCGCAGAAGTTCGGGGATGGTTTGGGCAGGCATTAGTTTGCGGTAGCTGAAGCGTTGTGGGTCAAAACGGGTTCGCCGGCAAGTTCGGCAACGCGGTCCTGCAGAATTTCATTGAGGCGCGCGCGGTCGCGAAGCGTCATGCCGGCGGTTTCGATCGGTTCCCCGATATTGATTTCAATTTTGGCGGGGCGGAGCAGCAGGGAGTGCATCGGCAGCACGCTGCGCAGGTTGACCAGCCCGACGGGCACCACGGGGACGCCCGCTTTGATGGCGATGTAAGCCGCGCCTTCTTTGAAGGGGCGAAGACCGGCGTCGGAACGGCCCCCTTCCGGAAACAGCAAGACCGAGATGCCGCGCTCGCGCATGAGCTTCGCGCCCTCGGACATGGATTTCAGCGAAGCGCGGGCGTCGCCGCGCACGACAGGGAGGTGTCCCGCGCGGCGGAGATGCCACCCAAGCAGAGGGATGGAAAAGAGCCCCTTCTTCGCGAAAAAGCGAAGTTCCAGCGGGAGGGCGCTGTAAAGGGCGGGGATGTCCATGAAGCTGGCATGATTGGCCACGACGACGTAACTGGCGTTGGCATCGAGTTTATCGCCGCCGCGGGTGGTGGAGCGGACAAAGCTGACGGCGAGGAGCATCCGAGCCCATTCCCGGGCCAGCCAGTGCTGCGCTTTTCCGCCCCGGTCCGCGAGGGAACAAAGCCAGGAAATCAGACCCATGCCGATAGTGAGGATGATGACCGCCGGAGCGGAGAACAGTACTGCGCGTAGTTTAGTCACGAATAGAAATTAAAACCCGTTAGTGTATGAATTCCTATTATCGCTGCCAGGCGTCTTGTAGACTAACGGTTTAAGGAGCCATAATAATGCAGAAAACAGTTACGTTGGTGTTCGCCGGAGCACTGCTGTTCGCCGGGTCGAACCTCTATGCCGCAAAGGGCGATGCCGCGAAAGGCAAAGAAGTTTTCGAGCAGTGCAGCGTCTGCCATAACGCCGACAGCACCGAGGTGAAGATGGGTCCCGGTCTGAAAGGGCTGTTCAAGCGGGGCAAGATGGCTTCGGGCAAGGCTGTGACCGACGCGATCATCCTGCAGCAGATTAACGACGGCGGCAACGGGATGCCAGCGTACAAAGATATCCTCTCGGATACTGAAAAAGCGAACGTAATCGCGTATCTGAAGACTCTCTAGATAACGAAGGAACACCGGCTCCCTGCGGTACTCGCGACTAAGCGAGCCGGTGTTCCTCTCAGGCTTTTTTGGCGAGCTCGATGGCTTTCTGCAGAATGAGATCTTCAGTGGCTTTGGCATCGCTGCCGCCCGAAACCGCCTGACCCGCCTTTTTATCCGAACCGGTTATCTTCGGCAGCGGTTCGCTGTCGCCACTGTCGTCGCTATCCGCGTCCGTTGTCCCGCCGATCTCCGCTTCGGCAACGAGTTCCTGCGGAGTCACACCGTTATCCTGAATCGACTTCCCGTCGGGTGAGTAATACTTGGCCACCGAGAGGATGATGGCGCTGCCGTCTTCCATTGTGATCGGGCGCAGCACCGAAGCGTCTCCGTAGGTATGTTCGCCCACAATTTGGGCGCGCTTATCGCCCTGAAGAGCGGCCGCCGCTACTTCCGCCGCCGCGGCAGTCCCGCGGTTCGTCATAACGATGAGAGGCAGGGAGGTGACGTCTTTACCCGGGTCGGCAGCGTAGTTCTTTCGGGGAGATTTCTGTCCCATCGAATAGGCGATCAGGCCTTTGTCGAGGAACAGATTGGCCAGTTCGATGCCGTCCTCGGGATCGCCTGACGCGGAGTAGCGCAAATCGAGCAGGAGTTTCTTCGCCCCCTGCTTCTGCAGATCGGCGAGGGCGGTGGAGACTTGTTTGATCTGAGGGCGCCCCATAGCCGCGACCTTGATGTAGCCAATATTGTCCGGCAGCATCTTTGATTCGACGGCGGGCAATGTTACGACGGCCCGCGTCATCGTCAGCTTCTGGGGCTCTGGCTTCCGGCGCAGGACTGAGAGATCGACTGTGGTGCCCGGCTCGCCCCGCAGGAGCAGGCGCGCATAAGCGAGCGGCATGTCGCGCGTGGCGATGCCTTTGATGGATTCCAGCATGTCCCCGGTGGTCATGCCGGCTTTGGCGGCCGGCGAACCGGGGATAACGGAGACGATGGTGATGTACCCGAACTTCTTCGCGAGCACCATGCCGAGATCGCCGCGGTAGGAATCGAAGTTCTTCAGATAGTCTTTGTACTGTTCGGCATTCAGATAGCTGGCATAGGGGTCGATCGATTCGAGCAGCCCGTTCATAGCGCCCAGCGTGACGCTGCTCATGTCGGGTTCTTCCACATACTCGCTCTTGATGCGCGACAGCACTTCGGAATATACAGCCAGATGTTTGTAGACGTTGGTGTCGGCCGAGGCGCGGTCTTCCGCCGGCGCGCCTTTGCTCACAACGCCGCCCAGCAGGAGCAGAGCCACCAGGCAGGTTGAGGACATAACGACGACAAACTTCGTACGGCTGTTCATATATTTGTCCAGACGCGGCGCAGACGACCGTTGTTTCGATTATATGCCGGGCCGATTTTAGCGAAAGCGCGCGCGGTTTCGCTTACACACCGCATTACACTGGCAATGGATGTCGCGCATGCTCGATGAGATTCGGCAGCAACCGGAAACGCTGGCGCGGACGCTCGCCTCCGAGCTGAAGAAGACGGAAAAGTTTCGCGGGCTGATGAGCCGCAGAAGGCCTCGACTCGTGGTTTTGGTGGCGCGGGGGACCTCGGATAATGCGGCGCAATTCGGGCGTTATCTGATCGAAATTACGACGGGGATCCCGGTATCGCTGGCCGCGCCTTCAGTGTTTACGGTCTACGGGGCGAAGCTCAATTATAAAGATGCGCTCGTAGTGGGGCTGTCGCAATCGGGCGAATCGACGGATATCAACGAGATTGTGGAGCAGGCGCGAAAAGCGGGCGCGATCACGGCAGGTATTACGAATGAATCGCGGGGGAGCCTGGCCAGGCTGGCGGAGCACGTTTTTCTGGTGCGCGCGGGACGCGAGAAGAGCGTTGCCGCGACGAAGACGTACATGGGCCAGTTGATGCTCCTCTATCTTATCGCTTACGCGCTGGGCGGGAAGATTCGTACCGCCGATCTGGAAGCCATTCCGGATCTGGCAGGGAGTGCGCTCGCGCTGGAACGCGAAGTCGGGGCGATGGCGGAGCGATACCGTTTCATGCACCACGCCACGGTAGTGGGCAAAGGCCTGAATTATGCCAACGCCATTGAGTTCGCGCCTGAAGCTGAAGGAAACCTCTTATGTGGTGACGGAGGGATTCTCGTCCGCCGATTTCCTGCATGGTCCGATCGCGATGGTGGAACCGGGGTTCCCCGCTTTTCTGTTTACGCCTGCGGGGTTAGGCTGGCCTTCGATGCAGGAAATGCTCAACCGGCTGCGGGACTTGAAAGCGGAAACTGTGGTGATTACGGACCGGCGCAATCCGGCGGCGGCGAATCCGGGATCCCGGGTGATTTCGATTCCGGCCCGGATACCGGAACTGTATTCGCCGATCCCTTACATTATTCCGGCGCAGCTTTTCGCGGCGGCGCTGGCGCTCGAAAAGAATCTGGATCCGGACCGGCCGCGGGCTCTGAGCAAGGTCACGCGTAATTTGTGAGGATAGTCAGGTGGGCTGGGGCCGCATTCACGCACTGATACGGCGGCGCGTGCGATATCAGATCACGCGCGGCGGAGCGCTGTTCGTCTTCGCCATCGCGCTCACCGGCGCGGGGGCTTTTCTTTCCGGCAATAACCTGATTTTCCTGATTTTTTCGGCGATGCTGGCGCTGTTTCTGGTATCGGGGTTTCTCAGCCGGCTGGTATTGGCCGGACTGGAGCTGGAGTTGCTGTTGCCGCGGCATGTGTCGGCGAGGGTGCCCTCCGCGGCGCGGGTACGGCTGCGGAACCTGAAGCGTCTGACGCCGTCATTTTCGGTTGAGTTGTCGGGGGTGGGGCAGTCGATTCTGAAGGCGCCCGTCTACTTCCCTCTGATACCGGGCCGGGGCATGGTTCAGGCGGATGTGCGGGCGCAATTTCCGCTGCGGGGCAGGCATGGCGAGAATCTGTTTGCGATTTCGACGCGGTTTCCGTTTGGATTTCTGCATAAATCGACCATCGTGGCGCTGCGGCGGGAGATGATCGTGTATCCATCGCTCGAGCCCCCGCTCGATCCGCGGAAAAGCAGGGAGGCGCTGCTGGAGTCCATATGCGGAGAACTGGATTCGCAGACGCGGGGCGAAGGCCGCGACTTCTATCGCACTCGTCCGTACGAAACGCAGGACAGCGCGCGCCATGTGGACTGGAAGAGCAGCGCGCATACCGGGAGTTTGCAGGTGCGGGAATTCAGGCGCGAAGAGCAGCGGACGGTGGAGATCTTTTTCGATCGGAGGATTACGCCGCGGCAGATGGAGCGTTTCGAAGAACTGGTGGAGAATTGCGCGTATGTGGTCTGGCGCCTGGCAGACAGGGAGGCGCGGGTGCGGGTGCGGTCGCAGCGGTTTTCGATGGCGCTGCCCGAGGAGGGAGAAGTCTGGGACGTGCTGAAGTTTCTGGCGCTGGTGGAACCACTGATCGTTTCGGACGCCGGGAGAGAGACAGACGAGTCTTTCGGGGAAGGGAATCCGCATATCGTCTTCAGCGCCGCGACTGAAAACACGTAAGGGCTGAACGACATAAGGGTTGAACGTCTGGCAATCCCGGTGGACATTCGTTATCCTCAAAGCTCGCGATGTCCTCATCGGGGTACGCGTGGACCACGAAGCGGAAGAACGGAGAAAAAGATGAAAAAGATCGAGGCGGTCGTTCAGCCGTTCAAAATGGAAGAAGTCAAAGAAGCCCTGAAGAACATCGGCATCGATGGCATGACAATCAGCGAAGTTCGCGGTCATGGCCGGCAGAAAGGCCACAAAGAGGTTTATCGTGGCCAGGAATATAACGTCGACCTGCTGCCAAAGGTCAAGTTCGAGCTCGTCATTCAGGATTCGCGGGTAGAGGAAGTAGTGGAATGCGTCAGCAACGCCGCGCGCTCGGGAAAAATTGGCGATGGCAAAATATTCGTCTATGATGTCGCTGAAGCCATCCGCATCCGCAATGGGGACCGCGGCGAATCGGCGGTCTAGTTTTCTGCCGATCACTATATTGCCTCCCGAAGACAATATCGGCGAATAATTCTTTTTCATGAGTCTGAAGTTTTGCCCCGCTTCCACCGATAAAACGGCAGGACACGGTGCGAACCATTGCTGATCTCTCTTCGTAAACACATTGATGAATACCGCGAAGGCGGGGAAGTTCGGCGGACGCCCGAGGCCGGCGAGGTGCCCGAACCCGCGGCAGCGGAATATCGGGAGATGCTCCTCGCGCTGGGGAAGTGCGCGGAACGGGCTGTGCCCTGGGTTGGCATCGATGTAAACCAGACCATGACCGGTCTTCAGCAGGAGCTTCGCGAACCTGTCACCTGCGAGGTTCTTGTCAGAACGAATCGGCGTGCGCGAGACGAGCTTTCCGAATGGGCGGAGAGAGCGTTTACACACCACCAGCAAATCGAGGGGGAACTCCGCGAAATTCTGTCGGTTATTGCGGGCGCGGCGGAATCGCTTGGAGAGCGGGATAAGAAATACGCGATTGAAATCGGCGCGCTTACGGGGCAGCTGGGCTCGATTGCCGAACAGCACGACCTGATGGGTATGCGGCGCTCCATCGTGGACAGCACGCGCGAGATCAAAGCCTGCGTCGCGAGGATGACGGAAGAGAGCAGGGCACAGGTCACAGCTCTGTCCGCAGAGGTAAAGGAATACAGAGTACGCCTTGATAAAGCTGAACTCGCTTCGAATACCGATCCTCTGACTTCTCTCGCGAATCGCCGCGCCTTTGAGCAGCACCTGAAAGAGCGGGTTGCCGGCGCAAAACCCTTCTGCCTGATCATGATCGATCTTGACGCTTTCAAGGAAGTGAACGACCGTTACGGGCACCTGGCGGGCGATGACCTTCTGCGACAGTTCGCAGCCGAGTTGAAAGCCCAGTTCCACGTGTGGGATCTGGTGGCGCGCCTCGGTGGCGATGAATTTATCGCCGTTATGGCAGGAAGCGCGGTCGAGGCAGCCCGGCGGGTGGAAAGTGTGCGCAAATGGGCGCTGGGAGATTACAAAATCATGCGGGACGATGCGCAGGTGAAGGTGCGGCTGAGCGCGTCCCTCGGCGCGGCGGCGTGGGACGTCCGCGAATCCCCGGCCGATTTAATAGCGCGCGTGGATGCGGAGGTCTATAAAGCCAAAAGAATGCGGTGAACACAATCGGCGAATCGAATGCTACCCTGCATGCAGTTTGCAACTCCAAATAGAAAAGCTTGTTTACGGCGGAGATGGGCTGAGCCGGCCCAATGGTGAGGTCGTTTTTACGCCTTTTGTACTGCCTGGCGAAACAGTCGAGGCGGAAAAACTCGAAGCGCGGAAGCACGTCGGGCGTGCCCGGCTGCTCAGGGTTGAAGCGCCCTCGGCCGACCGGGTAACCGCTCCCTGCCCTGTCTTCGGACGCTGCGGCGGTTGCCAATACCAGCATGCGGCTTACGAAGCACAGCTCCGCTATAAGCGGGACATTCTGGTGGAAACGCTGCGCCGGGTGGGAAAGATCGAGTGGGACCCGGAGAGGGTCGGGATAGAAAGCGCCGAGCCATTCGGCTACCGGAATCGGGTGCAGCTTCACTTTGAAGGTGGCCGGACCGGTTACCGGGAGATGAACTCGCGCCGACTGGTCGCGATTGAAGCGTGCCCTATCGGGTCGCCGAAAATCAACGAGGTCATCGGGAAGCTGAACCGGATGCAGAGGGATCGCGGTTGGCCCCGGTTCCTGCAACTGCTGGAAGTTTTCACGAACGAGACCGAGGTGCAGTGGAACGTGCTCGAAAGTGAAAAGTCGGTGGCGAAGCATTTCTTCGAATGGCTGGCAGAAGAAGTGCCGGGCACCGTGTCGGGTCCGCTGGAGTACGCGGTCAACGGGGATCTGTTTCAGGTCAACGGGACGTCGTTCTTTCAGGTGAATCGGTTTTTACTTCCGCGGCTGGCGAATCTGGCAATCGGGGATGCCGGGGGCTCCAGCGCATGGGACCTTTATGCGGGGGTGGGTCTGTTTTCATTGCCGCTGGCGAAGAAATTTCAACACGTAACAGCGGTCGAATCCGGAAGGAGCGAGGCCGACTTACGCGAAAACGCGCGTCGCGCTCAAGCCGCGGTCAGCGCGGTGAGTGAGCAGACAGAGGTTTTTCTGCAAAAAGCGAAAAAGGCGCCCGAATTCGTTCTGGCAGATCCGCCAAGGGCCGGTCTCGGGAAGGGGGCCACGGCACGCCTGAGCGAACTGCAGCCGCAAACTCTGGTGATTGTGGCGTGCGATCCGGCGACGCTGGCCCGGGATCTGGCCGCGCTGGCGCCTGTTTACAGCATCGAACAAATTACCTTAGTGGACTTATTCCCTCAGACCTTCCATATTGAGACCATCGCGCGGCTGAAAGTGCGTTGACCGGGGCTCTCGCACTGGCCGCAGCAACTCTTCAAAGCTGGAAACAAAGCCGAACCAGAGCCGGCTTAATTCCCTGGTCCGGGCCGCCCCGGCAGTGGTCAGCGTGTAGTATTTACGGGGATGCCCGACACCGGTTTCGACCCATTCGGCCTCGATCAGCCCAGAGCGTTCGAGGCGCCCGAGGAGGGGATAAATGGTCCCTTCGGCTATCGTAAGGCCTGCGCAATGTTCCAGGCGGCGCAGTATTTCGAGGCCGTACAGGCGCCCTGGCCACAGAGTCGCCAGGGTGGCGAGTTCAACGCAACCTTTTCGCAGCTGGACCTCCCACTTCTCGGTTGAAAAGGAACTCATTCTGAGCAAGTGGGCCACGCGCTGCTTTTTTCTCAGTGAAATTTCATGTTTTATTTTCGCGTAGATGTTTCAGCGCGCGGAAGGCCGCTTTCCGGACATCGGCATCTGTATCGCATAGCAGGGGCTGGAGTTTCGACGGCGCGTCCGCGGCCCCTGCCGATTTGAGCACCCAGATTCCCGATTTCCGAAACGCGGGGTTTTGACTCCCGACCAGCTTCCCGAACGCGTCAGGCCATAGTCCGCTGTTGCGCAGAAAAAGCCCGTAAGCCGCATTAGCGGCGACCCTGGCGTGAGAATCTTGCAATGCGCGCTGAAACACAGCTTCGGCTTCGGGCTCTTTGCGGTTCCACAGCGATTCGACAAGATTCGCTATGACACGCGCATCTGTTTCGCTCATGGCGCTGCGGAGCCATGTGATGCCATGCGAATGGCGCCCCATCATGAGGACGCATTTCGATGCAATGAGCGGACCGCTGGATTTCAGGAATGGCCGAAGCAGAGCGACGAGCCTGGCTTCATCGGCGCCGCTCAGCATGCCCGCAAGAACTTCCAGCCCTCGGAATACTTTCGGGAGAGATGTGGGCGTGGAAAGACATTGAAGCTGGATATAACGTATCAGACGAAGTTCGAACCCGGGCACAGCCGCCGCAAAGCTCCTGGCGCTTTCCACCGCTTCTTCCAGCCCGTACCCGGACGGGTCGCAGATTTGCGGGAGGGTGAGCGCCATGTACTGTTATCGGCAATATGCCGGAAGACTTTAGGCCTGCATCAGGGCTGGCGCCTACAGTGCCACACGATCGCCCGGATCCGGGTGGCTCCCGGCAATCTCCACATTCAGCGTCATTTCCTTCTTATCCCGTACGACGGTAAACGAGAAGGACCTGCTTCGGCTGGCAGCCACCAGCCCTTTGATTTCACGGGGGGTCATAACCGGCGTGCCGTTTACCTTCACGACAACGTCGCCGCTTTTCAAACCCGAGCGCCGGGCAGGCGTACCTGCCTTCACGCTGTGCACAAGGACTCCTTGTTTGACGCCAAAATATTCCGCCAGCTGCCCATTCACGGATTCGCCGTAAAAACCCACCACGGCAGCATCGTCGGGTATGGCCGGAAATGAGGTCCCGCCATTGAAGGGCACCTCGGGCATCGGGGGCATGGGCGCGTCGGGCAACTCCGGGCGCCCAAACAGAAAGAAGTTGCCTGGCCGCTGATCCACCGTCACCGCAATGGTTTCCCGGGCGCCGTTTCTCCAGAGCGTCAGATTGACCCTGGCTCCCGGGGCGGTATCACCGATGGAGCGCTGAAACTGCTGGATGTCCTCCACAGGTTTTCCATTTACTTCCAGTATCACGTCGTTCGCGCGGATTCCCGCCTTAGCCGCCGGGCCGTTTTCGTCGAGTCGATCGTTTTTTATTAAACTTTCGTCTTTCAGATGCAGCGCCCTCGACCGTTCCTCTGTCAATTGCAGAACGCCGACGCCCAGATATCCCCGGCTGACTTCAGTGTGTGGGTAAGCCGAGCGGGCGCGCTGCTGCGGCGGGGCCTGCGCCATCCCGTTTACAGGACCAGAGCCCGCGGCGAGAACTGCGGCCAGGGCGGCCTGGCGCAATGTTTTACTGAAAACCATGTTCCGACAACGTGTCCACACAATGGGTTGGACGTTCACAATATATTTCGGTCACCTATTTCGGTGATATCAGTATGTGCCCACGGAAGCCTTCATCGCTTCGAGAAGATCGCGGCAACGAATGCGGATGTAGTCGTCGTCTTCCTTCTGCATCACGTCCTGCAGCACGCCTGCAATCGAGTCGTCGTGATGGGCCGTTAACAGGTCTATGGCCTGGCCGCGCACGCCGGGGTTATCGTCTTTCAGCAGCACATTAGCAATCGCTTTTCGCACCGCGGCATCGCCGGCATACTGTTTGAGACCTTCGAGCGCCTTCAGGCGAACGCCTGCATGGGGGTCGTGCAACAGAGTTTCGATCAGCGCCTGTCGGATCTCCGCCGAATCGGTGCTGTTCTGTAATGCGCGGATCGATTCCACGCGCAGCCCGGGGTTCGATTCCTCGTGCACGGCGTCAAGAAGCAGGTGCTGGATGCGCGGATCGTCGAGGCCACCAGTCACCACCCGGCGCTGCACTTCATCCACCGCGATCCGGACATTGCCAGAATCGCCCGGCTGTATCGATTTCACGCTTGAAAACATAGGCTGCGCCAGGCCCGCCCGAATGCCCCCGAACTTTTCCGGCGTATAGCGCGCCGCCAAAAATCCGAGCGCAACCAGCGCCAGCGCGCCCACAGGAATCCGGAACGGGATGTGGAACTGAGCCAGGTCGCGAAGACTTGCCATCCAGCCGCGCCTGCGCGCTTTCACCGCCACTTCCGAAGCCATCTGGCGGCGGAAATCCATACGGCAGGCCGTAAGCAGCGAGGCTTCGGCCAGATCTTCCCGCCCGTCGAGCGCTTCCATGAAAACCCGGTGCCGCGCGAACGCCGCCGCGCACTCGGCGCAGGCCGCGAAATGGGCTTCGATCCGCTCTTCCAGTTCGGGAGAAATCTCGCCATAACTATAAAACGAGAATTGTTCGATTATTTCAACGCACTTCATATCGCACACACCCTAAACAAATGTCTCCAGACTGGCCCGCATTTTCTGCGTCGCGCGAAAGAGGCAATTCTTCGCGGCCTCTTCCGAAGTCCCCAGAATTTCGCCGATGGCGCGCAGGCGAAGTCCCTCGTAATGCCGAAGCTCGAATACCGTTCTTTCGCGCGGAGTCAGGCTTTCGAGCGCCGCCGTAATCCCGGCGCTCAGTTCGCGATTCCACAACTGGCGCTCCGGATTACCCGCCGGGCTCTCCTCGGTCAACCTGGTGGCCTGATCGACCGGACCTTCCGGGGTTTCGATCACCGAGGGTTCTTCCTTCCGGACCTTGCGCCTTCTCAGATGGTCAAGACAGACGTTTGTGGCAATCCGGTACAGCCATGTGTGAAACGAACAGTCGAAGCGGAAACGGTGCAGGTTGCGAAAGACTTTCAGAAAAGCTTCCTGGTAAACGTCCCGAGCCTCATCCGGGGAATGCAGCAGATTTACGGCGAGTCGAAGAACGCTCTGGTCATAAGTCCGAACCAGCCGTTCAAAGGCATCCTGGTTTCCATGCTGTGCCTCGCGTATGAGGTTCGCTTCATCCGAGGCGGTCGCGGATCTCGCCCGCTCGGCGGTTCTGTCAAGAGGCTCTGCCAATACGGCACTCACCATTCCAGCGGCTTGATACATGGGTCGGGCTTTCCCCGTTCGATAGACGCACAAGGCCGCAAAACGTCCCGTTCTCCGTACAAAATCCACACTGGTCCGGATTGACCCGGTCCGGATTGACCTATGGTTATAATAGTCTGTTAACCCACATGCACCAGCAACTTACCGAACGGTCGGTCGATCTCGACCCGCGAGAAACCGCGGAATGGCTCGAAGCTCTCGACCAGATTGTAGAGGAAGCAGGATCCGACCGGGTCAATTTCCTCCTCAATAAACTCAGGGAACGCGCCCGCGACAATGGCGTGACGGTTCCGATCCGCACCACGACAGATTACATAAATACGATCCCCGTGCATGAGGAGGTGCCGTATCCCGGCGACCGTGCGCTGGAGCGTCGAATTAAGAGTCTCACGCGCTGGAACGCCATGGCCATGGTGTCGCACCAGAACAAGTACGACGACGGTATCGGCGGACATATTTCCACCTATTCCTCGCTCGCGACGCTGCTCGAAGTCGGTTTCAATCATTTCTTCCACGGCAGCTATGGCGACCAGCCTGGCGACCTGATTTACTTCCAGGGCCATGCTTCGCCGGGCGTGTATGCGCGCGCTTTCCTCGAAGGCCGCCTGACTGCCGACCATCTCAATAACTTCCGCCACGAACTGCGCGATACGCCAGGCCTCAGCTCGTATCCGCACCCCTGGCTGATGAAGGATTTCTGGCAGTTCCCCACCGTCTCGATGGGCCTCGGGCCGATCAATTCCATCTACCAGGCGCGCTTCATGCGCTACCTCGAAAGCCGCAATCTGATCCCCGCCACTCCGCGTAAGGTCTGGGCATTCCTCGGGGACGGTGAGATGGACGAACCCGAGTCGACTGGCGCCATCGGCGTCGCGGTCCGCGAGAAACTCGACAACCTCATCTGGGTCATCAACTGCAACCTGCAGCGCCTCGACGGCCCCGTGCGCGGCAATGGCAAGGTCATTCAGGAATACGAAGGCCTCTTCCGCGGCTCCGGCTGGAACGTCATCAAATGTGTGTGGGGCAGCGATTGGGACAGGCTCTTCCAGAAAGACACCACCGGCCGTCTGGTGCAATTGACCAATGAGTGCGTGGACGGCGATTATCAGTCGTTCAAAGCGCGGGGCGGCGCCTACGTCCGCAAGGAATTTTTCGGTCGCTACCCGGAAACCGCCGCGTTGGTCGAGGATATGACCGACGAGGAAATCGGCAGCCTGCATCGCGGGGGACACGATCCTCTGAAGGTCTACAACGCGTACAGGATGGCGACCGAGCACAAAGGCGGCCCGACGCTCATCCTGGCGAAAACTGTCAAGGGCTACGGTCTCGGCCAGATTGAAGGCCGCAACGCCACCCACCAGCAGAAGAAACTCACCGAAGAGACCGTAAAATACTTCCGCACGCGTTTCGAGATTCCGATCCCCGATGACGCCGCGCGCGATGGCGCGCTGTATCGTCCCCCGGATTCCAGCCCCGAAATAGCTTATCTTCACGAGCGCCGGCGCGTGCTGGGCGGCTACCTGCCCATGCGCAAGCCCGCGCCATCCTCCACGAAAGCCCCGGCTTCGGACTTCATCGACGAATTCTGCGCCGGTTCGAAAGAACCGCATCCGTCGAGCACCATGGCTTTCGTCCGCCTGCTCGGTAAACTCATGAAGCACCCGGAAATCGGCAAGAGAATCGTGCCGATCGTGCCGGACGAAGCGCGTACTTTCGGTATGGAATCGATGTTCCGGAATTACGGAATTTACGCTTCGGCCGGCCAGAATTACAAGCCGGAAGATGCGGAATCGTTCCTCTTCTACAAGGAATTGAAAGACGGCCAGGTGCTGGAAGAAGGCATCACCGAGGGCGGCTCGATGGCGGAATTTACCGCCGCCGGCACCGCGTATGCAAACTACGGCGTCGACACCATTCCGTTCTACATCTACTACTCGATGTTCGGCTTCCAGCGCGTGGGCGATCTCATCTGGGCCTTCGCCGATTCGCGTGGCAAGGGCTTCCTGCTGGGCGGCACCTCCGGCCGCACGACTCTCTCCGGCGAAGGACTGCAGCATCAGGACGGGCATTCGCTGCTTCTCGCCAGCACCGTTCCAACTCTCGCGGCCTACGACCCCTGCTTCGCCTTCGAGATCGCGGTTATCGTGCGCGACGGCATCCGCCGCATGTTCGAAAACCGCGAAGACCTCTTCTATTACATCGCCCTCTACAACGAGAATTATGCGCAGGAAGCCATGCCCGATGGGTCCGAAGAGGGCATTCTCAAGGGCATTTATCTCCTGGCTAAGTCCGGTGTGGCGAAACCCAAAGCCCGCGTGCAGTTATTCGGGAGCGGCTCAATTCTGACCGAAGCCATCAAAGCCCGGAAGATTCTCGGCGAGAAGTACGGAGTCGCGGCCGATCTCTGGAGCGTGACCAGTTACAACGAGCTTCGCCGTGAAGCGCTGAAAATCGAACGCTGGAATCGGCTGCATCCTGCCGAGCCGGCGAAGACGCCCTATATCCAGAAGGTGCTCGAAGGCGCCGAGGGCCCAATCATAGCGGCATCGGATTCCATGAAAATGGTGCAGGATCAGATTGCGCCATGGCTGGCGGGCCGTTACGTGGCGCTTGGTACCGACGGGTTCGGCCGCAGCGACAACCGGGAACATCTGCGGGCCCACTTTGAAGTCAACGCGGCATCGATCGCCGCTGCGGCCCTTTCGAAACTGGCGCGCGACGGAAAGTTCGACCCCAAAAAGGCTGCCAAAGCTTTGGGTGAGCTGGGCATAGATCCGGAAAAGCAGGATTCAGCTACCGCGTAGGCAGGTGTTCCGGAGGCTGGTCCTCTGCCAGGAAATAGCAGGGGATCAGTTCCGCGGGGGAACGCCTAACACCAGCAGGTGATCCTGGGTTGCCCCTGCCACGGCGTTCAGTGGAATCGACCGATCGAAGGTCACCAGCCGGGCGGCATTGCGACATGCCAGCGCAAGAAGAGACACGTCGGTAATCTTCCGGCAGCTCCCAATCATCTCGGGCCGGATCGTGGCGGAATCGAGCAGCGATGTGGAATCGTTCCAGAATTCATGATATTTGCATGCGCACGTCTGACGCAGATGCGCGGCTACCTCTTCGGGGCGCGCCTGAACTGTCGGATAACCGGGGTTACTGAGAATCCGAATACATCCGTTTATAGTGATTGTGCAGGTTGCCCATCCGTGCCGCCGATTGCGCCCGAACCACTCATGGGCCTCCTCATGATTTGGATGAGCGGGATCCAACAGAGCAATGAGGATGTTGACATCGAGGAGCGAGATTCTCATTCTTCGTCACGAAGACGATTGACGAGCGACAAAGAAGGTTTGGATGCTCCTGGCACCGGCTTAAAAAGAGGAACGCCATTACGAATCGCCGGGGCATCTCTCGGCTCCAGAGCTTCTCTCATCAGAGACGATACGATCCGACCCATACTCGTTCGGCGTTGTTCCGCCAGCTGTTTGGCTACAGCGATCAGGTCCTCATCCAGATCGAGAGTGGTTCTCATGCTTTATGATAGCATCAAACATCATTAATATTGATGAATGATGCTATTGGGCGACCCATTCCGGATCAGCCGTGCCCAATTTTCATCAGCCAGCCTATAGCGAACAGCGCGAATATAAAGCAGCCGAAGCAGTAAGCCCCGTATCTCATTCGCTCTCTATCGTTTTTTTTCGTCGTGATCCCCATGACCACCGATGTGAACAGCGCAAACAGGAACGCGGCTTCGAAGTGCGACAAATTGATCTTCGGCATCAGTCCTTCTTCCCGACCGCGATCTCGTAAGCGTCAACCATCGCCAGAATATTCAGCAGGCCGGCGGTGACCAGAAACTTCGTCCCGTAATCGTGAACGTAGCCGGGCATATCAGGAGCGGCGTAGCCGAACATGGTTGCCGCGAAGTAAAACACGCCGGCTGCCATGTCGCAGATAAATCCGCCATAGTTAATCAGGGTCGTCAGGATATCGCCTTTTTCCGGGGAAAACATCATGCCCCGCATGAACATCCCGAACAGAAACATCAGGCCGATGGAGGCCAGCAGTAAAGCTCCGCGGCCGATTTTTTTCTGCAGGAAATGTCCCCCGCCCGGAACAATCCACGCCGCCAGGACCGGTAAAAGCCAAACGCCGATCGGCTGCGACGATGCCCGCGGCGACGCCGCTGTAGTGGTTTGAGCTGCCATTGTATCTCTGTCTATACTATCGTTGCCTATTCTATCGTTCGCCCCACTTCAGCTTCTGGCGGAGCACATCGAAAAATGTTTTATCCGGCGGGCGGATCAGCAAAATTTCGAAAGCCGAGATGGAACATTCGACCGCGTCGCCGCTCTCAAGCGGGCTGCCCACCTGGCCGTCCACCGTCAGAAAGGCTTCTTCGTCCTTCGCCCGGCTGACGATGCGGATGGTCATATCCGACGGCACAATCAGCGGGCGGTTGGTCAACGTGTGCGGGCAAATCGGGGTGAGACAGATCACGTTCGCCGTGGGATACACGATGGGTCCACCCGCTGAAAGGGAATAGGCGGTGGAACCCGTAGGCGTGGAAATAATCAGCCCATCCGCTTTGTATCCGCACAGAAAGCTATCGCCCGCCCAGGCTTCCAGATCCACAATGCGGGCGATATTGGACTTCGCGATCACCACGTCGTTGAGTGCGTGGTATTCCCCCACCGCGATGCCCTCGCGCAACAGCGTGATCCGCAGCATCTTACGCCTGGTGAATGCCTGCACTCCGTCGAGAGAGCGCTCCAGTTGTTGAAAGAGATCCGCTGACGGAATGGAGGTCAGAAACCCCAGCCCCCCCAGATTGACCGCAAGAATCGGGATGCCCCGACTCCCGACAGCCCGGGCCGCGGAAAGCAGGGTCCCGTCGCCCCCAAGCACGACGCACAACCCGCAACCTTCGGGGACATGCGATCTGTCGAGGCCCACGAGCATTCCGGCGTACCGCGCCGTTTCGTTATCCAGACGCGCTTCCACGCCGCGCTGCTTCAGCCAGCGAAGCAGTTGGGGCACAAGCTCCGTTGCGGCATGCGAATTCGGCTTGGAAAAAATGCCGACGGTTTTTACAGTCATTTCAAGGGCGGCCATAGAGCAGGAACTCCCTGTTTCCTTCCGCGCCGGTGATCGGACTTTCCATAATCTGCGAATTGAACCCAAGTTCCGCGGCGCACGTCCGAACCTTATCGCAGGCCGCCGCATGCTGCGCCGGATCGCGAACGATGCCGCCCTTGCCCACTTGTCCTTTACCTGCCTCGAACTGCGGCTTCACCAGCACCACGATGCTGCCTGCGGGCGCAGGCTTCAATACCCTCGCCATGGCGGGCAAAATCAGGGTCGCCGAAATGAAACTGACGTCGCAAACCGCGACATCTACTTGTTCGCCCAAATCCGAAAGCTGCATGTATCTGGCATTCACGCCTTCATGAACCGTCACGCGCGGGTCGGCGCGCAGGCGCCAGTCCAGTTGGTTGGTCCCTACATCGATGGCATGAACCCGCGCCGCGCCCGCCTGTAACAGGCAATCGGTGAAGCCACCCGTCGAAGAGCCGAAATCCGCCGCGGTCATACCCGTTACGTCGATGCTGAAATGCCGCAGGGCGGCTTCAAGCTTGAGACCGCCGCGGCCCACATAGCGCTGCTTTGCGGTGACTTCAACGCGAGCGTCGCCTGCAACGGTCTGTCCCGCTTTGATTGCTTTCTGGCCATCCACAAGTACCTCGCCGGCCATGATCAGAGCCTGCGCTTTTTCGCGGGATTCCGCCAGACCACGTTCCACCACCAGGCGATCCAGCCGCTCCTTCACGATTTTCGGTAAACGATCAGGTCGGCGATCTCATGCAGCCGCTGCGCGCGCGTTCCGAAGGGCTCCAGCGCTTTGTGGGCGAGGCTGCATTCCGTCTGCGCCATGGATCGCGATTCTTCCAGTCCGTAAACCACGGGGAAGGTAATCTTGCCCTGCGCCGCGTCTTTGCCGGCGGTTTTGCCGAGCGCCTCGGACGATTCCTCGACATCCAGAATGTCGTCCACTATCTGAAATGCCAGCCCGACATGTTCGCCGTAGCTCGAAAGAGCTTCCAGCTGGGACGAGACTGCGCCGCCGCAGATGCCACCCATGCGTACGCTGGCGCGCAGCAGTGCGCCTGTCTTCGCGCGATGGATGCTGTCCAGAAGTTCAGCCGTGGGAGCCTGGCGCTCGCCCTCAATATCCGCGACCTGCCCGCCGATCATTCCCCCTACTGTGCCTCCCCCGAACGAGAGCTCTTCAATGAGCCCGACCTTCGCGGGCGCATTGAGGCCTTCGATCCGCACCAGCGTCTGCATGGCGAGCGTAAAAAGAGCGTCGCCGGCGAGGATTGCCATCGCTTCGCCGAACACTTTGTGGCAGGTCGGTTTGCCGCGCCGGAAGTCGTCGTTATCGAGCGCGGGGAGATCGTCGTGAATCAGAGAATACGTGTGGATCATTTCCAGCGCGCAACCTGCCTCAACCGCGCCAGACGCCCGATCGGAGATTGCCGCCGCCGACTGGATACACAGGATCGGACGGATACGCTTACCTCCCGCGAAGAGGCTGTAACGCATGGCCTGGTGGATCGTTTCCGGAGTTGCGGACGCGGGAGGTGTTAATCGATCGAGCGCCTCGTCGATACGCCGGATTTCTACAGCCAGAAATTCTTTCAGGGTCATCGATTCCGGTGTTACTTTTCGGGGTGAAACGGCTCGGGCTGGTATGTTCCCTCCTTGCGGATGAGCATCTCGACGCGTGTCTCCGCTTCTTCCAGTTGTTTACGGCAGGAGTCGCTGAGCTGCATCCCGCGCGAGAATAGTTCGAGCGACCGGTCGAGAGGCAGATCTCCCGATTCCAGTTCTTTCACTACTTTCTCCAACTCGTCGAGAGAAGTTTCAAAGCTCGCGAGAGTCGGCGACGGCTGTTGACCTTCGGCCATCGGACCATTCTAACGTAGCTCGGCAGGCGAGTGACCGGCTCTGGCGTTACCCAATGCAAGGTGATCTTAAAACGATACTCGAGGAATAGGCATCAGGAAAAGTCGGGTGCAATACGGATGTAGAACACCGAGGCCCGACGGGGCAGCAGATCGACGAGTTTTTGACGGGCAGCGAGGGGATCGGACTCAGGGGCGAAAGCCGGGCAGCGATCTAAGAATGGACGGAGCGGTTGTTCATGAGCCAAGAGTTCATGGGGCAGAGCAAAAGCCTTCAGTTCCACCGTGCCCGTTTGTGCCTAACTCCGGATCGGCCGCGTGATCTGGGCCAGGCGAAGCAGAAGTCTCTGCTTGTGGAAAACCGACGAACAACGCCGGATGCCCATATTCCACCGCGCCTGTGGCGATTATCCTTAACCAAATAAAAGACAAAAACATGAAGGAGTCGGCCGCTGTGCCGTCTTCGCATCAGCAGCTATTTCAGAATCACGTTGCACTGGAACATGATCGCGTTCAGTATCATCCGAGGATTGGGAAATGCTTCCCGCCATCAGTGTGTCCTATGATGTAGGCGGTCTTTACCGCGTGGCGATGCTCTCAACGTAGACACTATCCGCAACATAGCAGAGCGGCGGCATTTTCCGACTTGTCTTTCTAAGTAGCTCCGAAGCACGGATGACGGTCCGTAAACTAAGTGGCATCAATTCTATATCAGCAGCTTGCAGCCCAATACCAAAAAAACAATCCACTGAAAAGGCGGTCCGGCCGACGTGTTCCATGAAAAGTCGTCGTAAGGCAGGAATGGTCCAATACCTGACATCGAAGTCCCGAGCTTTTCGAAAGCGCCGCCGAGCCTGGTGATAGAGACAACGCACGCCAAGAACGGTGGGCATCTGAATGACGCTTTTGCCGTTTGCCTGAAGCACGCGGCCTACTTCTTTGATCGCGGTGCCGGCGTCTCCTTTGCTGAAATGCTGCAGGACGCTGTACGAAAAGACGATATCCATGGAGTGTGTTTGAAATGGTAAGAACCGAGCGTCGCCAACCACAAACTTAGCATCCAATCCTAATTGAGCAGCGACACGTTTAGCAGCTAAGACCGCCCCCAAACTGGGGTCAATTCCAATAGCTCTGTATCCCAAACGAGCCGCGGCAAAAGACCACCGTCCCCAGTTGCAGCCCACATCCAGTAACATCTGGCCGTTGGCTGGAGGAAGCCGCAGCTCCGGAAGCGGGTACCCATTCAGCTTCCCAATCAAGTGCTTATACGCGAGGCCGTTAGTCGCCGCAATCAGAAAAGACACAACGGGGTCAATGCGTTCATCCGATTTGCCGGCCAATCGGCTCTTAAGCTCAGCCCTCTCGTTCTCCGAGATACCGATGGTATCCAGATAATATGGATCTCTTCCGACGTCCACAGCGCTTTGTTCCGCTTGCAGGCGAGAACGCTCAGCAAACAAAATGGTCTGCGGTCCATCGTCGAGCAGAACCGGAACGTCGTTGACGACCGGATATTGATGTCCCGCTTCACAAAACAGGCGAGAGCCAGCCTCGGAGAGAGGCTTTCTATGCCGAGGACAGACGAGGAGTTTCAGTAAGCTGGGATCGACCGACACCCATTGAGCTTAACACTCAGCGCGGCGATCGATGCTAATCAGAGTTATCCAATCGGAAGCGGTTGCTGGACAAAGGCAAAATCGAAAAACTCCTGGTTCGCTGCGTGCCATCGCTTCAAGCAACGCCGAACTTCTCGAGAAGATTCGCACTGAGGGAGATTACTATGAGCGAAACGACGAGCGTATGCGCTACCCCCCAGGTTTCGCCGTCAGCACCTCTTCGTCCGGTCCGGAGTGATCGAGGCTGGCTGCAAGACTGTGATCGGCTTCCGCCTCAAACAATCCAGCATTGTTTGAACCGTCCGTGGCGCAAAGTCCATCATTGCTTTTCGGATGCGCCCACCTCAACGGTCGCTTTGAAAGTTCCTGGAATTCCGCCGCGCGGCATAAGTTGTCCTTTCATGTCGCACATCCAGAACCGAACACCAGATCGTAAAGGCGCAGAAAATAACGATCCGTCATGCCGGCGATGAAGTTGCAAACCGCCCGATGAAGCTCAGAAGAAGTCTCGCCGCCGGGAACTTTTTCGGGATGTTCCAGCAGGTAACCGAACATGCGATCCAGTTTCGCGATCGAATCGCGGCGGTCTGCTTCCAGCGCTTCCGAGCAGTAAACGTTCCGCATCAGAAAATGCTTCAGCTGCAGACTGGTTTCCCGCATTTCGGGGGTGAACCGCGCCAGGCGGGCAGGGCAGCTCCGAACCGCTTCGAAGTCATGAATACCCGCCGCGTTCGCCGCCTCCACCGTGCCCGTTATGAAGCCCGACACGAGTTCGTCGATAAGATGGCGTACCGATTCCTGAAAACGCTCCCGCTCCGTAGCGCCCGGAAACTGCGTCTCGATGGTGTCCAGCGCCTCCGCATATGCGGGCACCGCGGCGGCAATCTGTTCAGGGGTCAGCAATCCGGCTTCATGTGCATCGTCGAGATCCGCCGCGTTGTAGGCAACCTCATCGGCAAGATCGATCAACTGCGCTTCGAGCGGAGGACGAAGTCCGGGCAGATACTCGTCCACTTCGGGAACCTCGCCCGGCGCAAAATCGCGCGAGTGTTTGACGATCCCTTCGCGAACTTCGAAGCTCAGGTTCAGGCCCGTGAACCGGGGGTAGCGCTGTTCCAGCGTCTCCACAATTTTCAACGCCTGGATGTTGTGATCGAAGCTTTCGCCGAAGCGCTGCATCTGCCGATTCAGGGCTTCTTCACCGGCATGCGCAAAGGGCGGATGTCCAACGTCATGTACAAGCGCCAGCGCTTCCGTCAGATCTTCATCGAGCCCGAGGACGCTGGCCACAGTGCGCGCGATCTGCGACACCTCGATTGTGTGGGTCAGGCGGTTGCGGAAATGATCGGAGATTCCCGGCGCGAAAACCTGGGTTTTGTTTTCCAGCCGCCGGAAAGCGCGGGTATGGACGATGCGGTCGCGATCGCGCTGGAACGCGTTGCGGTAGGGATGCCCCGGTTCCGGATAACGCCGGCCACGGGAAGCTTCGACCGGAAATTTTAAGTACGCCAGCAATGGCTTGTTTACTTCTGCGGCAGGTCGTTCATCGCCGTGATCGCGATCGGACTGGCGTCCGATTTTTCGCTCGCAATCTGCATGTAAAGCTTGCGGGCTTCATCCGGTTTGGTCGAGGCGATGGCCTTTGCATAGGCGAATCTTGCCTGCGTTTCCGACACCAGATCGGTTGGATGGCTCATCAGGTCTTTCAATACGCTCTCGGCCTCTGGCTGCCGATTTTCAACCACATCGAGCTGCCCCAGAGCCAGTTTGGCGAGTGAGCCGTAATTGGCGTTTGCATGGTCGGCCACGTCCTGATACTTTTTTCGCGCGTCATCCACTTTGCCAGCATCAAGCGCCTGCGCTGCCAGGTAGTATTCAGCGACGTAAGCTTCCTCACTGCCGCTGTAGTCCGATTGCACCTTTGCAAACGCTTTACTCACAGCGCTTTCTTTCGCTTCGGTGGTGGGAAAACTCGGCGCGCCGCTCGGCTGGGGCGGGCCCACCGGTGCGCCGGCCAGCGTGATGGCTTCACCGAGAGCCTGTTCACGGGCGGAATGCTGCGACCCACGGTAATAAAACACGCCTGCCACGATTACCGCCGCCGCGAGGGCAATCACGCCATATCGAACTGCATCTTTGCGATGGGTCGAAAGAAAATCTACCGTGTGTTCGGCTTCTACGGCGAACTTATCCTGTTTTAACTCTTTGCGCGTGAGATTACTGGCCACGAAAACCTCTGGATGGGATTGAATCCTGATGTTAACATGCGAACCGGCCGCCCATTTTTCGCGATCCCCGGAATCTGGTAAAATTCAAAGTGCTTCGGGAGCACGGAGGTATCGCGAAATGTTCAAAACAAAAAAAGAACCGGCCGTTGCGGCCCCCGGGCAGGAGCGCTACACCAGCGGCGATGTCGCCCGTATCGCCGGCGTAAGTCTTCGGCAATTGCAGTGGTGGGATGAACGCAACGTGGTTTCGCCACGTCAGGAAGGCCACAGGCGGGTTTATCTGTCGCAGGAAGTGGTGGAAGTTTCGGTGATCGCGGAACTGCGGCGGAAAGGATTTTCGCTGCAGAAAATCCGCCGCGTACTGCGTTTTCTGCAGAAGGAAATGGGCAAGAGGCTCAGCGACGCTGTTGCGAAAGACGGCGATGTCCATCTGATTACAGACGGGAAAAATATCTACCTCGAAGACCAGCCGGACCGGATCATCGATGTGCTCAAAAACGCCAGACAACCGATGTTTCTGGTATGCGTGACGGACCAATTGCGCCGATTTCAGAGTGGCGTGCAGAATTCCGCACGAAAGCCGGTGAAGTCGGAAGGTTCGGCGGCGGGTTCATCCAAAGTAAAACTTGGCTAAGTCACTTCCCCAGGGCTTTTCGAACAATTTCAGCCGGATTCGTAGTTTTTATGAGTCCGAGCAGTTGCCGATCGCGCTCTTCAACGTTGCCGCTGTCTAAAATCTGCTTTCCCTGACAAACGGCACCCACCATTTCCTCGTCGATACTCTCATTGGAGTGGTAAATGTCCGCATAGAGCGACATGTTCGTGATAATGTCGGCGCGATCCTGGAGATCCACCACATCGAAATTACCGAGCCGGCGACCCTGCCGGACCAGCCACTTCTTGAAAGCGAAGTAAGTCTGCACCTGGCCGCGCTGCGCGTAATCATGCCAGACCAGAATCGAGTAAGGCGGGAAGACGAAGTGGATTCTGACATTCGGATACTGCTGAATCACGGGAAATACACTATCCGCGAAACTCTTTTCCATGTCGTCCAGCCGGAGATTTGTCATGTGGAAGTTCCGGTTGATATCGGCGGCGTCGATGTCATGCACCGCGTTGCCTGCTTCAAAGTTCATGGTTGCGGGGAACTTCCAGGGCCAGTCCGCGTTTTCGGTTTCTCCAGGCCCGGCTTTTTGGGCCACGACGCGATAACCCGCCTGAATTGAATCCCACGAGAGAAGGTAGTTCAGCTTGTCCAGAATCCCGTTGTCATAGAGATATTCGGGAAAGGGCGCGTGCACCCCGATCACCTGATTCACGCTGCCGCCTGAGAGCGAATTGAAATCGAGCGTAGCGATGACTGTCTTCGTCGCCTTATGTTTCAGCGCCAGAGCCATAGTGAGCGCTTCTTCATGGATGGAAGCGCCCGAAATACAGAGATTCACGGCCTTCATACGGCAAAGCCGCTGGACAGCGCTGTTCGGAATATTCTGCAGCATTGAGGTCCCGACTAACGCGACCTGATAGTCGCTGGTTCGCGCGAGCCCCGGAACCAGAAATCGCTGGATGCGCAGATCGAAGCGGGGTCTGCCGCCCAGCACGGGATGATAAATCTGATACGGGTCGACGACCAGAACAAAGCTGGCAATGGCGCCCAGCAGAACTCCGGCTACTCCGAAAAAACAAGCGAGCCAGCGAAGCCATTGCCGGTGGGTGGCGCGTCCCATGCTCCTGCGCTTTGTGATCGGTGTCATCAAAAGAAGTAATAGAGAAAGTACGAAACGGACGCGAACCGCAGTGCGATTGTGGTGAGAAGCAGGGCGCCGAGTGCCGCCGACCATAACCGCGGCTTCATCCTTCGGGCCATCGTGAAGCTGTAAGCGGGCAAGGCTGCCAGCAGGATGGCTGCCAGCAGCGCCAGTTTCCCCGGATCCGTCTCCGCCAGCGTGGGGCCGAAAGATATTGCAGGCAGCCCGGAAAACATGGCTGAAAATACCCGGCGCAGCGTGGCTATATCGGGCGCGCGAAAGACCACCCAGCTCAAATCGACAAACGCGAAAGTCAAAATCCATCCGATAGGGGCGGGCAGACGAAACCCGAAGCGCTTCCACAGCACTTGCGCGGCGAGCGCCGACCCGTGAAGCGCGCCCCAGAGGAAGAAGGTCCATCCGGCGCCATGCCAGAGCCCTCCCAGCGTGAATGTAATCAGGATTGCAAGACATTGCCGGAACAGCCCGGCGCGGTTTCCTCCCAGGGGCACATATACGTAGTTCCGCAGAAACCTGCCGAGCGAGATGTGCCAGCGCCGCCAGAATTCCTGGATCGATGAGGAGCGATAAGGGGACCGGAAGTTCTCCGGAATCCGAATATTGAAAAGGAACGAAATGCCGACCGCTATATCGCAATAACCGCTGAAATCGTTATAAAGCTGAAACGTATAGGCCGTGGTCCCCAGCCACGCGGTGGAGGCATCGAAAGCGCCGCCCGCATCGAACGCTCTTGCAACGAGAGGCGCAACCGAATCGGCGATCAACGTTTTTTTCGCGAGTCCGATAACGATGAGCGCGATGCCACGCGCGAAGTACCGCGGAATGGGTCTGCGGCGTAAGGCGCTTTCAAACTGAGGCACCATCTCGCGATGCCGCAGGATAGGTCCGGAAAGCAGATGCGGAAAGAAAGTCACGAAGAGAATATAGTCGCGAACGGCCGAAGGTTGGTCGTGGCCTTTATAAACATCCACAAGATAGGCAATCTGCGAAAAAGTAAAGAACGAAATACCAAGAGGAAAGGCGAGGTCGAAGAGTATGGATGCGTGCAGATGATGGCTCAGCAGCGCCGGAGCCAGGATCTTACTGTATTTGAAAACGCTGAGAACCGCCAGGTTGACGGCAATCCCGAGAATCAGCCACCCCCGCTTATTCCTGCGCCGCAGCACCAGCAGAGAGATGGAGTAATTCCAGAACATACTCGCAACCAGCAGCGCCAGTCCGTCAAGGCGGTAGCGGGCGTAAAAAAACAGCGATGCGGCCGCCAGGCACCATGTGCCGGCATTCGGAACTCTGGCCAGGAGGAAGTAAAGGATGCAAACAGCCGGCAGAAATCCAAAAAGGAATTCGTAGCTGTTAAAAAACATGCGCGAGGCTCAAGACGACTATTCTAATCCGGGGAGTGGAAAACAGGGGGGAATCGCAAAGGGGGCAGAAGACAATGAGGCGGAACATGTGTCCGCCTCATTGGTTACAAATCAGTTCAGTTAAACCAGTTCAGTTAAACCGTGGAGGCAACTTCAGCTGCGACGAGCTGGAAGGCTTGAACGGCGGTCGGGGTTTCCGGCGCGCGGCCTTCGCCTCTGCGATTGTCGTCCTTGCGGAAACAAACGTCGAGAGGTGCTCCCTGGTCACAGCATAGGAAGCCGACGCCACCTCATTCTCATCTGAACCGATCAATGCGTCGGTCAGGATCTGGAGACAAAGCGCCGGCCCTTCCTGAACAGGAATGTGATGCTGCATAAACAACGCCATATCCGCCTTCATGGTGAACTGAACCACGCGTGGCAGATCAGCTGGCCGCGACTGAGCAAGAACGCGCTGGAAATGAAAGCATCGGAGGCTGGCCTCCTGAGTAAAGCCCATGTAAACCAGTTGCATCCGTTACCGCACCTTCGGGCGGCTCACCAAAGTTCGATTAATTGCGTTGTTTCCGATTACGGCCGTTTGATTCTAGGCAGGTGTTACTTGTTCTGCCTGAAGACCTTTGGGTCCACGGTTTACGACAAATGTCACTTTGCTGCCTTCTTCAAGCGAGCGATAACCGCTTGCTTCGATGGCTGAAAAATGTACAAACACATCTTCGCCATTTTCGCGCGAGATGAAGCCGTATCCCTTACCGGCGTTAAACCACTTTACTGTTCCTGTCTCTTTCATACTTCTCTCTTTCCAGCAATGAATTTCCCGAGACTCGAATGAGACGGTGCAGCGAGAGGCAAACGCTTATCGTGTGAGGTTCCAAACGATGTACTGGGTTTCAAAAGCTAAATGATCATACCATGCGCCAGCCGTTTTTGCAATGAACACCTTTATTTACAACGTCAATTGCGGTGAACGGTCACTGCGGCGCAGCGCAGCCGAAAGTAGCCGGTTACGGCGCAGGCACTGGGATGGTCCGCCTGATTCCAGGGGGAAAGCAGCTCCAGCGTGAGGGCATCCTCCACGTAGTCGCACATCCGGACATCCTGAATATTGCCATCGGCTACACCGAGGGAGATCCGATAGATATCCGGTCTCAGCGACGGCACGGACCAAAGAAAATCCACCGTATGCTCTTCTCCCGCGGACATCGCGGGCATCGGGTAATTTTCACGAGCTGTGTTGGAACCGAAGATATTCTCGCCGCGGCTGTTACGAAAGAGAAAGCCGGCAATGGGTTCCGGCACTACCGCAGCGGAACGAAAACTCAGGCGTACCGTTACGTGATCGCCCCATTGGACCTGGTCGATGGATTCTCCATTTGTGTTGAGAATGTCTCCACCCAGCAGCCGCACCCGGCCGTCTCCATATCGATAGCCATTGGGTTCATTCCTGAAGCGGATAACGGGGCGGTGGCGCGCGATTTCCGGGTCACTCGCCGGCATCCTTAAAGTGCCTGCGTCATTCTCAGCTTCCCGATGCTCGGTTTGCGTCTCCCGGTACATGGTCGCTCTCAGGTATTTCGCGACCACCTCATCGGCTTCGCCGAGTTCCTGCACCACCCCTTTATCGAGCCAGAGGCACTGATCGCAGACAGCTTTCACATCGCTGGCCTCGTGAGAAACGAAAAGCAGCGTGGCGCCCGCGGCGCGCAGCTCATGAATCTTCCGCATACACCGCTGCCTAAACGCGATGTCGCCAACCGCCAGGGCCTCGTCAACGATCAATATCTCCGGATCGACAAAGGCCGCCACCGCGAACGCCAGACGCAGCGCCATCCCGCTTGAATAAGTCTTGAGCGGCTGAGATATGAAATCTCCAATGCCCGCGAACTTCTCGATATCTCCGAAGCGCGCATCGATGTCATCACGCGACAGACCGAGCAGCGAGGCGTTCAGATACACGTTGTCGCGCCCCGTGAACTCCGGTGAAAAGCCCGAGCCCAATTCGAGGAGTGTCGACATTCGTCCCCGGACTGTGGCCGAACCCGAAGACGGGCGCAGAATGCCCGCCACGATCTGCAGGAGGGTACTTTTCCCGGAGCCGTTTGCGCCGATGATTCCGAAGGCTTCTCCCCGTTGCACCGAAAAAGAAACGTCGCGCAGCGCATGGACCACGCGCCCTTTCGGCTGGGCATTTCGTGTCATTAACTGGCTCAGACGGCCGAATTGAGAATCGGCGAGCGGGTAATATTTCGAGAGCCTGTCGACCTCGATTGCACAGGAGGGAGCGGCCGATTCTACTTCCAGGCCGCGCATACCACTCGTTTGCCCCGCGCGTGCTGCTCGTAAGCGCCGGGCGGCGGCGCGAGTATCTCAGCACGGCGGAAGCCCGCCTGCTTCAGCATGTAAAGGAGCGCTTTCGGGGAAGGGCAGGTGGCCATGGGGCTCACTCCCGTTTCACGATTTCCGGCATCGAACTCGCCGGTTTCATCGATGATCGCGAGGATGCCCTGATAAGGCCGAGTCCATTCCCGGGAGCCCCACTCTGCATAGCCGTCGACTTCATCCACTACCTGCGTTTCAATCAGGCAGAGCTCGCCGGTTACAGCGGCTACCTGGCGCAGGCATCGCATGGGATCTTCCACGTGATAGAGCAGGCCGAGGAAAAGCGTGAGGGGAAAAGTTCGCGCCTGATCGTCCGCAACGGTTTCGACGCGTCCCTGGCGCCAGACGATATTCCCGACGCCCATCGCCTGTGCTACGAACTGGGCGCGCCTGAGATTCTCCGGCCGCGCATCGACTGCTGTCACGCTGCGCGTAAGCCGCGCCATTGCGAGAGAGTAAAAGCCTTCATGGCAGCCGATGTCGAGGCATTCGAGGTCCCGCAGTCTGCCGGTAAAGTGCGACTGCACGGCAGTCTCGACCATTTTGAGGCGCGTGTCGAAGATATCCACGACGCTGGCCGGAATGGCGGGAGTCGTTTCGAGGCCATTGCCGAAGTCGAAGCGGTAGAACCATGGTCCAAGTTCTGCAATGCCCTGACGAATTTCGGCGGGGGTCACCGTTTCCTCCAGGCTATGCGTTTTGCAAAGTCATGGGAAAGCACGCCGGAGCAGGGGGCACCGGAGCAGGAGGAAATCGGGAGATTCATAATGAGCTTCGCGCGGAAGCCGTATTATCGCAGGGCGCAGGTATCCGGAGAAGACGAGGAAAGATTGCGAGGCCAAAAACACTTCCGGCGTCGGTTTCGCTATTGAACCCGACGCCGGGAGAAATATCAGTTACTGGACTGCGGGGGGAGCCATCAAAGGCGTCGTCATTCCGCGATGGCAGGTGTAGCATGTCACGTGCGCTTTGCCGTCCGGGAACTTCGCATTGATTTCTTTCACCAGAGCAAACATCATCCGGGCTGCCACTTTCATGGGCTTTTCGTCGCTGGCCCGGTCAGTGGGAACGTGGCAATCGTTGCACATCACGCCCAGGCCCGCAACCGCCTGACGCATGCCCACCGGCAATTCAGCTTCAGTGAGAACTTTCATGTTCGTGGGCGGGGGGTGTGGGTGTGGGTGTGCTGCCGGCGGCGCATCCTGAGCGAGGAGAGCTGTGCCGCATATTGCGAATACAAGAAGTAATTGGCGCATTCTCGTACAGTCTACCCCAAAATTTAGCATTACGCTGTTAATTTTGATGACTCGTCAGAAAAAACGTGGGGGCATTCGGGTTGGACAGTGTACCGAGTGAGGGATATAGCGCAGGTTCGAGGCAGCGGACGGTTCGGAACTCATCGGCTTTTCCCGTCGTGATTTGGTTTTGTTGTTCAGCCCTCCACGACTGGCTGCTGGAAAACAATTTGAGCAGGTAAGCCGGTGTGATTTTTCGGTGCCACGGAGTACTTCGCGAACATCCCTGAGACAGGGCGCCTCAGGTAAGCGATCCTTTTCCCAAACCAAGACTGCCTTTCGTCGCTTGCTCTGCCAGTAAGGATGTTGCCCATTCGAAGACACCTTTTGTGCTGGAAGAGGACCCTGGTCGGTTGCCAGCGGTTGAAAACCTATTTTGTTGTGAGCCGGCGACGTAGATGGCATCGTGTAGTCGCCGGTTTCAGGCGATCTGAACCGGGGATTCTCGTAAAGGGGACTTACATCAACAACAGGAGGCTCATTCGGTATACGCACTCCACTGGCTGAAAAGTACAAATTCTGCGACGCCGCAATCGGCATATCGCCGTCCATGAGATTGACAACGTACAGGGGCTCGCGGAGTTCCTCCGAAACGTAGATCAGATTCCTTGTGAGTACGTTCGCGGTCATCCTGTGCAGTCCTTCGAAATCCTGATAGAGCCCAAGACGGGTTCCTGGTGTTGACAAGTCGAAGATGTTGTTCTCAATCCGGTTATGACTGCCCCAGTTCAATTGCCATGCCCATTGACCGCAGGATCTGCAAAGATTACCAGTAACCAGCGCATTGGATGTGGC
>JALYHT010000253.1 GCA_030776225.1 Acidobacteriota bacterium | reverse complement strand
CCTGATAGGCATTAATAGCCGACGCAGCCGTTCCCGAGAGCGCCACGGTTATAAACGCAAAGCCGCCCGGCACGCAGTTGTTCGACGACACCATTGCTGTAAACTGGCCCGTCTGCGCCATCAACTGATTCGCAGCGGTTATGTTCTGAGGCGCGAATGCCGGTTCGTCGAGCTGCGGAGGATCGTCCGACCCCGAGCCGTCTGGCGGAGAACAGGCTGAAGAAGCCCTCCAGACGACCGTGCCCGATGTGTTCAGTCCGCTTGCATAGCCAATGCGAATGTAGGGCTGGCTTGAGGGGTCCCAGTCGCCCGGCAGTTCCAGCATGAACTGCAGCGTCCCGCCTGTCGAGGGAATTGCCTGGAGCGCCGCTCCAATGTTGTTGGCTCCCGATCTGATTACTGCGTTCCATGTCCCCGAGGGATAGCTGACGCCGCTCGCGGCCGAGCCGTTCGGATTGGCCGCGAACGGAATGACGCGGGGTACGACAATCCGGGAGGTGAACCGCGTCACGGTCCCGGTGTTATCCACGATTTTCAGGTTATGGTCAGCCGAATCGATGTAGAGGGTTTGCTGGCCGGAAGGAGGAGCCGCGGGTGGCGTTCCCTCGCTGGCGGTAAGGCGAGTCGCCCCGGTGCCCCCGCTGAAGCCCGCAGCACACGTCAAGGCAGCCGATGCCGCCGTACATCCGGAATTCGTTTCCGTGCCCGTGGCATCGATGACCGGAATCGCGTTCGGAGCAAGAGTTCCGTTGACGCTCTGAACGCTCGTACCGGTTCCCGCCACATTCAGAGCGACCGCGGCGCTCCAGGAGTTCTGACTGCCGCATATGTAGAGGTTGGGCCCTGATCCGATGAGAAAGAAGCCTTCACCGGCGTTGCATGACACCGGCAGCACTGTTCCCATTTTCCAGACCTTTGTGGCCGTGGCCCCGGAAAAATCTACACCTTTTGCCTGATTTTTAAGGTCGATACTCGTCTGCGCCATCAGAGAGAAGACGGCTATTGGGCAGAGGGCTGCAACGATGCACCATTTATTCGCGGGTACGCGCGCGCGACGGCCGCTACCCACTTTTGATCGATTCAGCATATTTTTGTGGGAGCAGCGGGGATGAGCTTCTACTCCGGCCAAACATTAGCATTCTGAGGCGGCTGCTTCAGGCCGCTTTCCGTCGCGGAGCAGTGGGTCGATTGCAGGCTCCAATGCCTGCCAGCCCGCAGATGCAGGACAGAAGAGGTAGCGGCAAACACCCCCAATGAAAGGCGGGGCTTGCCGTCAAGTGGTTAAATTACTGCAAGTTATCTGGTGCTCGAGACGAAATTCGAATCCCTGTGAAGGCCGGATCTTCTAAGAGCCCGCCTCGGTTCTAACGCGCCCCTCGATATCAATTCAGGCTCAATGAAATATTTTTGCCCGTCGTGAACGGCTTATCCTCCGCGATTCAGAGCCCGTACCATCACACGGCCAAACCAAGGGCGTTTCAGCACATCTTCAGTCTTGATGTCCACAGTCAAACTCAAACTTCGGTAACCGGCCTGCAAAGCACGAAACGTGAGCGTTTCGTGGCGTCTGGATGTCCTGCTTTTCGCTTTAGCCTGCCCTCTGGTCGTGTTCGGACAAACAGTCACGCGCTTCGAGGAGAGCGATCCCCGGATCACCTATACCGGTACCTGGTATCCAAACAGCAATTCGCTTGAGAGCGGAGGCAAAGCGGCTCTTGCCAATCTGAAAGGCTCTCAGGCGAGCGTGGTTTTCAACGGCACGGGTATCGACTGGATCGGCTATTCGGACGGCTACACCGGAATCTGCTATGTGACGCTCGACGGCGTCCAGACTACCGTTGATACGGGCAGCATGTCAGGCGCCTCGTTGTACCGGCAGTCCTTGTTTTCAGCCCATAACCTCGCGCCCGGCCTCCACCGAATGACCATTGAAATCATCCACGGGCACGACGGAGCCACCAACCAGTCATGGATCTGGGTTGACGCCTTCGATATTGATAACGGCGCCCTTGTCAGCACCCCGGTCTCCGCAGGGGCGGGTTTGGCGCAGCAGACCGATGTCGCGGCTAATTATGTCGGCCATTGGTTTCCGACGACCGGCCCGGCCTACAGCGGAGGGAGCATGAATTCAGCCGTCGACGCCGGGGCGAGGGTGGATTTCAGTTTTAACGGCACCGCAGTGACGTGGATTGGATATCGGGACGAGTATTCCGGAAACGCGCAGGTACTTATCGACGGCGCGCTCCAGAACACGGTCGATACCTACGCCACGCCGGCAATGGCGCAAACTCCGGTTTGGAGCGTCAGCGGACTTTCGGCGGGCACACACATTCTAAGCATCGAGGCGACAGGCACGCACGATTCGGTCTCGGGCGGCTCTTCGATCTGGGTCGATGCCTTTCAGGTTTCCGGCAGTGTGGCTTCCGGTCCCCCAGCGATAAATGCAAACGGATTCGTCAGCGCCGCATCTTTTATACCGGCTCCGAACAATCAGGTGGCGCCGGGCCAGATTGTTTCGATCTTCGGTCAGAATTTTACCGCCGCTGCCAGCGCCAGCGCGACGGCGGTTCCGCTTCCGACGCGGCTAAGTCCTCAGAATACGTCTGTAATGGCATGCGGCGTTTCGTTCCCCTTATATAATGTGTTCCCCGGTCAGATCAATGCGCAACTTCCGTTGGAGTGTCCGACTTCGGGCACGGTAACGGCAACTATCAGCGCGGGCGGCCAAACCGGTACGCAGACTTTCGCGGTGGCTCCGGCAGCGCCAGGGATCTTCACAGTGGATGGAAGCGGCGCGGGAGCCGGCGTCATTCTTCATGCGAACAACTCACTGGTCAGCGCCGCACAACCGGCGACCCCAGGCGAGACCGTGGTGATCTACGCTACAGGCCTCGGCCCGACGGTTCCGGCATTCCCCACCGGCGCCGTGGCTAATCTCGCCAACAATACCGCTCTGCCTGTGACAGTCACCATAGGTACCCAGCCGGCGACCGTAGTTTACGCCGGGCTCACTCAGGGACTGGTGGGACTGTATCAGGTGAACGCGGTGATTCCCGCGGGGTTGGCGGGAACCCAGCCGGTGGCGATCACAGTCGATGCCGCTTATTCGAGCCGCGCGGGAGTGACGATAACGCTTCAGTGATGTACGCGCGATGGCATCCAGGTGCCCGCGCGCAGTTCTCAGCCCTAATAGCTAGTTCGTAAATTTCCCCCGACCTCCTCCGTCTCGGCGTGTAGTTTTCCTTAACGGTACTATTTAGTACTATATTAATTTAAGTTAGTAATATACATAACAGTACGAATGCGGTACAAATGTAGATATTAGTACCGAAGAATACACAAATGAACAAATCGAATGCCAATGGCTCTGTTCCACTGACCAGTGTTAAGAGCCTGAGCGCCGCGTTGCTTTTCGTCGTCGCTGCCGCAGCGCAGACGCAGAACGGCAACCCCGGCAAAGTGAACTTCTCAAGGTTGGCAAACCCCAGCCTCGACCCCTATACCAACTCCCCGACAACCGTTCAACAGCAATGGCTCCAGACGAATTTCGCGCGCATGGGGGTGTTTACCACGTATTTCGACACTCGCACCTCGTGGTATTCGAACGCGCAGGTGTACCAGGATCTGTACGCGATTTACAACCCTTCTTCCCTGGCCACACAGCATCCGGACTGGATCCTTCACGATGCGTCCGGCAACAGTCTCTACATACCCTGGGGATGCGCGAATGGAACGTGCCCGCAGTTTGCAGCCGACATCTCGAATCCCAACTTCCGGGCATGGTGGATCGGTCAAATGCAGGGCACATTGTCGCGCGGCAACTACAAAGGTTTGTGGATCGATGACGTAAACATGAACTTTTCCGTCTCCGATGGGTGGGGCAATCCTGTCACTGTCCTCGATGCCACCACAGGCGCACCCATGACATGGACAGCCTGGAGAACTTACGTGGCGCAGTTCCTGACGCAGATCCGTCAGGCTTTCCCGAACAAAGAGATACTGCACAACTCCGTCTGGTGTGCGGGCCCGAGCGGGGTCCGGGACCTCGACCCCGCGATTCAGGCTCAAATCGCGGCTGCGGACATCATCAATATAGAACGGGGAATCGGCAGCGACCCCGGCCTGACCGGGGGCACGGGAGACTTTTCGCTGAACGTTTTGTTCGGTTACATAGACCGCGTGCATGCGGCCGGGCGAAACGTGGTCCTCGAGCAGTATGACGTGACTGACGTGGCTACCCGCCAGTACTCGGTTGCGGGCTACTTCCTGATCTCTTCCGGAAACGATTACTACGGAGACACTGTGACTACTCCTGATAACTGGTGGAGTGGTTTCAATGTCGATCTCGGTTCGCCGCTCGGGCCCCGGACTTATGCCAATGGCGTATACCGCCGCAACTTCTCTCAGGGAATGGTGCTGCTGGGAGAACCGGGGTCGGCGACCCAGACCGTTACTCTCCCGGCCAGCTTCAAGACGCTGGACGGCACGGCTGTCAATTCTGTTACCGTCTCTGCCTATCAGGGCGTTATCCTGCTTGGCGCTTATCCGGGCGCATCGGCGCCCGCGCTCTCTTTCACCACAAGCTCACTGCCGAATGCAACGGTTGGCGCTTCGTATGCTGCCGGCCTCGCTGCCTCCGGCGGGTCCGGCACGTTCACATTTTCGGCATCCGGTTTGCCGTCAGGGCTGGCAGTCGGCGGTTCCGGGATCTCCGGGATTCCGGGCGCGGGAACGGCGGGGACGTACAGTAACGTTCTCGTGACCGCTATAGACGCAAACACCAAAGCAACCGCACAGAAGACTTTGTCGCTTACCGTTTATGCACCCCTCGCGATTACCACAAGTTCGTTATCTTCGGCGACCATCGGCGCTCCCTACAACGCGAAGCTTGCTGCTACAGGCGGTTCGGGAAACTACTCCTGGTCTGCGGCTAACCTGCCGCCCGGATTCGCCATCAGCGGCAGCACACTGGCGGGAACACCTTCCGGGTCGTCCAGTACCACGAGCGTGATCTTTACAATTACCGATGCCAACACCACTCTGAGCGCCCAGAAAACGCTCTCGATGACTGTTTTCGCTGCGCCCGCCATTGCCGTTTCGGCCCTTCCTTCAGGCACGACTGGCGCTCTCTATTCCGCGCCGCTTGCCGGAACTGGCGGTTCGGGGAATTTTACATGGGCTGCCTCCGGGCTTCCGTCCGGCGTCGTTCTCACAGGCAGCAGCCTCGGTGGCACGCCTGCGGCAGCGGGCACATTTTCCGCCGTGGCCCTGACCATGACAGACGCGGCTACCGGAGTTACTGCGCAGAAAACGTTTTCAATCACGGTAAGCGCTCCGCCGGCGTCAACGTCGGGCCCTGCCCCGACTCCGGCACCCACACCTACTCCAACTGGACCGACTATTGAAACATCGGCCCTGCCAGCGGGAGCGCTTCACGGTGTTTACACGGCGCAGCTTACAGTGTCGGGGGGATCGGGAAATTTCGCCTGGACAGCGTCAGGCCTGCCGCCGGGTATCGCACTCAATGGCAATAGACTGGGAGGCACGCCAACGGCGACCGGAAAGTACTCTCAGGTCGCAATCACAGTTCTCGATTTATCCACAGGACTCCAGGCCCAGAAGGTGCTCTCCATCCTGATCACCAACGCTCCGACTGTCGGCCGAAATGGGAGCCGCCCTCACGGGTTCCGGCAGCTCCGGGCTGCCGATACCGGCAATTAGAGGCGGTGATGGTCTCTCCGCCGGTTATCGGTTCATCCCAAGCTGCCAGAGAGCGCACAACGCGGTGTTATAGAGCGCCAAACCGGTTGTGATTTGTCCCAGGTGGTTATTGTGCGT
>JALYHT010000252.1 GCA_030776225.1 Acidobacteriota bacterium | reverse complement strand
CCCACGTAGTGCGCAAGCTGCACGCCGATGAACGCTCCGAGCACGCCGCCGACAAGACCCACCAAAGCGATCTCCAGTCCGAAGAGCGCCGCGACCGTGCCACGACTGGCTCCTATGGCCTGCATGATCGCGACCTCGCCGCGCCGTTCCATCATGGTCGTCGCAGTCAGGCTCCAGACTGTCAGGCCAGCCGAGAAAAGAGCTGCCACTGTGATCAGCCCCATAAGCCCGCCGACGCTCGAAAGCACTTTGCCTTCCGTATCCGCAACTTTGCGGACTGGCCGCGCCTGCGTTCCGGGAAGCGCCTGCTCAATGTCATGGGCGATTGACGTTACATAGCTGGCGCAATTCCACCGCTCACGCTCTTTCGAGGTCATTGTATTAGGATCGCGCCGGGCGAAATCGTCTTCCGGTTTGGTCAGGGCGGCGACGTCAATGCGGTCCACCTGTCCCGGGCGTCCGGTCAGTTCCTGCAGGCGTTCGAGCGGGACAAGCACCTGGTCGTCCGCCGCTTCGCCGCTGGAAAGAATACCCGCCACCCGGAAGGGCGATCCGAATACGGTAATTACGCTGCCGGGCTTCCAGCCGTTCTTCCGGGCCAGTGCTTCACCCACGACACATTCGCCGGGAACATCGGGGGTCCAGCGGCCGGCGACGATCTGCCATGCGCGATTCACCTGAGCGATTCCGGTCCTCTGCGTATCTCCGTTGGGGGCTTTATAAGCATGGTCGAACCAGACGCCCCGCACCCTGAGGGCCCCATCCTGGGCCGCAATCGACGGAGAGAATCCAGTGATATTCAGGCCCCAGAAAATTTTCTTGATCCGGGGCACCTCGGCGTCCGGGATGTAATTCGCGGCATTGGCTACGTTCGCCGCAATGGAACCCACCCCGCCGGTCAACGAAGCCGCCGCGGGCAGCACCACGATGTTCGCGCCTTCCGACTGCAACTCATTGTTGAGCTTGTCGCCGATATCGAGCATCACCCCGAGCATCGCTGTGGCGACAGCCGACCCCATCGCGATAGCGGTAACGATCAGCGCTTTCCGGCGCGGCGCGCACCGAATCGATTCCCTGACGAAGCGAAAGATCACGCCTTACCTTTGCGGAAAGTGCCGACGCCCGGCTCGAGCGCCGCTTCATCGATAACAACCACGCCTGCCTCAATGCGCGACTTCAAAGGGATTGGATTGCAGCCGCCTCTTGTCCCGATCGTGGACGTGACGATCCCGGAACCGCAGTTGCGGCAGATCACTTCCGGCCCTTTCTGGTAAAAGCCCTGAGTACCGCAGATTTCGCAGGCATCGAACGCCGTTGCAATGGAGTGATCCGGCCTCTCTATGACGATGAAACGCACGCCAATGCCCTGATCCTGCAATTCATATCGATGCAGAATGCCGTCGCTGACGGATGCCACGGGAATGCGTACCGCGCCATTCTCGAAAACTACCGGCTGTGCGGTGGACAAAGCAGTGGCCTGTCGCGCGTAGACAAATTGCGCCGTGATCAGAAGAATAAATACGCAGCAGGCCGTGCATGAGGCGATCATCCACAGGCGCTCGCGCCGCGCCGACCATTGGGCCTTCCGCAACGCCGCCCCTTCCAGATTCACAGCGGCCGCCCCTCGCCGTTTACGCCATTCGAGCAGCATCATCGCGGCCGCAAGCGCCAGGATCGTGACGAAGAAGAAAATGTCGTTCTTGACCACGGGCCCGACAATCGCCATTTCCCGGCTGCTGGAGGGGAGAACCCGACTTTCGGAAAGCTCATGCAGGCCTGTGATTGCAAGCTGCACCACCACCACCATCAGGATCACGGTAGTCATCTGAAAAAACTGTTTCAGGTTCACGCGAATGGTCCCGCGCACGAAGCTGACGCCGAAGAGAACCGCGAGCGCCACGCCGAGCAGTGCGCCGGTGGCTTCAAGGATGCCGGAGGTATCGAGCTTCAAGGCGCCGTAGAGCATCAGGACGGTCTCCACGCCCTCGCGGAAAATCATCAGAAAGACGAACAGAAAGATGCCCGTGCTGCCCGCTCCCGGAGCCGCATCCTTTTGCAAACGACTTTCAATTTCGCCTTTCAGCCGGCCCCCGTGGCGGTTCATCCAGAGCACCATCGTGAAGACAAAAATGGCGCTGATGAGAAGCGTCCAGCCCTCATAAGCATCGTCGTTCAGGCCGATCTTCGAAAAGCCCCATGCGGCAAAAAAGCATGCAAACACAGCACTTACGAGGGCCCGGTAGACTGCCGGCATGAGATCCATGCGGCCGGTTTTCCGCAGGTAAGCCACGGCGATCGAGATCACCAGCGCGGCCTCAACCCCCTCGCGCAAAGTGATCGTGAAAGTCTGCAGCATAGAAGCAACTCAGTTGCAAGTCGATTGTAGCAAGGCAATCTTTGACGGGGTTTATGTCACGCTGAAGACCATGCCGCGCTGGCTCAATCGTAACGTCTGGGGGATGACTCTCACGAGTCTGCTTTCCGACGCCTGCTACGAAATGGTGCTGGCCATTCTGCCCGGCTTCCTCCCGGTGGTTCATATTGCCGCGGCGGCGCTCGGCTGGATCGAAGGCGCTTCCGATGCGTTCTCGAGTTTTCTGAAACTCTTCTCCGGCTGGTATTCGGACAAACTGGGCCACCGCAAGTGGATGGTCACGCTCGGGTACCTGTTTACGGGTACAGGCCTTTCGATATTTTCGGTTGCGTATACATGGGTTCCCATTCTGCTGGGGCGCGTCGTGAGCTGGTTCGGCAAGGGGATTCGCGGGTCGCTGCGGGATGCGATGCTGGCGGAATCGGTGGATGGGGAAGTGCGCGGGCGCGCCTTCGGATTCCATCGGGCGGGCGACACTGTGGGCGCGATTATTGGTCCTCTGGCCGGTATCGCGCTGCTCTCGTACCTGCCTGAAGCTTTTCCGAACGGCACGCCCGACATCCCTTTTCGAGCGATATTCCTGCTGTCGCTGATCCCAGGGCTTTCCGCGCCCATCATTTTCGCGCTGATGGTGCGGGAGACAGGGCGCGAACCGCAGCCCGGCAAGAAGCTCGTGGCCTCGATCCGTGAGTTGCCGGCGGGCTTCCGGCGCTTTTTAATCTGCGTCGGCATCTTCGGCGCGGGCGATTTTTCGCCGACTTTGTTAACGCTGGCGGCCGCGACGCTGCTGCGCTCATCGCATGCGCCTGTCCGCGCAGCTCAATTGGCGGCGGTGTTGTACGTCATTCGAAACATCGTGTACGCCGCGGCGGCATTCCCGATCGGCTCACTGGCGGATCGCGTCGCGAAACTCCCGTTGCTGGCGGGAGGCTACGCATGCGAAGCGATCGCCGCGGCCGCGATGGCGCTGCTGTTTACGGGCAGAAGCGCAGGCTTTCCGGCGCTGGCAGCCGTGTTCGTGGTCTCAGGGATTTTCGCGGCGGCGAAAGACACGCTTGAAGGAGCAATTCCGCCCGATCTCACGCAACCGGAAAAGCGCGGGACGGTTTATGGAACCCTCGGCGCGGTGAACGGCGTGGGAGATCTGGTGGCGAGCGCGGTGACCGGGACGCTCTGGACGGTGGTTTCGCCCATAACGGCATTCGGCTTCGCCGCCGCCGTTATGGCCATGGGAGCGATTTCCGTGCTGCGAACTTCGGGGAGCGCAGGAGATTTGCGCTCTGCTTAAATTACCGCGTTCTCACACGACAAGAGTGGAGATATCGACGAGGGTGCGGTCGCCTTTCACGACTACGATGCCGGTTTCGGTGACGTGATACAGCCTGGCGTCCTCTTCGGGGTCGTAGCCAATGACAGTGTCGGGCGGGACGTGGACGTTCTTATCGAGGATGGCGCGGCGGATCTTCGCGCGGCGGCCGATATCGCAGTTGTCGAGGATGACGCAGTCCTCTATCTGCGCGCCGGCGTGGACTCTGACCCCGCGGCTGAGTATTGAGGTTTTTACGCGGCCACCGGAGAGGATACAGCCGCCCGACACGATAGAGTCGATGGCCTCGCCGCGGCGGTTCTCGTCGTCGAAAGTGAACTTCGCGGGAGGATCGGGGTAGCTGTTCGTGCGCAGCGGCCACTGGCGGTTATACAGATTCAGCGAAGGCTTGACGGAGCGAAGGTCCATGTTGGCCTCCCAGTACGCCTCGATGGTGCCGACGTCACGCCAGTAGGGCTGGGCTTCGGCGGGTTCGCCCGGAATCTTGTTGGTCTGAAAATCGTAGGCGTAGATAGCGTGATTGTGGGCGACCAGGCGCGGCAGAATGTCGCGGCCGAAATCATGGGAACTCTCCGGGTCGGCGGCATCTTCGTAAAGCGCCTGCAGCAGAGTCGAAGTGGTGAACACATAGTTGCCCATAGAAGCAAAAACCTGGTCCGGGTCACCGGGGATGCAGGGCGAATTCGGGTTTTTTTCGTGAAAGGCGAGGATGCGGTTATCGGGACTGGTTTCGATCACGCCGAATTCGCCGGCGTGCTTTTTCGGCGCCGGGATGGCGGCGACGGTACAGGCCGCGCGGGTGCGCTGGTGGTCGGCGATCATGTGCGCGATGTTCATGCGGTAGATGTGATCGGCGCCGAAGATGGCGACGACATCGGGGAGCGCCTGCTCGACCAGATTAATGTTCTGGAAAATGGCGTCGGCGGTTCCCTGATACCACTGCTCGTCGGCGGAGCGCATCTGGGCCGGAACGGGAACGATGAACTGGCTCTTCAGAATGCCGCCGATCTGCCAGCCTTCGCTGAGATGCTGCAGCAGGCTCTGGCTGCGGAACTGAGTCAGAACATAAATGGAATGGATGCCGGAGTTGATGAAGTTGCTCAGAACGAAATCGACGATCCGGTATTTACCGCCGAACGGGACGGCGGGCTTGGCGCGTTCCCTGGTCAGTGGATAAAGCCGGGTACCTTTGCCTCCGGCGAGGATGATACCGAGAACGCGGAGTTGCACCTGTCAGACCCCCAAAAACTTCCACTCGCCCAAAGCGGGCAAGGCCATTGTGCCAGCAAGAAAGGGAACTCGCAACTGAAGCCGCCAGTTCGGGGCGCGCGCCATCAGCGCCAGTTCATAGCGAGGTTCACGAACGTGCCCAGGGGCACGGCGGTGGGGCCTTTGGCGAGCGAAGGCTTCGCATCGTCAAGCCAGGCGGTGCCCGCAACATCGGCGTGAACCCAGGGAGTATCGCCGGCGAATTCCTTCAGGAACATCGCGGCGGTGCAGGCGCCTCCCCAGCGGGTCCCGATGTTCTGGATATCGGCGTAGACGGTTTTGAGCTGGTCGCGGTATTCGTCGTCGAGCGGCATGTGCCACATGTTCTCGCCAGCCTCTTTTGAAGCGGCCATCCAGCGGGCGAGCAGGTCGTCATTATTAGTGAATACGCCGGAACTGGTGTGACCGAGCGCGACGACGATGGCGCCGGTGAGGGTGGCGGCATCGACGAGGTGGGTGCAGCCGAGTTGTTTCGCATACGTAATGGCGTCGGCGAGGATCAGGCGGCCTTCCGCGTCCGTATTGAGAATCTCGATGGTCTTGCCGGAGAGAGACGTGACGATGTCGCCAGGACGCTGGGCATTACTGCCGGGCATATTTTCCACCGCGGGGACGATGCCGGTGACGGCAACGGAAGGCTTCATCCGCGCGATGGCCTGCATGGCTCCGATGACGGCGGCGCCGCCGGCCATGTCGTACTTCATTTTCTCCATGCCCTCGGAGGGCTTAATGGAAATGCCGCCCGTGTCGAAGGTGACGCCTTTGCCGACCAGACCGAGATGGTCGGTTGTGGCCGCATTCTCCGGCGTGTAGCGCATAACGATCAGGGCGGGGGGCGCGGCGCTGCCCTGGGCGACGCCAAGCAGAGCGCCCATGCCGAGCTGACGCATGCGGTCGCGGTCGAGAACCTCAAAAGAGAGGCCGCAGGCTTCCGACATTTTGCGGGCACGCTCTGCGAGGGCGAGCGGCGTCAGGAGGTTGGGTGGCTCGACCGCGATATCGCGGGTGAGGTTGGCGGCTTCGGCGACGATGCGGCCTTTTTCCAGAGCGGCGGCGAGCGCAGGATCTTTGGACTGGGTGGAAACGACAAGCGACAAAACGGGTTTGTCTTTTTCGGACTGGTCCGTTTTCAGGTAGTCCGGTTCCCACAGGCCCAGAACGGCGCCCTCGACCAGCGCGGCGACAGAAGAGGGGGTCGCGGTGGAATCGTCTAAAACGAAGCCAAGAGTCGAGATGCCTTTGGCTTTGAGTTGCCGGACGGCGGCGCCGGCGAGTTTGCGCAGTTCGGACGGGCCGAACTTGTCGCGTTTGCCCGCGCCGGCAATCAGGATGCGGCGGGCTTTGAAGCCTTCGACGCCATAGAGCAGCGTGAACTCGTGAGCCTTGCCCTTGATCTCGCCGGAGGCGTAAAGGCCGGCAAGCGGTTTTTCGAATTCCGGGCGGGGTTGTCCTTCCCACTCCAGCAGGACGACGGCATCGGCATCGAGTTCGGCGGCGCGGGTGGGGACAAGTTTAATTTCCATGTATGCTCCTGAAGATGTTTTTTCCCGCTGTTCCGGTTGCGGGTCAGACGAACGAGCGGGATTTGCTGGCGCGGACGGCGTCGCGAGCCTCGGCCTCGTCGCCTTTTGCGCGCTCGGCTTCCCTTTTGTCGTGAAATTTCCTGCCCTTGGCGAGGGCTATTTCACATTTTATCCTGCCGTTCTTCAGATACATCCGGGTAGGGATGACAGACAGGCCTTTTTCACGGATCGCGCTGTGCAGTTTTTCGATTTCGCGGCGGTGCAGCAACAGTTTGCGGAGCCTCACGGGAACGTGGTTTTCGCGGTTGCCGTGGCTGTATTCGCTGATGTGGGCGTTGTGCAGCCACGCTTCGTTTTCGTCGATCATCACGTAGGCATCGCGCAACTGGACCTTGCCCGATCTGGCCGCCTTGACTTCGGTGCCGGTAAGCACCATGCCTGCCTCATAGCGATCGAAGAGGGAAAAATTATGGCCAGCCTGGCGATTGTCGCTGATGGTCTTGTTTCCGTCGTGGGAGGCAGCCATGGTTTCTTATACACGTGTCTGTTGGGTTTCGCGTCAGACAGTTTGATGATAGTTCACCCCGGTTGGGGCGTGCATTGCCGTTCGCGTGCGGGCCTGTGTGGTTGGTCGCGAACAAGATGAAGGGTTTCGGCAGCTTACAGTGTCAATTCCCGAATAGAGGCGTGGCGGTTGGGCTGGTCTGGCTGATGTTTTTGCCTCCGGCTCCGGCGCTGGCGCGTTCGCGGAAGGGCGAAAGGCTGCGGGCCGAGGCGCGCTCCGAGGAAGTCAAAGGGAATCTGGACCATGCGCTCCAGTTGGCGGAGCAGGCGATGGATCAGGACCCCGGCGACCCCTCGTACCGTCTGGAAGTCATCCGTATCCGTTTTGAAGACGGGGCGATGCATCTGAAGAGCGGCCGGAAACTTCGGAATGACGGGAAGCTGGAGGAGGCGCTGGCGGAGTTCGAGAAGGCTTACGGCGTCGACCCCTCGTCCGATATCGCGGAGCAGGAAATTCAGGCGACTAAAAAGATGATCGAGAGAGCCAAAGCGCCTGGCGCTGTGGCCCAGAACCGCAGCCTGACGCCTTCCGCTCTGTCTCATAAGCAATCGCGGGAGCGGACCGACTCGCTGCTCTCCATTCCGGAGCTGATGCCGCTGAATGAGAATCCCATCGATCTGAAGATGAACAATTCACGCCCGCGCATCATGTACGAAACGGTGGCGAAGATCGCGGGCATCAACGCCATTTTCGATCCCGAGTACGATACGCAGCAGACGGTCAGGACGCAATCGATCGATCTGACGCGCACGACGCTCGATCAGGCGCTCGATCAGCTGTCGGTGCTGACCAAGTCGTTCTGGAAGCCGCTCTCGCCCAATACGATCTTTGTGACAGTGGACAACCCGACGAAGCGAAGAGAGTATGCCGAGCAGGTGGTCAGGGTTTTCTATCTCTCCAATCTGACGGGACCACAGGAAGTCCAGGAAATGCTGACAGTGCTTCGCACTGTGGTGGACGTCCAGAAGGTGTTTAATTTCACGGCGCAGAATGCGCTGATTGTGCGGGCCGAAGCGGATACGATGGCCTTAGTTGAGAAGCTCATTTCGGATCTGGACAAGCCTCGTCCGGAAGTGGTTATAGATTTCCTGGTGATGCAGGTGAGCAGCACGCATATCCGGAATATTACGGCGGCGTTTGCGCCCGCGGGACTGAACACGAGCGTGATTTTTGCGCCGCGCCCGGGTATCACGACCCCGGGTCTTCAAAGCGCAACTACGGCGAGCGATTCCACCACCCCGGCCACGACCTCCACGGCAGGCACTCCCACCAGTACAAGTATTCCCCTGAACGCGCTGGGGCGCATTTCGAGCGCGGATTTCTCGTTGACAAATCTGCCTGGCGCGGCGCTGGAAGCGGTGCTGAACGATTCGGGAACGCGCGTGCTGCAATCGCCCCAGATTCGCTCGGTGGACAACGTCAAGGCGAACCTGAAGATCGGCCAAAAGGTGCCCACGGCCACGGGCAGTTTTCAGCCGGGCGCGACGGGTGTGGGCGTGAGCCCTCTGGTGAATACGCAGTTCACATTTCTCGATGTGGGCGTGAATGTCGAGATTCTGCCGCGCGTGCATGACAACGGCGAAGTGTCGCTGCACGTGGATATCGACATTTCGCAGGTATTGGACCGGATCAATCTGGGCGGGGTGTCGGAGCCTGAAATCGGGCAGAACAAAGCCACGGCCGATATCCGGATGAAGGACGGGGAAATCAATCTGATCGGCGGGATCATCCAGCAGACGGATACGAAGTCGACTACCGGAATTCCGGGGCTGGCGAGCATTCCGCTGCTGGGGCGTCTGTTCAGCGGGGAAAACGTAGAGAAAGACCGGACGGAACTGGTGATTGCGATGATCCCGCACATCGTGCGCGGACCGGATATCAGCGAGTCGAATCTGAGAGGCGTCGCAGCCGGCAACGCGCAG
>JALYHT010000251.1 GCA_030776225.1 Acidobacteriota bacterium | reverse complement strand
GCTTTACCGTAACTTTTGGGGGCGTTCCGGCAACCGTCACGTACGCAGGCCTGACCCCCACGGTCGTCGGCCTCTATCAGGTCAACGTGACAGTGCCGAACGTATCTGCCAGCGATACCGTGCCGCTGGCTTTCAAGCTGAACGGCGCGCCTGGCGCGCAGAATCTCGTGATATCCGTCACGAATTGATTTTCGCCTGGGTAATAGACACGCGGAAAAGATCGCGCGGTTCGCCGCGGCGTTCAATCGAGGCGCCGGGAAATGCCCGCTTCAATTCCGGCTGCAAAGCAGACCATGTGTCGTCTGTGTTGGGGGCGAAGAGCCGATCGTTCACGAACAACTCGATGCGTTTGCGATCGAACCGGAGTTTACCTTCAAAGGCGGCGTCCTGTTCCAGCCGGTCGCAGGCGCCGAGCGCCGCTTCATGCGCCTGTGCCACGCGGGACTGGAACGTACCAGCGAGCGGAGCCTTGCGGTTGTAAAGCAGGCCGGGCCGGCTCTCGCGGTCATCAAGGCTGTAATTCGCTTCGTGGCCGATCAGCAGGATGCCCGGCCCCTCGGGCACGTGCAGGTAATCCGCCACGTCGATCAGCATCTCGGGGCAGACGCTGTCTTTGATCCATCGATGGAACACCCCGACGGCATCGGCCAGATCGACCGCGCCCGGATTTTCGATGAAGATCTTCAGGTTAATGTGCTGAACGGAATCCACGGTCATTAAGCGGTCGCCTTCGCCGGGACGGCGGTCATGCGCGTACGGCAGCTGTAGCATGCCTCGATAAACAATTGGGCTTCCTCGATCAGTTGGTGGGCGGTGTCGGGAGTTCGCGGCTTTCCTGCCTCTTCGTGGGCGCGGAAAAAATCCTGCGCGAACTTGCCGCGCACGAACGGGTCGAAGAAGATTTCCGTGTCGCAGAACTGCGCGCGGAACTCGTCCACGATTTTGTTCGGCTCCTCGGGCGCAATCAGGAATTTAAATTTAAGCAGGGCATGCGCCCCGTGCAGCATGGATTCATACGCCATCCGCGCGGCTTTTTCAATGCGGCCCGCCTCCAGCTCAAGCTGCGCTTCGAAGACTTCGCGCTCGCAGGCCACCAGTTCGAATTCGATGGGGAAAACCACTTCGCCGGCGCATTCGCCGATCCCGATATCGCCAATCGAAAATTCGCGCGGGTCGCCCCAGTCGCTGTAATATGTCGGATCTTCATCGTGCGGCGGGACCGCGGTGAATTCGTCCAGCATCTTCTTGCATTCGGCTTTGCCGATGCGCTTAATGAAGGCCTGAAACGTTTCGCCCTGTAACCGATCCGCGCGATAGCGGCCCGTAATGCGGTCCACCGTTTCCGGGATTTTCTTCGAAGGCACGGCGCCGATGGCGAGCCCGTAGGAACCGGCGTTATTGGTCCACTCGCCGCCGAGCAGGACCTGGAAATGCGGCACTGTGTAGCCGTTCTTATTGCGGCTCACCCCGTAAAACCCGAGGTCGGCCGCGTGGTGCTGGCCGCAGGAATTGAAGCAACCGCTGACCTTGATGCGCAGACCGCCGATGGCCTCGTCGAGTTCGGCGTTTTTCGCAGCCAGGCGCGTGCGAAGCTCGCCCGCGAGCCCCCGTGAAGAAGCGATGCCCAGTTTACAGGTGTCCGTTCCGGGGCAGGAAGAGACGTCCACGATGGTCCCGGCCACCGGCATCGCAAGGCCGGCTGCGTTCAGTTCGCTATAGAGCGCGGGCAGATCCGTCTCGCTGACCCAGCGCAGGACTAAATTCTGTTCGACCGTGCTGCGAATCGTTTCTTTCAGGTATTTGCGGGACACGTCGGCCACCAGCCGCAGCTGGCTTGCCGTGATGTCGCCGAGCGGCAGCGCGATGGTTACGGTTGCGTAGCCTTCCTGCCGCTGCCGGTAGATGTTCGTCGCATACCACTGGTCGAAGCCCTTCGGCTTCACGCCGCCGATCTGGAGCAGAGAGGGCGGCTTCAGCGCCTGTTCCGCATAGCCGGGAACGTCTTTCAGGTAATCGGTCCAGCGGGGATCGAAAGGCAGGATGGCGCGCTCCGCGATGACCAGCTTTTTGAATTCCTCAATGCCCAGCTTGCTCACCAGAAATTTGAGCCGCGCGGTGTTGCGGTTCTTCTTTTCTCCCAGGCGTCCAAAAACGCGCGCGATGGCCTGGCAGATCGGGAGAATTTCTTCCTCGGGGACGAACTCGTCGTAAAGACGCGCCTGCTGCGGCACCGGGCCGAGACCGCCGCCCACCCAAAGCTCGAAACCGCGTGTGGTCTGCCCGTCGATTTCACGCGTCGCGGCGATGGCGCCGAAATCGTGCAGCCGAACCAGCCCGCACGCATTCTCTTTGCAGCCCGAGAAAGCGATCTTGAACTTTCGGCCGAAGGACTGCGCGTCCGGATGGCCCAGCATGAAATACGTAATGGCTTTGGCGTAGGGAGTCACGTCGAATGTCTGCTCGTGGCAGACCCCGGCGATCGGGCACGCCGTCACGTTGCGGACGGAATTCCCGCACGCTTCCCGCGTCGTAATGCCGACCGATGCGAGGCGGCGCATCAGAGCGGGCGTGTCCTCAATGTGGATGAAATGAAGCTGAATGTCCTGCCGCGTGGTCACGTGCGCGATGTTGTCGGAGTATTCCTCGCAGAGATCGGCCAGCATTTCCAGTTGCGCGGCATCAAGCCCTCCGAATGGGATTTTGATGCGCTGCATACCAGGTGCGTCCCAGAGCGTGCCCGGACCTTTGGTACCGGGGGGGTAATTCAGGGTACGGGTGGTCTGGCCGTCGGAACGCTGGCCGTTATCGTACCGCTGGCCGTAAGCGCCGCGACGCAGGCGGGTTTCGGCGAAAATCCGGTCCTCGATCTTACCCTGTTTCTTGAGCGTGATTTCGGTTTCGAAAACATCGAGCTCGGTTGCGAGAGGCTCTGGAATCCGTCCGGCAAGCACGGTTTTCCACTGAGAATTGCTGGCTTTCATATAAACACCCTTAAGTATATCGGAATGGGGCAGATTCCATTGTACTGAGCGCCAAAAGTGCTGGCCGCAATCCTGCTCTGCATTAAAGCACGTGGCGGAAATCAGGATCGGCACTTCAGGATGGCATTACAAGCACTGGGTGGGGCGTTTCTACCCCGAGGGCTGGCCCGCGTCGAAAATGCTCGCGTACTATCGGGAGCGCTTCGACACAGTGGAGATCAACAACAGCTTCTACTGCCTGCCGGTTGAAACCGCGCTCGAAACGTGGCGCGCCTCGACGCCGGATCATTTCCTGTTTGCCCTGAAGGGCAGCCGGTTCCTGACCCACATGAAGAAGCTGACGGACCCGGCTGCGGGTATCGAAAAGTTCTTCGCGCGCGCGGACCTGCTGCAGGAGAAGCTGGGACCCATCCTGTTCCAGTTGCCGCCGCGCTTCGCCGTGAAAGCCGAAAGGCTGGAAGCGTTCATCGAGGCTCTGCCGAAATGGCATCGCTACGCGTTCGAGTTTCGCGACGAAAGCTGGAACACGGCGGAGGTCTACCGAACTCTGCGGAAACATAACGTGGCTTACTGCGCGTTTCATCTGGCGGGCTTCCAGTCGCCCATCGAAATTACGGCGGACATCGCGTACGTGCGGCTGCACGGCCCGGGCGGGAAGTACCAGGGCAGCTACAGCGATGACGCGCTGCGCGAGTGGGCGCGCAGAATCGATGCGTGGCGGCGCGACCTGAAGGCGATCTACGTTTATTTCGACAACGACGATTCCGGCTTCGCCGCGTTCAATGCGCTGCGGCTTCGCGAATTGACGCTGCGCTCCTGAACCAGCTATGAATAGGGGTTATGAATACCCCGTGGGGCGACATCGAAATTTCCGACGCGCACGTGCATTTCTTCTCGTCCGCCTTTTTCCAGGCACTCTCGGAGCAGAAGGGCGGCGCCAACGTGGGGCCGCTGCTCGGCTGGGAAGTCCCGGAATCCTCTGAAGCTCTGGCGGATCGCTGGGTCGCGGAACTGGATCGCTGTCAGGTGCAGAGCGCCATGCTCGTGGCCAGCGTTCCAGGCGATATGGAATCCGTGGGGATTGCGGCCAAACGATACCCAGCGCGGTTTCATTCGGTGGCGATGCTGAATCCGCTGACGCCGGGCGCCGATACCCAGTGCGCCCGTGCCCTTTCGGGCGGGCAGGTCAACGGTATTTTTCTTTTCCCCGCCATGCACCGGTATTCCATGCACGATCCGCATGTCAACTCGGTGCTGTCGATCGTGGAAGGCTTTCCCGGCTCAGTGGTCTATGTGCATTGCGGCATGCTGAGCGTGGGTTTCCGGAAGAAACTGGGGCTCCCGTCGCCTTTCGATATGCGCTTCTCGAACCCCATCGATCTGCACGCGGTCGCGATGTCTTTTCCCCACGTGCGGTTCATCATTCCGCATTTTGGCGCGGGCTACCTGCGCGAAGCTCTCATGCTCGCCGACCTGTGTCCCAATATTTACTTCGATACCTCGAGTTCCAACCGGTGGATGCAGACCAACCCCGCCGCGCTGGACCTTGCGGGCGTCTTCCGCAAAACGCTCGACGTGGTGGGGCCGAAACGCCTGCTCTTCGGGACCGATTCGTCATGGTTTCCGCGCGGCTGGGTGCGAGACGTTTTCGACGCGCAGATCGAGGCGCTGCGGGAGGCAGGCATCGACGCGGAAGCGGCGCACTGCATTCTGGGCGGCAACCTGCGCGCGCTGCTGCGGAAATCGTGAGAAAAGAAAACCCCGCCGCCACTATCCGGTCAGGTGAATCTTCTGGTGTGGCTGCGTGGACTCCGCCAAAGCGTCCGCGCTCATCTGCCGGCGAGACCGGCTGAAAATCCGGAGCTTCGTTTTCCGATTCGCAGGCCTGTCCGGATTGCGTTGCTGCAGGCCCGGTTCCGCACCGCGCCCAACATACGGTCGTTTTCCCCCGAAGAAATCGCGTGGCTGCCCGCCTGGAAACCCGAAGCCCTGGTAATGCCGCTCAATCTGGCCCTGGCGGTGGCGGATCAGAAGCAGCGCGGCCTTTTCGCCCTGCCCAGCCTGAATACCGCCATCGTCGTGCTGACCTCCACCGAAGATTCGCCTCTGGCCGCGCACCACCGGGATCTGCTCTGGCAGGCCTTTGGCGTTCCCATCTTCGAGCAGTTGCTGGCGCCCGGCGGCCATGCGATCGCGCGGGAGTGCGAGGTCCACGACGGTCTGCATCTCGATACCGACGAGCCGATTTACATCGATGGCGAGATCGTAACGGACCCGTGCGCGTGTGGTCTCGATACCCCGCGGTTGAGAAGCCGCACACTTATCGGCGCGAAAGCCGTTGCAGGAGGAAGCCACTGATGGTGCAGGGAAACGCCCCTTCAAAGCCGCCCGGCAAGCAGATCGGGTCTCAGTCTCGCCGTCTTTTCAAGCGCGGCTTGCCGCCGCCATTTGCGGATTTCAGCGTGGTTGCCGCCGAGTAATGTTTCCGGCGCTTTCCAGCCGCGGAATTCGGCGGGGCGCGTCCATTGAGGGCAATCCAGAATGCCGCTCTCTTCAAACGACTCGTTGACGGTGGATTCGCTGTTGCCTACCACCCCCGGCAGCAATCGCGCCACGGTATCCACTACCACAGCGGCCGCCAGCTCGCCGCCGCTCAGCACATAATCGCCGATCGACAATTCCTCGTCCGCCAGGTGCTCGGCTACGCGCTCGTCCACGCCTTCGTAACGCCCGCAGATCAGCAGCAATTCGTCGTTCACGGCCAGTTCACGCGCCGTCTGCTGATTGAACCTGCGGCCCTGCGCGGAAAGCAGAACCACCTTCTGCTTCAGGGTCCGTTCCGGCCAGATGCTTTCCACCGCATCGAAGATTGGTGCGGGCTTCAGCACCATGCCTTCGCCGCCGCCGAAGGGGCGGTCGTCCACTGTGCGGTGCAGATCGTGCGTCCAGCCGCGCAGGTCGTGAACGTGCAGCTCAAGCGCCCCGAACTCCGCCGCGCGCGCCACCACTCCGTATTTGAAAGGGCCGTCGAAAAAATCGGGAAAGATCGTGAGAAGGTGAAACTTCATGCCTGCGCGTTTACGTGGCGCCGTTTATGGGGGCGTCAATGTTTTCGAGACCCTCCGGCAGATCCACGCGAATGAGTCTGGCCTCGGGCTGGATATCGACGCAGATCGCTTTCACGAAGGGGATGAGCAGCTTCCCCCCATCGATTTCAATCAGCGGCGGCCCGCCATACTCTTCGAATTTCGTGACGCGGCCGATGAGGCGGTCCGAAACGCGGTCGCGCACTTCGCAGCCAATCACATCGGAATGGAAGTACTCGCCCGGTTCCAGTTCGACGCGTTCCGACCGAGGCACCTGAACTTCGGCGCCGCGTAACTTCTCCGCCTCGGAAATGGAATCCACGCCCGCGAACTTGAATACCAGCGCGCCGCCGTGTTCCCAGACTTCTTCCACCTGGTAGGTTGCGGTGGCCGTGTCCCCGGCAAGACGCACTTCTTTAAGACGCGTGAAGCGTTCGGGTTTACTCGAAAGAGATTCCGCGGTCACCTCGCCGCGGTTTCCGCGGGCGCGGCCGAGCATAGCCACCGAAATCCAGGCGTCGGCTTCGCTACTCAAGAATCTCCAGCGTGAAGCGGCGATTCAGCTTCATGCCCGCCGCTCCCAGAATGGTGCGGATCGAGCGCGCAGTGCGGCCCTGTTTGCCGATCACTTTCCCGAGATCGCCCGGGGCGACCTTCAGTTCGAGCACAGTGATCTGCTCGCCCTCGACCGCGTTGACGGTGACTTCATCCGGGACGTCGACCAGAGCCTTCGCGATATCTTCAATCAGTTGTTTCATCGACTCCCCTGAAAGAGCCGCGTGCCTGCGCGCGACCCCGGAAACGCCGTACTTTAAACCGTCGCGGGCGCGGCGGGATTTGTCTTCAGCAGCCGGCCGACCGTGTCGGACAACTGCGCGCCATGTTTGGTCCAGTAGTCGATGCGCTCGTGGTTGAGTTTCACCTGCGCCGGCGTAGTGAGCGGGTTGTACTGCCCCACCACTTCAAGATTGCGGCTATCGCGCGCGCGTTCCTTTTCAATTACGACAACACGATAAAACGGCTTTTTCTTGGCGCCGAAACGCGCCAGTCTGATCATCAGCATCTGTTTGTATTTTCCTTAAAACTCAAGCTTTCAAAAACCCGGCAGCCCCAGCTTACCCATGCCCATTTTGCCCAGCCTTTTACCGAGAAAACCCATGTTGCCGGAGAGGCTCTTCATCATTTTCCGCGCCTGCCCGTACTGCTTGAGCAGATTGTTGACTTCGTTTACTGTGGTCCCGCTGCCGCGCGCAATGCGCCGCCGGCGGCTTCCGTTGATAATCATATGATTATCGCGCTCTTTGGGGGTCATCGAATCGATGATCGCCACAATGCGGTTCAGTTCCTTCTCATCGGGCTGCATGCCCTGGAGCTCTTTCATCATGCCCACTTTGGGCATCATCTTCAGGATCGACTCGAAAGACCCGAGCTTGCGCAGCGATTTCAGCTGATTCCGGAAGTCTTCCAGCGTGAATTCATTGTCGATGAGTTTGCGCTGGATCTCTTCCTGCTCCTTCATGTTGAAGGCTTCCTGCGCCTTCTCGACGAAGCTGACAATGTCCCCCATGCCCAGGATGCGGGAAGCGGCCCGATCCGGATGGAAGGCTTCGAATGCGTCCGGTTTTTCGCCCACCCCGACGAACTTCAGCGGCTGGCCGGTGACGCTGCGGATGGAGAGAGCCGCGCCGCCGCGCGCGTCGCCATCCATTTTCGTGAGGATGACGCCGGTAATGCCGAGCTGCTTGTGGAACTCATCGGCGGATTTCACCGCGTCCTGGCCGGTCATCGCATCGGCCACGAACAGGATCTCAACCGGGTTCAGCAGGTCTTTCAGTTCTTTCAGCTCGGTCATGAGCTGATCGTCAATGTGCAGCCGCCCCGCGGTGTCTACAAGAAGCACGTCGCGGCCGTTGTTGACGGCTTCGCGCCGCGCCGCGCGGGCCAGTTCCACCGGCGCTTTTTCTTCCGGAGCGCCCGCGTAAACGGGAATTTTGATATCGCGCGCGATCACCGCCAGCTGTTCGCGCGCGGCCGGCCGGTATATATCGACGGAGACCAGTTGCGGGCGGTGGCCGTTCTTCGCGAGCCAGCGGGCCAGTTTGCCGGTGGAAGTGGTTTTACCCGACCCCTGGAGCCCGACGATCAGGAAAACGCTGGGCGGCTCGTTGGCGAACCGGAGCTTCGACTCATGGCTGCCGAGGACCTTGATCAGCTCTTCGTTGATGATGCCGATCACCTGCTGCGAGGGCGAGAGGGAGTTCAGGACTTCCTGCCCCATGGCGCGCGTCTTCACGCTTTCGATAAGCTGTTTAACGACTTTAAAATTGACGTCGGCTTCGAGCAGCGCTACGCGAACTTCGCGCAGGGCCGTTTCCATGTTTTCGGCTGAGAGGCGTCCTTCACCGCGCATGTTCTTGAAGACACGCTGCAGTTTGTCGGACAGATTATCGAACATTATTTAAGCGAGCAGTATTTTAAAGTGAGCGCCGACAGGGGTCCGTTTCGCCGCGATTCGGGCAACTACTCATTGTACTAAAGAGCTGGTAATGGCCGCAAAGAGCACCCCCTGCCTGTTACAGGGGGTGCGTTTTTGGCCGCACGGCGGGAATCGCGTAAACTGGAATGCACATGCGTAAATCGATCATGTTGGCGGTCGCGGCCGCTTCGCTCGGCGCAGGCCTGCTGCTCGCCGCCGATGCCCCGAAAAAGGGACCCGTGGCGCCGCGCAAAGCCGCCGAATTCGTCTTTAAAATGCCCGATGGCTCGCAGCGCCTGCTGAGCGCTTACCGCGGCAAAACAGTAGTGCTGGCCATGATGTTCACCACGTGCCCGCATTGCCAGAAGACCGCACAGGTGATGACGAAGATCCAGTCGGAGTATGCGGCCAAAGGCGTTCAGATGCTCGGAGCCGTCTTCGATCAGGGCGCGGCTTCGCGGGTGCTGTCGTTCGAGAAACAAGTGGGGCTGAATTTCCCGATCGGCTCGTCCGAACAGGGGCCCGTGCTTGAGTTCCTCGGCCTGCCGCCGACCGATCCGTACTTTGTGCCGATCCTCGTATTTATCGACAGGCGCGGCATGGTGCGCGGCCAGTATGTGGGCGATGAGAATTTTCTCAACCATCAGGAAGTCAACATCCGGGCCGAGATCGAGAAGATGTTGAAAACGGGGCCTGTGAGTTCGGCGGCTCCCGCGCACGCCGCGCCGAAGTCGTAGGGGTCAGACATGCTGGATCTGCATGCGGTGAAACTCCGGATTCCGGAGAACGCCAATATCGTACTCGGCCAGAGCCACTTCATCAAGACCGTCGAAGATGTCTATGAGGCGATGGTCAATTCAGCGCCGCAGATCAAATTCGGCATCGCCTTCAACGAAGCTTCCGGACCGTGTCTGACGCGCGCCGATGGGAACGACGCCGAGCTGCAGTCGGCAGCGGTTGAGATCGCGGCTTCGGTTGGCGCGGGGCATTTCTTCGCTGTGGTGATGCGCGATGGCTTTCCCATCAACACGCTGAAAGCGATTCAGGCAGCGTCCGAAGTCTGTAATATTTTCTGCGCTACCGCGAATCCCGTTGAAGTGATCGTGGCCCAGACGGAACAGGGGCGGGGAGTGCTGGGCGTCATTGACGGGTTTGCACCCAGGGGCGTGGAGACCGGGGAGCACGCCGCGCAAAGGCGGGAGTTCCTGCGAAACATTGGCTACAAGAGATAGGTCAGTCGTAAACGAAGTGGAGGACCTTCTTCAGGTCTTCCCACGATTCACGCTTGGCGTTCTGGTTGTATGGCCGCAGCAAATAGGAAGGGTGGAACGTAACCATGAGCGGAATGTCGTTCCATTTATGCCACTTGCCGCGCAGCTTCGTAACGCCGTCCTTCCCGCCCAGTAAAGCTTTGGCCGCGGTTGAGCCCAGGGCGCAGATCGCCTTCGGCTGAATGGCCGATAACTGGCGGAACAGGAACTGGCCGCAGATCTCCATTTCATCGGCTTCCGGGGTGCGGTTCTCCGGGGGCCGGCATTTCACCACGTTGCAGATGTAGACGTCCCCGCGCTTCAGGGGAATGCCCTCTTTCGCGGAAGTGCCTTCGATCATCTGGGTGAGCAACTGCCCCGCCCTGCCGACGAACGGGATGCCCTGCTCGTCTTCATCGGCGCCGGGACCCTCGCCTACAAACACCAGTTTTGCGCCGGGATCGCCGACGCCGAAAACAATTTTGTTCCTGCCTTTGCAGAGACGGCAGCGCGTGCAATCGCCGATATCGGCGCTGATACGTTCCAGCGTGTCCCCGGCGGGAACGAGCGAAGGCAATCGGATGTCGGTGGGGAGGGTTTTCATTTGGGGCGGCATGGCAGCATCTCGCATCAGACCCACGACGGGCTTCGGCCTTCGGTAGATCTGCCCGATGCCGAGATCCTTGTAGAACTCGAGCCGCTGGCGGATATTTTCGGGGCTCATGTGGATAAGGCCGCAACCCGCCGCAGCCTGAGAATCTGCCCCAGAATTTGGTCGGCGATGTCGCGCTTCGAGGCTTTCGGAAGCTCGATGAACTCGCCGGTTCGCAGCACGAGAGCGACCTCGTTCAGGTCAGACTCAAAACCGGTTTCCGGGTTACCTACCAGGTTCGCCACGATCATGTCGCAGTTCTTGGTTTCGAGTTTGCGGCGGGCTTCCCGCTCCAGGTTTTCGGTTTCGGCGGCGAAGCCGATCAGCAGACGGTCGCCGCGTTTGCGGCCCAGTTCGGCCAGAATATCCGGGGTGGGGTCGAGTTCGAGCGACAGGCGGGCTGAGGTCTTCTTGATCTTCTGCTTCGGTTCGGCCGAGGGTTTATAGTCCGCGACGGCGGCGCATTTGATGACCACGGTCGCGG
>JALYHT010000250.1 GCA_030776225.1 Acidobacteriota bacterium | reverse complement strand
ATCTGGAGGCCTTTGCGGCGCAGCGCCTGGCGAAGTTCAAGCTGCCGAAAAACTATGTGTTCGCGACCGAACCGCTCCCGAAAGGCGGCACGGGCAAGATCCTCAAACGCGAACTGCGCGAGCAATTCTGGCACGGTAAAGAGCGGCGCGTGCAGGGTTAGTGAGCGGGATGCCTGACCGTCTCAGCCTCCACGCTCCGATTCTGGTCAACACCATCGGCCACTGCGCCGGTGCGATTGCATTCGGCATCCTGTTCTACCTGCTTCTTCTGGATTGGCGCAGGGCCACGGCGGAACGAAGCCTGCTGCCAAGCATCGCGGCTGCCCTCGCGTTTCTCTGGAATATGGGATCGCTCATCGGCATGGCCACTGCGCCGGTCGGTGATCCGATCGCCGACACCATCATTGCCGGGAGTTTTTCGGTGCTGAGCCTTCTCCCCGCCGTGCTGCTGCATATCTCGCTGCAATCCCGCCATCGATTCATCTGGATCGGTGGATATGCCGTAAGCGCCATTGCCGTGGTACTTCATATCGGCGATCTTGCTACCGGCGCCCCCAGGTTCCACTATGCTGCCATCCTGCTGGTAACGATCGGATTCACAGTGCTGACCACCGCTTCAGTGATCCAGGAAGCCCTGAGCGGCGCTCATGACGGCAGCGGAAAGCGCCTGGCGGGGGCGATGGTTCTGTTTCTTTTTGCCATGTCGTTCGCCCATTTTGGGTCTACGCACGACATTAAAGCCTGGTCGGGAGAAGCGGCGCTGCACCACGCCGGAATCCCACTGGCTCTTTTCGTTTTGCTCCAGGACTATCGTTTTCTGTTGCTGGATGCGTTTATTCGGTTTCTGCTGAACGGAGCTCTCGCGGCGTTGGCCATTTGGCTGGCCTTCACCGCGGAAGTAAAACTTAGCCTTGTGGCTCATGCCACTCGCGATCCGTTCTACGGCGGCATCGTCTTCACCGTCGCCTGCCTCGTGCTCAGCCTTTTCGGGTACCTTCGGGTCAGCGCGCAAAAATTTCTGACCCATGCGGTATTTCTGCGATCCAGTTCCGAGAAGACATTCTCGAAACTTCGCGAGATAGCGACGACCTGCAGCTCCGACCTGGAGTCTCTCGCATCGGCGGCTGACGCCATAGCGCAGTTTTTCTCGACCACGGAATTCGAAGTGAGCGCTGGGCCGGCCACGGAAAAGGCAATGGCGGTACCCGACCCCGCGAGGAGCAATGTGCCGAAATGGGTTCAGGCAATGGTTCCGCTTCGATTCTCCCGCGGCGATGGTTTCATTTTGCTGCTCGGCCCGCGCAAGGGCGGAAGGCGATACCTGAGCGAGGATCTGGAGATGCTCGAACGCCTCGCAGCGGTCACGTGTGAGCAGGTGGAACGTATCCGGAGCTCAGAAATGCTGGCGCTCGTCTCGCAGGCGGAACTCCGCGCCCTTCAGGCTCAAATCAACCCACACTTCTTTTTCAACGCCCTGAATGCGTTGTACGGAGTGATCCCACGCGAGAATTCCATTGCGCGGGGACTGGTGCTGAACCTGGCCGACCTTTTTCGACATTCCTTCGGTGTCAGCTCAAGTCTGAGCGCGCTGTCGGAAGAGATCAGGATCGTCCGTGCTTATCTGGAAATTGAGGAAATACGCCTTGGGTCCAGGCTCCGTACCGAATTCGACATCGACGAGTCGGCGCTTTCCGAGAAGGTTCCGGTTTTGTCCATACAGCCCCTTGTTGAGAACGCTGTCCAGCACGGGGTCGCCTGCCGTCCTGGAAATGGTTTCGTCCGCCTCACGATCCGGCGGCAAGGGGAATCGATCCTGGTTGCGGTTTCGAACTCAGGCGTCTTTGGCGCGCCGCCGAAGGATCAGGGTGGCCATGGAATCGGTATGGCGAATGTGCGCCGACGGCTGAGCCTGTGCTGCGGCGAGTCGAGCGACCTCCAGGTGTCGACCGCAGGCGATGTGACGACCGTTCGCTTTCTGCTGCCTGCCCGGAACGGCCATCCGGCCCCAATGACGGTGGCATGATCGACGCATCCGCTCGCCGACTATTCCAGTCTGTTCGCCCGCAGGCGAAGGCCTCTCATTGCCTTCCGCTGTCACACCCGCAAGCTCTCGTGCTGGAATCACTCAAGACGTAATGGGCCTCAGGACACTGATTGTCGACGATGAACCGATCGCAAGGCAGATCCTGCGCGAAGAACTGGAACAACTCGACGAGGTTGAAATTGCCGGGGAGGCACATGACGGCACATCCGCGCTGGCCGCGATTCGGGAGTTGTCCCCTGACCTGATCTTCCTGGACTTGCAGATGCCTGGATCGGGCGGTTTTGATGTGATTCGGAAGCTCCCGTCGGTTCGGCACATTCCGATGGTTGTCATTGTCACTGCATTCGACGAGTACGCCATCCGCGCGTTCGAGGCCGGAGCGATCGACTACCTGCTCAAACCGATCGGCCAGGACAGATTAGCCCGGAGCGTGGAACGCGCGCTGAAACTGCGCGTCCGCCCCGCGGCCGCAGCAGAACAACTCGCGGGCATTCAGGAAATCGCGGAGACGTCGCCGACCAAAACTGTGCGGAAGATCGTTGCCCGGAGCGGTGACGAGTATCTGCTCCTGAACGCAGAAGAGGTTTTCGCCTTCGAGGCCGAAGGAGACCTGGTCTGGATTATCACTGCGAAAAAACGATACCTCGCCACACAGTCGCTGAAAGTGATTCAGGAGAAGCTCCACAATACGAGTTTCCGCCGTATCCACCGTAAGGGTCTGGTCAACATCGATCACGTGCGCAAGATGAGCACGCTGAGCAGCCAACGCTGGCTGATTACTCTGAGTAACAACCAGGAGTTCATCGTCAGCAAACGTCAGGCGCGAAACGTTCGGCAGCTTCTGAGCTGGTGAACCTTCCGGTCCGTATCCGTTCATTGCGGAATCCAGGCCTCTTGCCATAACAATCCAGCCGGTCGCAATAATACTCTCGTCACCGCGACAAACCTGACCGATCCTCGAGGGAATATGAGAATTTTCGCCTTCGCCTTCGTGTGTCTTCTTTTCGTGAACTCCGCGGATCGCGCCGCAGCCCAGTCTCTGGGCAATGCGGGTACGATCGAGGGCACGGTGGCCGACCCGTCCGGAGGCATGATCGCCAGGGCTCAGGTGACTCTTCGCAACGCCCTCAACGGCTATAGCCAGTCGGCGGAATCGGGCACGGACGGTTCGTTCCGTCTCAGCAATATCCCTCCCAACCCGTATCGTCTGGAGGTAACAGCCTCCGGCTTCAGCACGTTTGCCCGGAGCGTGGAGATTAAGAACGCGATTCCGATACAGCTCAAAGCCAGTCTCGCCCTGGCGGGAGCCAGCACAACAGTCAACGTGGAAGGCGGCGCCGTTGAGGCGCTTGAAAACGATCCCTCGGCCCATGTCGACGTGGACAGATCGCAAATGCTCAAAATGGCTGACGTCGACCCCGGGGGTAGCTTGAGTCAGGCAATCACCTACAGCACCGGCGGCGTCGCTGCCGATGGCAACGGATTTTTTCATCCATTGGGCGACCACGCACAAGCCAGCTTCCTGATTGACGGGCAGCCGGTCAGCGACCAGCAAAGCAAGCTATTTTCCACGCAGCTTCCCACAAATGCAATTCAAAGCATGGAGGTGACAACCGGAACGCCGAATGTCGAATTCGGCGACAAGACAAGCCTCGTAGCGCAAATCACCACCCGCTCAGGCCTGGGCGCAGGCAAGGTATTTGGGAACGTCGATGCCAACTATGGTTCGTTTGGCAGCGTCGGCGGCAGTGTCGGGCTGGGCTACGGCACGGCGAAGTCTGGAAACTTTATTGCGCTCGACGGGCTCCGATCCGGACGCTTCCTCGACACGCCCGAATTAGTC
>JALYHT010000249.1 GCA_030776225.1 Acidobacteriota bacterium | reverse complement strand
TTCCAACCCGTCATACCTCGGCATATTGAGATCGAGGACGATCACGCAGGGGTCGGGTCTGGCGGTATCGGAATGGTTCGAGCGCACAAACCGCAGCGCCTCGTCGCCCGTCGGCAAAACCTGGAGTTCATACCTGGCTCCTTCGCCATCCAGTGCGAGGCGCAATAGTTTTACGTCCGCGATATTGTCGTCAACCAGAACAATTTTGGCGGGGTTCATTTGGGGTTGTTCAGCGTTTGCCGTTCACGGGTTTTAGTATAAGCATTTCTCGCGCCAGCGCATTCGCGGAGGCTGAAAATCTTACGTTTTTTAATGGTCACCGGAGTGCATTGGCTACGACGAGGATGGATTTGAACAAAGTACCCGCAGGTAACCCTTCGACCGAAGAAGCGGGGGACGCCAAAGATGGGAACCGCATGGCAGAACTTCGCATCCTTCTGGTTGCGCCGAATGGCCGCGATTCGGAGCGGGTTAAAAACGCACTTTCCGACCTTGAGGTTTCGCCGGTTGTGTGTGACGATTCATACTCCCTTCTGGAGTGCCTGAAAGAGGGAGCGGGAACGGCGATTATCGTACAGGAAGCTTTGTCGCCGGCCACTCTGTCGATGATTGGCGATTGGCTGAACCGGCAGCCGCAATGGTCCGACTTTCCGTTCATCGTCCTCGGCTGCGGCGGCAATCCGAACCCGGCAGTGGTTAAGAACACTCACGATATCGAGCGTCTGGGCAATGTAACGCTGCTCGAACGGCCGCTGCGCGCCGAAACGCTTCGGAGCTGCGCGCGGGTCGCCCTGCGGGCACGACAGAGGCAATATGGAGCCCGCCGCGATCTCGAAAATCTTTCGCTCGCGATCAGGGATCTGGAACAATTCGCCTATTCGGCCAGCCACGATCTGCGCGAGCCTTTGCGCACGGTGGCGATTTACAGCGAACTTCTGGGCGAACGCTACCGCGCGGTGCTGGACGATGCCGGGCATATGTTTCTCAGCTATCTGAGATCCGCGGCGGGCCGCATGGAGATGCTGGTACGCGATCTGCTGGCTTATACGCAGGCGACCGGCTTCGATGAAGAGGCGCCTGAGCCGGTGGCTGCGGACGAGCACCTGGCCGGCGCGCTGGAAAGCCTGCATGAAGCGATTGACAGGAGCCGGGCGGTGATTACATTCGACAGGCTTCCTTCGGTACGGGTAAAGCCGGGGCATCTGCGGCAGGTGTTTCAGAATCTGATCGCTAACGCAATCCAGTACAGGGATTCAAACGAAGCGCGCAACGGCGAACACTGGACGAGGATCCATGTTTCAGCAGTCCGCAAGCACGAGAAATGGCGATTTTCGGTTTCCGATAACGGAATCGGCATCGATCCTCAGTTTCGGGAACGCATTTTCGGAATATTCAAGCGGCTGCACACGAACGAGCAATTCGCGGGGTCGGGAACAGGCGCCGGAACGGGTATCGGGCTCGCGATCTGCCAGAAGATCGTGGAGCGATACAGAGGCAGGATCTGGGTGGAGTCGAGCCTCGGAGAAGGCTCGACATTTTATTTCACCCTGCCCGCGGGCTGAAGACTTCTACTGCAGAACGGGCAGGACGTTGTAGCCAGGGGCGATATAAAGACTGCCCTGCGTAATCCCTTCGGGCGCCGCGGCCCTGAGCTCTTTCGCTAACTGTGCCGGCAGCAACCCGCCAGCGAGCGCGAGATGAAAAAGGCGCGCCACTGCCTTCACCTGAGCGGCAGACTCGTGAACGAATTCGAGGCGATAATGCCGGATGCCGGCGGCGCGCCAAAGCTCCAGATGCGCGCTGGCCTCCTGCGCCTCAGCGCCGAAGACGGTGTTGCGGCAACCCACATCGGCCATCACGGGATGCCCACGGCCGGTGTGGTCGCGCAATTCGACGCGGTGTTTTTCGCAGGGGCGGCCGCAATCTTTATAGCTGACTCCGGCGGAAAGAAATCGGCAGAACACGCAGTGCTCGGTATGAAATACGGGCAGATGCTGATAAGCCACGGCTTCAATATTGCCGGGACCCGCGTCGCGCGAGAGATCGGCGACCTGAGCGGCATTCAGATCGTGGGCGGGGGTGAGGCGATCGACAGCTTTGAGATACTCGGCGGCGGAAAGCGAATTAGCTGCATTCAGGCTGAAATCGCCAATCAGATATGGATGCTCTTTGGTTTCGAGCGCGTGCAGAATGCCCGTGGAGCGTACGAGAATCTGGCAGCCGAGACTCAGCAGAAAATCGAGGATGCGCGCTTCGCCGGGTTTGAGCACCCGCGGACTGGCAACGCGGGCCACGATGCCGCTCGCCTTCACCCGTTCCACCGACGGGCGCAAGCCGTAGAGATCGAGGTAATCGAGCGTGATGCTGGCGGGTTTGGTTTCAAGAGCCGCGTTGAGCTGATCGGCCGTTCTGACGAGCAGGTGGATCTGGGAATGGCCGAAGTGTTCCGCAGCCAGTATCGCAGCCGACCCGCTCGCCCGGGCGGCAGTAGGCTGCACACGCCCAGGGTGTTCGCTCTGGAGCGCCTGCAGCCGCGCGACGGCTTGGCGCCGGATTTGATTCAGCATCGACACAGGCGCGAACGGCGAACCTTCAACGGCCAGCGAAACCTCGCCAAGGATGTAAGGGGAGCCACCCAGTCGCCCGAACTGTTCCCGGATTGACTCGATTGAGAGCGCGCGACTCTGCGCCGTCCCCAGTACTCCCGCGGATTGCAGAACCACGCGCGTGGCCGGTTTGCCTTCGAGGCTCCATTCCGCAGTGAGTGGCAAGCCTTCGGACGCCGTCACGTCGACGCGCACGGACTGGCGGCGCACAGGCGCGGCGGCTTCGGTGAACACGCGCGCCGCCTCGGCGACATCGGGATCGTGCGTGCGCCACACCAGATCGCCGGGCCGAATGCGATCAAACTGTACGGCCCGGTTGCCGAACCGCAATTCCAGCCGGCCGTCCAGAAGCGGGGATGCTTCGTAAATACGACCGCCCTCTTCCGTCTCTCCCGGAGTGCGCCAGTCCGCGGCGTCAAAGACCACGCCATGGCCATTCCTGAGCGGGGCGACTTCATGCGCTTCCGTCATTTCGACGAGCACAGAATCGTGGCGCACCTCGGTTACGCGGCCCATCAGGACGCCGCGATGCCGGGGCGCGCGGCCCCGCACGACAGCCTGATGGTTTGTGCCGGTTACGAAATACGGCCCGAGGCCACGCGAATAAACCTGTTCAAGCCTCAATTCTTCCGCTTTGGTTATGGCATGTTCCGCGCCTGCCCATGCGTCATCCACGGCCTTGCGGTAAGCCTGCGTGGTCAGAGCCACGTACTCGGCCTGTTTATAGCGGCCCTCGATCTTCAGGGCGGAGACGCCCGCGGCGACGATGGCGGGGATCTCGCGAAGCGTGTACAGATCGCCGGGCGAGAGAAGATAGCGGGCATCCGCCAACGGAACCTGGTCTCCATCCACCATGAGGTCATACGGCAGGCGGCATGCCTGCGCGCACTGTCCACGATTGGCGCTGCGGCCCCCCCATGCTTCGGACGAGAAGCATTGTCCGGAATAAGCGACGCATAATGCGCCGTGAACGAACATTTCGAGCGGGCAGCCGGTTTGCTCGCGGATTTTCCGGATTTCGTCGAGCGACAGTTCACGGGCCAGCGTTACGCGGTCGGCTCCGAAACTTTGGGCAAACCGAACGCCTTCGGCATCGGTGATGCTCATCTGCGTGCTGGCGTGCAGTTCCACGTCGGGCGCGATGTCCCGCAGGAGTTTCAGAATGCCGGCGTCCTGCACAATCAGGGCATCCGCGCCCGCTTCCACGATGGCGGTAGCGGTGCGGATGGCTTCGGTCAGCTCATGTTCGAAGACAAGGGTATTGAAGGTGATGTAGCCGCGCACGCCGCGCCGGTGCAGGGTCCGCATGACTTCGGGCAACTCTTCGAGAGTGAAGCCCACTTTTGCGCGCGCGGTGAAGTGCGTCAGCCCGAAATAGACGGCGTCGGCGCCCGCTTCAATGGCCGCATGCAGCTGTGGCCAGTAACCGGCCGGACTCATCACTTCAGGCTTTTGCACTACTACCAGCGTAGCCTGAGGCAACGGGCGCCCGCTATTCCGCGGCCACCCTGTCAGGCAACCGCGGAATGCCTGAGCCTAATACCGGCGGAAGCGCGCGCGGGGTTCGAAATAACCGTCTCTGCGGGCCCAATAGCCGGCGCGCCAAACGCGCCTCGGGCCGGCGGCGAACCAGTAACCATTGACCCAGGTACAACCCGGTCCCGGCGCTACTATCGCTTCCGCGAAAGGCGCGCGCGGCGGCGCATAAGCCGGAGCTGCATATGCCGGGGCCGCATAAACGGGAGCGCCGTACACGGGCGCGGGGGCGTAATAGCCGCCCACCGGCGCGCCTACTCCGACGTCGATGGAAATTCGGGGCGCCGCAAACAGGCAGCTACCCGCCAGTAAAAGCCCCGCGATCAGTTTCGTTTTCATTTTCGTGCCTCCTTACGCTCCCGATCAATGCAGCACACGTTCCAAAGGAAAATCTTCGGCGATTTAACAAGTTATGCGAGTGGATGCGGCCACAGGAGTGCGCGTCTGGTGGTTTCGCACCACCACGTTGAAGAGCTGCCGCGGATCAGGCGGGCCGGTGGTTTACTTTGCGCCACGCTGGCGGGCCAGTTGCGCCAGCGTGGCTAACTGCGCCAGATAACGGCGGAGCGGCCGGGCGGGGGTACCCCAGACGGGTTCGCCGGCGCGGACGATTTTCGCGGTCAGGATGCCCGCGCCGGAACCCACGACGGCTTTGGATTCGATACGGGCTTTGTCGCCGATCCCCACCTGCCCGCCGATCACGGCATAGTCGCCGACGCTCACGCCCCCCGCCAGCCCCGTCTGGGCGGCGATGACAACGTGTTTGCCGATGACGCAGTTGTGCGCGATGTGGACCATGTTGTCGAGCTTCGTGCCGTCGCCGATGACGGTGACGCCGAGAGTGGCGCGGTCGATGCAGGTGTTGGCTCCGATCTCGACGTTGTCGCCGATGGAGACGGTACCGACCTGCGGGACCTTTTGATACGCGCCCCCGGCCATTTCGAAGCCGAAGCCGTCGGCTCCGATGACAGCGCCGGAGTGGAGGATGCAGCGTGCGCCGATCATCGTGCGGTGGTAAACAGCGACGCGGGGATGGAGGGTGCAGTCGTCCCCGATACTGCTGTGGGCGCCGATGAAAGTGCCGGCGCCGATGCGAGTGCGGGCCCCGATGCGAACTTCGGCGGCAATCGTTACGGAGGGACCGATTTCAGCGGTGGGGTCGATGAGGGCGGTGGGATCGATTTGCGCGGAGGGGTGGATGCCCGGGAGGAGCGGCGGCGCGGGATACAGGATAGCGAGCGCCTGGCCGAAGTGGGCGCGGGGCTGAGGCGAAGTGAGGATCGTCTGGTCCGGGCGCGCGGGGTAATCGGGGAGCGCGATGAGGCAGCCCGCGGAGGAGCGCAGGGCGGCTTCGAAGTATTTCGGAGCGCCGACGAAGGCGAGCTGGTCCGGACCGGCGTCGTCAAGCATCGCTGCGCCCGCAATGGATTTTTCGGGTTCTCCGCGGAGGGGCAGGCCGAGTTCAGCAGCAAGTTCTCCTGTTCGCTTCATTCATTGCCGACGCTAGCATATGAGATATGGCGGAACTGGAGACGGAACGCCTGCGGCTGAGGCGCTGGAAGCCGGACGATCGCGAACCGTTTGCGCGCATGAATGCGGATGCGCGGGTGATGGAATTCTTTCCGAAAACGCTGACACGGGACGAGAGCGACGAGACGGCGGACAGGATCGAGAAGGGCTTCGCGAAGCATGGCTTTGGTTTGTACGCGCTGGAACTGCGGGAGACAGGTCAGTTCATCGGGTTCGCAGGGCTCGCAGTGCCGGAGTTTGACGCGCCGTTCATGCCGAGGGTGGAGATCGGCTGGCGGCTGGCGTTCGAGCACTGGGGGCGCGGACTGGCGACGGAAGCTGCGCGCGAAGCGTTGCGTTACGGTTTCGGAGAACTCGGACTGACGGAGATCGTCGCATTTACAGTGCCCGCCAACAGCCGCTCGCGCAGAGTGATGGAGAACATCGGGATGATGCGCGATCCGGCTGGAGATTTTGAACACCCGCGCATAGCGGAATCGCATCCATTGCGGCGGCACGTTTTGTACCGCGCTCAGCGCATGAACATGCCGCCGTTCACGTCGAGCACGTGGCCGGTAATGTAGGCCGCTTCGTCGCTCACGAGAAACTTCACGGCGGCGGCGATTTCTTCCGGTTTGCCGATGCGCTTCAGCGGAACGGCTTCGGTGATTTTGGCTTTGAGTTCGTCGCTCAGCGAAGAAGTCATATCCGTTTCGACGAAGCCGGGCGCCACGGCGTTGACGGTGATATTGCGCGAGGCCAGCTCCTGCGCCAGAGACTTCGTCAGGCCGATCAGGCCGGCCTTTGAGGCGACGTAGTTGGCCTGGCCCGCATTGCCGGACTGGCCGACCACGGAAGCGATGTTGACGATCCGGCCCCAGCGCTCGCGCACCATGCCGGGCATGACCTGCTGGATACAGAAGAAGGAGCCGGAGAGGTTGGTCTGGATCACTGCGTCCCAATCGTCCCGCTTCATGCGCAGCGCGAGGCCGTCGCGCGTGAGGCCGGCGTTGTTGACGAGGATGTCGATGCGTCCGAAATCTTTCGAGGCTTTGGCAAAAGCTTCTTTGATGGATTCCGGGGAGGCGAGATCGATGGCTACGACGTGGGCTTCACCGCCGCCGGCACGGATTTCCGCGGCGGCGTCTTCAAGTTTATCCAGCTGACGGGCGGCGAGAACGACTCTTGCGCCGGCTTTGGAGATGGCGAGGGCGCAGGCGCGGCCGATGCCGCGGCTGGCCCCCGTAACGAATGCAATGCGATCGGCCATAGGAACTTGCAATCATAGTAGATCGCCATGGCATACGACGATCTGCGGGATTTTATTCGCGCACTGGAAAAGAACAAAGAGCTGAAGCGGATCACTGTCGAGGTCGATCCAAAGCTTGAAATAACGGAGTTTGCCGATCGGTCGGTAAAGAACGGCGGGCCGGCGCTGCTGTTTGAAAAGCCAAAGGGATCGAAGATTCCGCTCCTGATCAACAGCTTTGCGAGTATGCGGCGGATGGAGATCGCGCTCGAAGTCGATTCGGTGGATTCGATTGCGGCGCGCATTAGTGAATACCTCGAAATGCGTATGCCCGAGGGACTGCTGAATAAGCTGAAGATGCTGCCGAAGCTGGCGGAGGTGGGGGCTTTCTTTCCGAAGATCGTGTCGAAGGGCGCGTGTCAGGAGGTGATTAAGACCGAGGGTTTTTCTCTCTACGATTACCCGGTGTTGACCTGCTGGCCGGATGACGGCGGCCCGTTTATTACGCTGCCGATGGTTTTTTCGCGCAACCCCGATACGGGCAAGCGGAACTGCGGGATGTACCGCATGCAGGTGTACGACGAGCGGACGACGGGCATGCACTGGCAAACGCATAAACAGGGCGCGGAGCATTACCGGCGCCGTGTGGCGGAAGGCAAGCCTGGGCGTATGGACGTGGCGGTGGCGATCGGGTCGGATCCGGCGACGATGTATTCGGCGATACTGCCGCTGCCGCCCGATCTGGACGAGATGATGATCGCGGGGTTTCTGCGCGGCAAGCCCGTCGAGATGGTGAAGTGCCACACGATCGATCTGGAAGTT
>JALYHT010000248.1 GCA_030776225.1 Acidobacteriota bacterium | reverse complement strand
CCGCCTGCGGCGGTATTGGGAGCCCCAAACAGGAACAGGGTCTGCTATTCCCGCCAACTCTGAAAGCGCGCTCGAACAGCTCCGGGAATTGTTATTTCAGGCCGTTGAATGCAGACTGGATCGGGAGCACCCCGTGGCGACTCTACTGAGCGGTGGGCTGGATTCGTCTGCCATCGCGGCTATTGCGTCGCGATATCTTGCTCGGAAGAATCGCCAGTTGACAGCGGTAGCCGCTGTGCTTCCCGAGGAAAACCTGGGCATGTTCAAAGATGAGCGGAGTTACATCGGCGAATTCAAAACGACAGAAAACCTCAACATACGGTACGTGACTGCCCGGGGCCGCGGCCCTTTCGATTCACTTGCCGACACCTCCCGTTTCGCTGCTTTCCCACTCCGCAGTTCGCGATTCTTCCTCGATGAGGAATGCGCGAAGGCAGCCATCGAAAGCGGGGCGCAGACCCTGCTCAGTGGGGCAGGTGGCGAATTCAGCGTTACTTCAACTGGCGAGCGGTATTACCTGGAATCGGCAATCAGGCTCCGCTGGTTCGCTCTCTTCCAAATGCTTCGAAATCGAAGGGCCTCTGCCGGACCCTCTGCTCTGCGGATCCTCGCTGGCCAGGTGTTTCGCACCATCAAGCCGCTCCGGGGCGGAAGTCCCATGGTGTTCCTGAATGAGCGATTCCGGCGCGAATGCATTGACGGCGCGGCCTACAGGAATCGCTGGCCCACACAGCGGCGCTATCAGGCAGCCGCCATACGTTTTTGGCTTCGGAAGCACGCGCTGGCCCGCGGTCAGACGCTTGAATTGATTCGGCCCGGCTATCCGCTGCTCGATAAAAGAATTCTGGAGTTTTGCCTTGCTCTCCCTCCGGGAATGGAAACCCAGCAAGGATATCCGCGATATCTTGTGCGTGGCGCGCTGGAAGGCGTGCTCCCTCCTCGTATCCAATGGAGAACGAGTAAGCATCCTTACTCACCCGATTACTTCCTTCGTTATAATGCCCAACTTGGAGTAGCCAGAGACTATGTAGCCGGCATTCGTCCGACCGACCCCGTCCGGGAGATTATTGACGTGTCTCGTCTGGCATCCTCTCTTCAACCGGTGGACCCGAAACTGGGAACGACCCTTGCTCGCGACACCATCCCCTTATCTTTGTACGTGATCGCATTTCTGCGCCAGTTCTCTGACTTTCGAAGCTGAAAAAGATGTTCCGGTATACAGCGTATGGCCTTTCCATACACTCCGATCTGGAGTTTGCAAATCTCCCGCCTGGAAGCGAACTGATCGACGTTGCGATTCGTTTCGGCCATGTGCCTGACAGACATCCGATGGCAACTCTTCGGGAAGAAATCGCCCACCACGCCAAAGGCGGCTGGTTCCACATCAGAGAAGGCAGGGAAATCGTTTTGGACCCGCCCGCAGGAGCAGACCCCGATTTATTGCGGGTGCTGTTGCTGGGCAGAATGATGGCCTTTTTACTGAGGCAAAGGGGTTGGCTTTCGCTGCACGCCAGCGGCGTTGAACTGGCAGGAAAGGCGGTTCTGTTTATCGGTCGTTCGGGCTCGGGAAAGTCCACGCTGGCAGCAGCCTGCCATGCGCGTGGTCACCGGGTGATTACAGACGATGTTGCCGCTGTCCGGTTGAATACTGATGGTAAGTGTGTGGTCCAGCCGGCAGGCCCGCGAATTCGATTGCTGGATGATGCGCGAGCTGTTTTCAACGGAAGAGAACCGGCTGGCATATTTCAGTGGAGAAAGCACTTTTTCGATTTGCCCGGAGATTTCCCGCCGCAACTCCTCTGTGTCGATCGGGTCTACTTATTGGCCTGGGGTTCCCGCATCGGTTGTGATTTAGTGCCTGCTCTGTCGGCCGCCGCACAACTGAGTACGAATTCTTTTGTGAGACACCAGCGCATGGACAAACCGGCGCTGACTGCACATCTGCGCCATGTAAGCTTAGTAACGCGGTCCGTCACTGTTGGTAACCTCTATCGTCGCTATTCCATCGGCGATCTGGCTGATGTTGTACGGTGGGTTGAATCTGACAGGGGTGATGAGCGGTGAGACCAAACGTTGCGAATTGTAAGGTGGAGGAGAAGCGGGGAATGTTGAGTCAATAACAGAGGGGCATGGCCGTGAAAGCCATGCCCCTCTGGGAACTACTGCAGAACTTTGACTAAGCTTTGATGCGGCGGCCACGGGCAAATGCAAGCGCTCCCAATCCCGTCAGAAGCATTAAAATTGTGGAGGGCTCAGGAGCACTTACGGTATCGATTGTGATAGCAGAAAGGCCTAAGGAAGCGATATCGGGCGAAGTGCCCGCTTCTCTGACTCCTATGCTGACCAGGTAAGTATTCAGGTTGGTAGCGCCGGTGCCCAGGGTGCTTAGAGAAATTCCGTTGAAGAAAAACCCCTGGTCATCAAGATTTAGAGTACCTGAAGTGTTGCTGACGTAACTTCCAGTCGCGCTTGTAAAGGGGCTCGTATAGACATTGTTAGTCTTGACCGTTACGCCGGAAATCACGGTGGAGGTGAGCAGGGAACCGCTTGCCGCCGTCGACACGCCTCCACACGACGTAGAAGGCGGAGCGCAGTCCACCGCGTTGCGCACTTGACCGCCTGCCGTAGTGCTGTTATTACTGTTTACCAGCTTTACCGTGACTGTCTGAACGGTTGAGGCGTTCGACGTTGTGCCGAAGTTGAAAAATAACGTAACATCCCGATTTGCAAAAGCAGCCGATGCTAACTCGGTGTTGAGCATCGTATACACGTCGCTGACGCCGTAGACGCCGACGGGGACAGTGATGGTCGGATTACCTGTCTGCCCCAGGATCCAGACGTTATTCGAGCCGCCTTCGGAGGCCCCATCGTTTATCATGGAGAACGTGACGCTATTAGTCGAATCCACGATAGTCCCGGCGTTTGCCGTCGACGTACTGTAAGTGGAATAAGGCTTGGGCGAGGTGCTTACATTCAAGGCGCCAGAAAACAGGACATTATCGTAATTCTGTTCCGTCGCGGTGCTTACCGATCCTGCCACGCAACTGGAACCGGCGCAACCGCTTGTAATGTACGAATTAGTG
>JALYHT010000247.1 GCA_030776225.1 Acidobacteriota bacterium | reverse complement strand
AGGTAGGGTAGAGGTCCTGCGTGCCATGTGAGCTGAAGCTCATAAATGTCATCAACAACACGAGGTAAAGAAAGAGCTTCCAGTTGGCGAAGATCGACGAGCGCAACTGGCCCCAGTCCGCTTTTTTCGTCTGCTGCCAGACTTCCGACTCTTTCACGCGCAGCCGCACAAAGATCGCAAGCAGCGCGGGTAAGCCGCCCAGCAGGAACATCGGCCGCCAGCCCCAGCGGTCGAACAGAAAGAAATAGCACAGCGCGGCCAGAAGACTCCCCAACGCATAGCCTTGCTGCAGCAGCCCGGAAATAAGTCCGCGAAACCTCGGCGGGACTTTTTCCATTGCCAGCGAGGCGCCAACGCCCCACTCCCCGCCCATGCCGATCCCGAAGAGGGCTCGCAGGATCAGGAATGACGTGTAGCTGCGCGAAAACGCCGTCGCCACTTCGATCACAGAAAAAAACACCAGGTCGATCATCAGCGGCAGACGGCGTCCGTAGCGGTCCGCGAGCAGCCCGAAGAGGAACGCGCCCACGGGACGCAGCACCAGCGTCACAGTGATGGCAAGCGCCATCCCGGCATCGGAATGGTGAAATTCTTTGCCGATGGCGGTCAGGCAGTAAACGACCAGGAAGTAGTCGAAGGCATCAAGCGTCCAGCCGAGAAAACCCGCCAGTACGGCGGCATTCCTGTCCGGGGAAGCAGGCTGGTTCATTTTGCTCAATGCCCACGATTGTATCTGTAGGCTGGATCAACAAGTGGTTGGGATGAACAGTGGATACAGGCGTGCTCGGCTTTGGGTATGACTCCCGTGGACAAAGCATCGGAGAAGCAAAAAGAAGCTTCCGATAAAGAAGAGGATCTGCGTAAGGAATGGCTTAAAGAAGATATCGAGAGCGAGGGACGCAAGCCTAACCTCGAAGAAATGGACGAAGATCCCGAAGTTCTTTGAGGCCCGCAGGCGAACCCTCGGGCCACCCATCGCAACCTGTTCGATATAGTGGAATTAATCCATGAATCAGAACAGTTTTGGTGCTTCGTCCGCGTTGAAAGTGGGGGGCACGAATTATCGCATTTTCCGTCTGCCCACGCTGGAGGAAAACGGCGTCGCCAACGTTTCACGCCTTCCGTTTTCGCACCGCATTCTGCTCGAAAACCTTTTGCGTCATGAAGATGGGCGCAAGGTCAAGGGGTCCGACATCGATTCCATCGCGCGCGGCGTCAGCGGGCCGGAAGCGAAAGAGATTTCGTTCATGCCGGCGCGCGTTCTGTTACAGGACTTTACAGGTGTTCCCGCCGTGGTGGATATCGCCGCCATGCGCGACGCTCTGGCTGCCATGGGCGCCAACCCTGCCAAAGCCAATCCCCTGCTCCCTGCCGATCTGGTTATCGACCATTCGGTACAGGTGGACGAATACGGCACCAAAGACTCTTTCAACATCAACGCGCTGCTTGAATTCCAGCGCAATCGCGAACGCTACACGCTGCTGCGATGGGGCCAGACGGCGTTCCGCAATTTTCGCGTTGTGCCGCCCGACACCGGAATTGTCCACCAGGTGAATCTGGAATATCTCGCCACCGTCGTCTTCCGCTCGGAGGGCGTGGATGGCGCATGGAGCGCTTACCCGGACACACTGGTCGGCACCGATTCGCATACCACGATGATCAACGGCCTGGGCGTGCTGGGCTGGGGCGTCGGCGGCATCGAAGCCGAGGCCTGCATGCTGGGTCAGCCTGTCTCCATGCTTCTGCCCGCAGTCGTCGGTTTCAAATTGCACGGCAAGCTTCACGAAGGCTGCACTGCGACTGACCTGGTTCTCACGGTTACGCAGATGCTTCGCAAAAAAGGCGTCGTCGGCAAATTCGTGGAATTTTACGGCGCGGGGCTCAGCCAGTTGAGCGTCGCCGACCGGGCCACCATCGCCAATATGGCTCCCGAATACGGCGCCACCATGGGCTTCTTTCCGGTGGACGATGGCACCCTGCAATACCTCCGGATTTCCAATCGCGATGCGCACCTGGTCGATCTCGTCGAGGCTTATTCCAAAGAACAGCTTTTGTTCCGCACGGATGCCACCAAAGATCCGCTGTTTTCCGACACGCTTGAACTCGATCTCGCGAGTGTGGTGCCCTCCATGGCGGGTCCCAGGCGCCCGCAGGATCGTCTCACGCTGCCCGAAGTCAAAAAGAATTTCCGCGACTCCTTCAAAGACGCTTCCACGAAGAAATCGCAGGTTGAGGTCGGGGGGGAAACCGGTGAGATGCAGAGCGGCGCGGTCGTGATCGCCGCTATTACAAGCTGCACGAATACGTCGAATCCCTCGGTGATGATCGGCGCCGGTATTCTCGCGAAGAAGGCCGTCGAAAAGGGTCTGAAGAGCAAACCGTGGGTCAAGACCAGCCTCGCGCCGGGTTCGAAGGTAGTCACCGAATACCTCAATAAAGCCGGCCTGACTCCTTATCTGGAAGCGCTCAACTTCAACCTGGTCGGCTACGGCTGCACCACCTGCATTGGCAACAGCGGGCCGCTGCCCGAAGCTGTTTCGGCCGCGGTAAAGAATGACGATCTGGTGGTGGCCGCCGTGCTGAGCGGCAACCGGAACTTCGAAGGGCGCATTAATCCTCAGGTGAAGGCGAATTACCTCGCTTCCCCGCCCCTCGTGGTCGCCTACGCAATCGCCGGCCGCGTCGATCTCGATATGGAATGCGACGCGCTCGGTACCGGCAGCGACGGCAAGCCCGTTTACCTCAAAGATATCTGGCCGAGCCCGCAGGAAGTGAGCGACGCTCTCGCCGCGACTATCGACGCCGAGATGTTCCGCACGGAATACGAAAAGGCCTTTGAAGGGGATGCCAACTGGCAGGCACTGCCTGTCCCGACTGGCAACATCTATATCTGGGACGACGCCTCCACTTACATCAAGAAGCCGCCATATTTTGAAGACATGGTGGACCCGAACGCGCCCATTGCCGATATCACCGGCCTGCGGGCGCTGGCTTTGCTGGGCGATTCCATCACCACCGACCACATCTCGCCCGCAGGCTCCATCGCCATCAACAGCCCCGCCGGCAAATATCTGGTAAGCCTTGGCGTAGCCCCGAAAGACTTCAACTCTTATGGCGCGCGGCGCGGCAACCATGAAGTGATGGTGCGCGGCACGCTCGCTAATGTGCGCCTGCGTAACCAGCTCGCGCCCGGCACAGAGGGTACCTGGACCACCCACCTGCCCGAAGACGAAGTGATGTTCATTTACGACGCGGCCATGCTCTATAAGCAGGAAGGCACGCCGCTGCTGATCATCGCCGGCAAAGAATACGGGTCGGGCTCCTCGCGCGACTGGGCGGCCAAAGGCGTGAAACTGCTCGGCGTCAAAGTAGTGATCGCCGAAAGCTACGAACGCATCCACCGCACGAATCTGGTGGGCATGGGAATTCTTCCGCTGCAGTTTGTACAGGGGCAGACCGCGGCATCTCTTAAACTCACGGGCAAGGAACTTTTCCACGTCACGGGCGTGAAAGAGGCCGTGGAAGACGGAACGCGCGTGAAGATCAGAGCCATTGCGGCGGACGGCAAGGAAATCGATTTCGAGGCCCAGCCTCGCGTGGATACGCCGCAGGAAGCCGAATATTTCCGCAACGGCGGGATTCTGCCTTTCGTGCTTCGGCAACTGGCCGATCAGGCTGCCGCCGCGGCATAAAGCGCCGCGTATAACCCGGGCGCAGCCTACTTCATTATCTTGTCTATATCGGCGGAGATCTCCGCCGCGTCCGCCGCGCCTTCAAAATCGTAGCGGATGGTTCCGCTGGCGTCGACGATAAACAAGTGCGGGAATTTCACCTGCGGGTGAGCCGGCGTGACGTTCAGATAAGACATCATCACCTGACCCGAGTCGAACAGCACGGGCCATGAAATCCTGTGTTCGACGGAGAAGCGGTCGGCCTTTTCGAAAGTGTCGGGCAGCGTGGTGATCGAAAGGATCGCCACCTTGTCCCCATATGTGGCTTTCACTTCGCGCAGGGCATCGGTCAATCTCACACAAACCGGGCAGGTGGTCTGCATGAAGTCGATGATCATGACTTTTCCGCGGTAATCCTGCGGGTCGTGCTGCTGGAATTTCGAATCCGCCAGTGAAAACCCGGGCGCCCGGCGGTTGGAAAATTCGTTTTCTCCGAAAAGATTCAGAGCGCCGATGACAATCAGAATTGCCGTTTTCATTGGGTCAACCCCCGCAACGATTCAGTGTAAGGCGCTCGCGCCACGCCCTTCTCCGTAATGATCGCGGTGACGTAGCGGTGTGGAGTCACGTCGAACGCCGGGTTTCGCACCGCCGTGCCGGCAGGCGCGATGGGTACCCCTTGCAGGTGCGTCACCTCCGAGGCGCCGCGCTCCTCGATGGGAATATGGCTGCCATCGGGCAGGCTCAGGTCGAGCGTCGAGACCGGCGCCGCCACGTAAAACGGGACATTGTTCTCTTTCGCGAGCACCGCGACGCCGTAGGTGCCGATCTTATTCGCCACATCGCCATTGGCAGCGATCCTGTCCGCGCCCACGATCACGCAGCCGATGCGGCCCGAGTGCAGGAAATGTCCGGCCATATTGTCTGTAATGAGAGTGGCTTCAATGCCGTCGCGCTGCAGTTCCCAGACCGTGAGCCGCGCCCCCTGCAGAAATGGACGCGTTTCATCCGCATAAACATCGATCTTCTTGCCCGCCTCCACAGCCGCGCGTACCACGCCGAGCGCGGTTCCATAACCCGCGGTGGCCAGTGCCCCGGCATTGCAATGCGTCAGCACGGTTCTGCCGTCGGGCACGAGCGGCGCCCCATGTCTGCCGATGGCGCGGTTGATTTCGATGTCTTCCTCGCGCACCAGCAGGGCTTCTGTACGAAGGTGGCGCTGGATCTCGGCGAGCGGTAAATGCCTCACCGTTGCGTAGAGCCGCTTCATGCGGTCGATACCCCAGAAGAGATTGACCGCCGTGGGCCGCGTGCCGCCCAGTTCATCACAAATATGGGCGAACTGCGCGTCCAGATTGGCCGCGTCGGCCTGCGCCACCCCGATCGCCACGCCCATCGCGGCAGCTACGCCGATCGCCGGCGCGCCGCGGATAATCATAGTTCGAATCGCATCGGCCACTTCACGGTAATTGCGGCACGTGACATAAACTTCCTCCGACGGAAGCCGCGTCTGGTCGATCATCACGACGCCGTCGTCGCTCCATAGAATCGTTTCAAGCATAGTAAGAGTTTCAGCCATAGAAGAGGCGGTTCCGGTCAATTGCGCGGCGCTATCAGCAGCATGAGAAACGGCAGCGCGTTATAGGAGACGTGCGTGATGGCCGAAGCGCGCGTGGAACCGGAAACATGGCGCACCACACCGAGCACAAAGCCCACGAGGGTGATCAGGACGCCGCTCTGCCACAGGAAAGCATTCTGCATCAGATGCATGGCGCCAAACAGCAGCGAGGTCGCCAGAATCCCCGAAAATACGCCGAACGCGTCGACGAGAACGGGCTGCAGAAAGCCCCGAAACAGCAGCTCTTCGATGATCGGCCCCAGGCTCACGCCGAAGATCGCGATCGCCACGCGGCTGGGCGTATCGTTCAGCAATTTTTCGAATGGAGTCTCCACGTTCGGGAACCCCAGCAGGTTCGACAGAAGCACCACCACGAACGCCAGTACAACCCCGGTGACTACCAGGTGGTGCGGTTTGAAAGGCTGCGGCACCCACCCCAGCGATTCGAACAACGGCTTACCATGGCGCGCGAACAACAGCCGCAGCACAATAAATACGATCCCGTACCCCAGAAACTCGGCAATCAGCAAGGGCAGCCCCAGGCTGGGATCGATGTGCAGATACGGGCTCAGCGTCCGCACGGCGAAGCCGCCGGCAAACACCGCCGGCAAAAAAAGCGCAGCCACCAGCAGCAATTCCGCGAACCCCCAGAACGGCCTGTCGGGAGCGGCGAGATACACGGGCGCGCCGGTATTTTCCGGACTCATGGTTCCTGGCGTCAGGCGCTTCTCTCGATCAGCGCAGCGGCGATCAGCGGAATCATAATTTCATGATGACCGGTGAGTGCGTACCCGCGCCCGCCAGCCTGCGCGTGGGGACGCTCCACAACATTCACACGCGGACGGTAATGCTGCAGGAAATCCAGATTTACCGTTGTGAAATCGCGCAGTGGGTGGTCCAGATTTCGCACGCACGAAACGGCTTTCAAAAATACTTCGGGCATCACGACGGCGGACCCCGCATTGATGTAAACGCCGCCCTCGTTCAGCGCGGCCACCATACTGCAGAACAGCCGGAAGTCATAGTGGGTCGCGCTTCCGATGACTTCCGGATTGGCGGCGGGGTGAGCGTGGGGCGTATCGGTACCGAGCGCGATATGCACGGTCACGGGAACGGCGGCACGCCAAGCTTCGACCAGAATACTCGCGGACGCATGCTCCGGAGCGCCCAGTTTATCGAGTGCGCGGCCCAGGGCTTCACCCACGCCCACTCCGGGAATCAGGGCCTGGTTCCATTCCCGACCGGTCTCTTCAGCGGCGCCGAAGCGCCCGTCCGGCAGCACAGCCTCCACGTCTTCACTTGTGTGTCCCACGAGCGCGATTTCAAAGTCATGGATGGATGCCGATCCGTTCATCGCAAACGCCGTCGCGAACCCGCGGCGCATCAGATCGATCAGGACCGGCGCCAGCCCGCACTTAATCACATGGCCGCCCATGGCCCAGATCACCGGCTTGCCTTTGGCCCGCGCGGCCACAATGGCATCCACCACGCTGCGCAGAGATTCGCCCGCGAGAATGTGCGGCAGGCTGTCGATGAGTCCGGCGACGCCAGACCCTTTGGTGTACACCGCTGCGAAATCGGCCTGCCGCACCTTACCGCCGCGTTCGGCCAGCGAGACGGTTTTCAACCCCGAAAGATCAATGGGAACGACGCCGTAATAGTTATTCACAAGCCCGTGGTGTCAGTGGAAGAGGGAACCCGTTCTCATGCAATTATCGCAGCAGCATTAACGAAGCGCGCGCGCAATGGGCACTATCT
>JALYHT010000246.1 GCA_030776225.1 Acidobacteriota bacterium | reverse complement strand
GCCAGTGCTGTACTGGTGACTGTTATCGCGAATGTGAAATTGGCCTCTGGGTCACTGGTATCCATTTTGTGCGCAGGAAGCGGCGCATAGACGCTCGGAGCACCGCAAAAAAGCTCGCAACCGTATCCTTGGCTCTGGACCTGCTCCCACCTAAACACAAACGGGCTTATATTCCCGCTGCCAAAAACATCTCCCGTAGCAATTCCGCCGCCCCACTGCACTCCGACGGGCAGCTGTCTGCGATCAATGAACCGGCGCGACAAGTGCTGGCACGCCTTCTTTCCGCTGTGAGCAACTCAGCCGTGAGATCACCCGCTGCGCCGACAATGGCTTATTCCCTCTTGTGCGACCCGGCAACGAAACAATACGCTTTCAACGTGCACACTATTCTGGGCTGCCTGGTCTGCTGTATCTGAACTTACTTTATTATTGCGTACCTTGCGAATGATCTGGCTGCCGCTGGCGACGTCGCCTTCCTGACGCCAACATGCCTTCGGCTAAAATCAACCCGATGACCTTCAGCGACGCTACCGCTTCCTATGAAAGCTGGCTGGGGCAGGAACTGGAAATCATCCCCGCCGATCTCGCTATGAAGCATCAGGCGATGCGGACGGCGATTTTTCCTTTTTTCCGGGCCACATTTTACCGCTGGGCGCAGATCTGGCCGAAGGTCTGTCCGCAGTGCGCGAAGGCCCCGGCGGTGCTGGCCGCGGGCGATCTGCACGTGGAGAATTTCGGCACATGGCGAGACGCCGAGGGGAGGCTCGTCTGGGGCATCAACGACTTCGATGAAATCTGCCGGATGCCTTATACGATGGATCTGGTCCGGCTGGCCGCGAGCGCGCATCTGGCCATCGACAGCGAGCAGCTGCATGTGCCGCATCGCGATGCCTGCGACGCGATTCTCGCCGGTTATCGCGAGAGCCTTGCGGCCGGCGGACTTCCCTGGGTGCTCGGCGGGAAGCACGCATGGCTTTACGAAATGGTCAAACCCGGTTTGCGCGACCCGGCGGTCTTCTGGCAGAAGCTCGAGTCGCTGCCGCCGCTGACAGGCCACATTCCCGGGAACGCGCGGCGCGGGCTCGAAAAAGCGATGCCCGGCAAGACTTCGAAATGGCGCGTGGCGCATCGTGTTGCCGGTATGGGCAGCCTGGGGAGGCAGCGCTTTGTGGCCCTCGCGGAATACAAAGGCGCCCTCGTGTGCCGCGAAGCCAGGGCGCTCGCGCCCTCCGCATGGCACTGGGCGCGCGAAGATTCAAAATCCGGCATACAATCGATCCGGTACCAGCGCGCGCTCGATATCGCGGTTCGCGACGCGGACCCTTTTGTCCGCCTGCAGGGCAGCTGGATCGTGAGGCGGCTGGCGCCCGATTGCATCAAAGTCAATCTGGCAATGTTCCCGCGCGAGCGCGATGAAACCCGTCTGCTCCACGCGATGGGCTGGGAAACCGCAAACCTGCATCTCGGGTCCGGCAATATCGAGCGGATTACCGCCGATCTCGCGAAACGTCCGCCGCACTGGCTGCATAAAGCTGCCGCAAAGATGGTCTCCGCCACGAAGAAAGACTGGAAAGAGTGGCAGGCCGGTTCCGGAACGGCGGCGCACGCTAGCATGAAAACGTGATATTCGTTTTCGATACAGCGGGACATTTCAGCCAGTGAATCGGTCCCCGCTCCTTCCTATTTTTCTGATCGTGCTGGTGGATGTACTCGGCCTCACGATCATTCTCCCCCTGCTGCCTTTTTACGCCGAGAAGCTGGGGGCATCGGCGACGGCCGTGGGGCTGCTGATTTCTTCCTACGCGTTTTGCCAGCTCATCGCGGGGCCGATCCTCGGCCGCATGTCCGACAGCATGGGCCGCAAGCCGCTGCTGATCGTGAGCCAGTTCGGCACTCTCGTGGGATTCCTGATACTGGCGTCTGCCGGCTCTCTCGGGATGGTGTTTCTCTCACGCGTTATCGATGGGCTGACCGCGGGCAATCTATCGCTGGCGCAGGCTTATATCGCGGATGTTACGACGCCTGAAAACCGCGCCAAATCGTTTGGAGTGATCGGGATTGCCTTCGGAATCGGGTTTCTGATCGGGCCGGGGATTTCGGGCTTTCTCGCCCAGTTCGGCTATGTTTATCCGATTCTGGCCGCCGCGTTCCTTTCCGCTTCAAGCATCGCCTGCACCGCGACGCTGCTGCCGAAGGTCGAGCCGCACACCAATGAAGGAGCCGGCGGGCCGGGCGGACGCCGCCTCAATATCTTCGAATGGAAAGGGTACGCCGAGTATTTCGCGCGGCCCGGGCTGGGCCAGCTGCTGTGGCAGTACTTCTTCTTCGCTTTTTCGTTTGCAATGTTCATTTCGGGTTTCGCGCTCTACGCACAGCGGAAGTACACATTACACGGCCAACCGTTTGGGGCTAAAGAGGTCGGCTATATTTTTGCTTATGTTGGCTTCCTCGGTCTGATCCTGCAGGGCGGCCTGATGGGGAGACTGGTCAAATTCCTCGGCGAGCGGACCCTGGTGTGGACGGGCTTCGGCGTAAGCGCCATCGGCTACGGGATGCTGGCATTCACGCGCACGGTGGGGCAATTGCTGTTTGCAAGCACGGTGAATTCCTACGGCGGAGTATTGCGGCCTTCAGTGACGTCGCTCATCACACAGCAGGCGGGCAAGCGCGAGCAGGGCGTGGTGCTGGGGCTCACGCAGTCGATCACCTCGATATCGCAGATCGTCGCCCCGGTGATCGCGGGCAGCCTGATCGATCGGCATCAACTGGGCGCGTGGGCGCTGACGACCGCCGGCGTCGCCCTGCTGGGAATGTTTGTGAGCCTGCGGAGTGAGGCGGCGTAGCAGCGCCCGAACGCGAGCCTTTTCGGTGCTATGATCGGTACCGTCCCATGGATCAGGCCAGCCGGATTATCGCTCAGTGGACCGGCGTATCCGATGTGATCAGCCACGAGCGAATCGCCTGCGCGGCATGGAAGAAAGCGGTCGGAAAAAAGATCGCCATGCGCACGCGGGCCCTGAAGCTGGTGCGGGACACGCTGGTGGTCGAAGTGGAAGATCAGGTGTGGCGCGACAATTTGTGGAGCCTGCGTTATCAGATTCTTCGCAATGTGGAACGGGCGATCGGGCCCGGGATTGCGGTAAAGCTGGAACTGCGCGTTATGCCTCCGCGCTTCGGTCCGCAGCGCGCGGTGGAAGAGCGCCTGCCGCTCGAAATCCCTCTGGATGAAGCGGAAAGTATCGCCGATCCAGGACTGCGCCGTATTTACAAGGCGGCGCGCCGGCGCGAAATCGCTTAGGGCCGCCCGCTAGAATCAGAACTTGAAGCTGACTGAAACAGAAGTCCGATACGTCGCAAAGCTCGCGAATCTGAATCTCACGCCGGCGGAAGTGGCCGGGATGGTCCACGACCTCGGCGGCATCCTGGAGCACATGGATCGCCTGGCTGCGATCGATACCGAGGGCGTGGAGCCCATGACGCAAGTACTTTACGAGAGCGAAGAAGCAGCGACCCTGCGTCCCGACGTGGAGCGCGCGCCGTTGGGAAACGAGGCGGCGCTCGCGAACGCGCCTGCTTCGGGCGCCGGATATTTCAAAGTTCCGAAGGTCATTGAACGATGACGGCGTACACCATCCGGTCAATCCGCGCCGGTCTGCGGAGTAAGGAATTCAGCGCCGTCGAAATCGCGCGCGAAGCTCTGGCTTTCGCTGAACGCGAGAACGCGAAGACCAACGCTTATCTGTCGTTTTGCTCCGGGCGCGCGCTTGAAGCCGCGGAAAGGGTCGATCAGAAGATTGCCGCGGGTGAAGACCCGGGCCTGCTCGCGGGCGTTCCGGTCGGGGTGAAGGATGTCATCCTCACGAAGGGCGTTCGTACCACCTGCGCGTCGAAGATGCTGGGGCATTACATCCCGCCCTACGATGCCACAGCCATCGAAAGAATCGAAGCGGCGGGGGGAGTGATCATCGGCAAGACCAACTGCGATGAGTTCGCGATGGGTTCCTCGAACGAGAACAGCGCTTACGGACCAGTCCGGAATCCGGTGGCTCCGGATCGCGTGCCCGGCGGATCGAGCGGCGGGTCGGCGGCCGTTGTAGCGCAGAATACGGCCGTGGTGTCGCTGGGCTCCGATACCGGCGGCTCCATTCGCCAGCCGGCGGCGTTTTGCGGCGTGGTCGGGGTTACGCCCACGTATGGCCGCGTATCGCGCTATGGCCTGGTGGCTTTCGCCAGCTCGCTCGATCACATTGGCCCTTTCGCGCGCAACGTCCACGACGCGGCGACGGTACTTGAAGCGATGGCGGGCCGCGACCCGCTCGATTCCACCTCCGCCGAAGGCCCTGTCCCGAATTATGCTTCGCAGCTGACCGGCGATGTGCGCGGCATGCGGCTGGGGGTTCCGGCCGAGTACATGAAACACGCGACGGGCGAAACAGCGGGGCTGATTGATCGCGCCATTGAACGGCTGCGGGGACTGGGGTGCGATGTGCGCGAGATCAGTCTGCCCGCAACCGATTACGCCGTCGCTGCCTACTACATCCTCTGCACGGCGGAAGCGAGTTCGAATCTGGCGCGCTTCGACGGTGCGCGGTACGGCTTCCGCTCGGACGCATCCGGCACTCTCGGGGAGATGTACCGGAATACGCGCGGCGAAGGTTTCGGGGCCGAAGTGAAGAGGCGCATCATGCTGGGGACATATGTCCTGAGCCACGGCTATTATGACTCGTATTATCTGAAGGCGCAGAAAGTGCGGGCGCTGATCACGCGCGACTTTACCAACGCCTTTCATTCTCTGGATGGCATTGTGGGGCCGGTTTCGCCGTTCCCCGCATTCAAAATCGGCGAGAAGGTGAACGACCCGATGGCAATGTATCTTTCCGATATTTACACCATCACGGGCAGCCTGGCCGGTATTCCGTGCATGAGCGTCCCCTGCGGCGCGACTGTGGAGGGCCTGCCGGTGGGCCTGCAGATCCTTTGCAATCATTTTCAGGAAGCGAAGATGTTCCGCCTTGCGGACGCTTTCGAACGCGCAGGAAACTGACGTGTTTTGCTCTCAAAGCGCAAACACGTTAGCATCGAGTTTCGTACAAAATCTGCTGCATAGTTTTACACAACCAAATTAAGGAGATTCACATGGCTTTCACACTTCCACCCCTGCCCTACGCTCCCGATGCGCTGGAGCCTTATATCGACAAGACAACCATGGAAATCCACCATGGCAAACACCACCAGGCGTATGTCACGAACCTGAATAAAGCGCTCGAATCGGCGCCGGATCTGGCGAATAAATCGCTGCCCGAGCTGCTGGCCAACAACTGCGCGGCGGTGCCGGAAAACATCCGCACGGCGGTTCGCAATAACGGCGGAGGCCATGCCAACCACTCGATGTTCTGGACGCTCATGGCGAAGCCCGATGGCGCTTCGGCGCCAGGCGGAGCGCTGGCCGAAGCCATCAACAGCACATTTGGCGGCTTCGATCAGTTCAGGGAAAAGTTCAACGCGGCGGGCGCGACACGCTTCGGTTCCGGCTGGGCATGGCTTCTGAAGAAGGGCGGCAAGCTGGAAATCACCTCGACGGCGAATCAGGACAGCCCCCTGATGGAAGGCGTGGAACCCGTGATGGGCCTCGACGTCTGGGAACACGCCTACTATCTGAAATACCAGAATCGCCGGCCGGATTACATGGCGGCCTGGTGGAGTGTCGTGAACTGGAAAGAAGTCGAAGCGCGTTTCGCGAAGTAGCTCTGTATGCGGCCGGGGGCGAAAGCGCCTCCGGTCCAGCCTGGCGATTTAGTTTCAGCGAGAGGCGAGCCGATAGAGGTAGATGGTATGCGGGCGACCTTCCACCGTGATTTCGCTGACCGTCACCGGTTTCCAGCCGCGGATTTCAAAATCGTGAGACACCACGCGCGCGTTGGGTTTGAGTTGTTTCAGCAGCAGCGGCTTCAGGCGCTCGTTCGAACTGGTCAGCAGGTACAAAGTCACGACGTCGGCGGGGCTCAGATCGTAGAGCAGAGCGTTGCCATGGACGATCTTCACCCGATCGTTCAGGCCGAGCGATGCCACGGTCGAAAGGGTGCGCTCATAAATGTCGCGCCTGATTTCAATCCCCACCGCGTGCGCCTTGAATTTCTGAGCGGCGGCAATCACGATGCGTCCATCTCCGCATCCCAGATCGTAAACCGTTTCGCCGGCCCGTAGCTGCGCCAGGGTGAGCATCCGCTCAACCACCGCCTCGGGGGTGGGGTAAGAAGGCGCCAGAATGTCCGGATCGGTAAAATGCTGGGCGAGGGCGCTGGCCGGTACTCCGCTCCAAAATGCTATTGCCAGAGCCGGAATGTAGCACAAGCCGAATTTCATCTGTCTATTGTGAAGACGTTGCCGCCGTCGTAACCAGTTTCAATTTTACGATGCGCGACATGATATCCGACCAGGAAGTCCACAGATCGCGCGGGCGGGTGATGGTGTATTCGTACCCCCGGAGATGTTTTACGATTTTACCGATGGGGTCGTGCCAGGGATTCTGCTGTGGCGAGAGGTTGTAATTCATGTAGAAAACGGGGTAAGAAACACCCGTAAGTTCCCTGAGATTTTCGGGCGACACATTATCGCTCATGCCCACCTTCGGGCCGGCGAAGACCACGGCATCCGCTTTATTGTTGCCCAGTTCGTCTTTATTGTTACCCAGTTCATCCAGCACCAGTTTCGACAGGAAATCGCTGCCGCTGTGGGGGTCGGTCAGCTTTTTGTAATCGACCATCCCGAACTTCACGGAGGCCAAAGCCTTTCCGAGTTCCGGAAAATCGATGTGGTCCGCATCGTCCTGGCGATACACCACGCGCTGTTCGTTCATGTTAAACACAACGATGGAGAACCTGCAGATTCTCGGCTCCCGCGAAATGTTGCGCAGTATCGAGACCAGCGCGCTCATATCGACGGGCTGCATGGTGGCCGCGTTGCCCTGCTGGGGGGCGAAGTTCATCAGGACCTTTATTTTGAAGGCATCGGCCGGATTCATGCGGGTCACCCGAGCCTCCTCTTTGAAGAACTGGAGTTCGGAAGTATCGATCGAGTGGGCCGGGATGGCGAGTTTCATACCCTGATCCCGCGGTGACAGGGCTGCCGTAACGTCCCAGTTCCAGGAACAAACACGTTCCATTTGATCGCGCATCAGCCAGTCGACGTGGTAATCGCCCTCGCCGATATCGAATTCGCCGGCGAGGTTGGCGTCACCTTTGGCGTCGGCCTGGATTTCCGGTACCAAATATTTTTGCGAAAAATAATAAGGGGAATCTTTCGCGGAATCGGGCGTTACGCGAAAAATAATGGTCAGAAGATCGCCATCGCCGGCGATTTCCCGTAAAGGCAGCGCAATTTCATAACCCGCGTGGAAGCGCAAATCGAAGCCAAGGCTGGGTTTGACCGGGGTGACTGTGCACGGGAGATCTTTCTGCCTTTTATCGGACTGGAGGACGGCGGAATCGCTTCCGATCAGCTGGATGGTACCCGTGGAAACGCCCACTCGCATCAATGACTGCGCCGGGAGTCGGACTGGAGTCAAGGTCAGGCCGGCCAGAATCACGCACGAATAAACTGCCGCCCGCGACACCGAAGTGGGCACAAAAGCGACCTCCGCATACGCCAGTCAGCAATTGCTCTTCCATCGCCGGGCTTGCCTGGCTTTGTTCAGGCCGCAACGTTGAGGCCATTCTTAGAAGAATATAGCCCAAAAATCCGCTATGGGTGGCAATATTTGGCGGAAAGAATCGCGGCTATTTCCATGCGCTTATGCCGATACTGGATTCTGCGCACCTTTCAGTCTCCACAAAGGACCCCACCTATTACACGTCCCGTATTGTGATAATAAGCATTCTGGAAACTCCTTATTCGATGGACCCGCGCGGGTTGGACGGCATTCTGTCTGGTGGGGCGCGACGGTGTCGAGGAATATATTGAAGACTATCGAGCGGTGGAGATCGAGTGACGTCGCAGTCCGGGGACAAGAGTGCTATGGCTGGTAGGCCGCTTTCGCGACGGGCTTTGCTTTCGGCGGCATTGGTATCCGCGGGCGTCTCCGCCTGCAGCCGAAAACGAGCCTCCCGTTACCAGGGCTGGCTGTTCGTCGCCAGCGGCGTTGAAAAAGAGATCGCCGTCGCGGATCTGGCTTCGTTTCGGCGCCTGGCTTCGATCCCCCTGCCATGCGCGCCGGACCAGTTATTTCAGGCTGGGCGCCGCGTGTTCGCTCTTTGCCGGGATGCGCAGGGCATCGTCGAAATCGACGTCGAGAACTTCCGCTTTAAGGGCAGAATCGCTCTGCCCGGAAAACCAGTGGCGGTCCGTCTGGAAGCGGGCGCGAAAACGGCATTGGTGCTGACCGATTCTGTCCACGCTTTGGTGCGCGTCGATCTGGATGCGCGGCGAGTGATCGGGCGTCTGCCGCTGCCAGCCGCTCCAGCGGATTTCGATGTGAATGGCGAGAGCGCGGCAATCACCATCCCGGCGGCAGGTTCCATTCTGCGCATCTCTCTACCCGAGCTGAAACCGACTCCGACCAGGGTAGGAGTGCCCTGCGCGGCTGTACGTTTTCGCAAAGACGGCAAAACGATTTTTGCCGCAGCCCCGTCCGCCCGGGAGATCGTGGCCATCGATGCGCGTTCAGGGATGCTCCTGACACGGCTGCCGCTGCCGCTCGCGCCATCGCGATTCTGCTTCAACGGCGACGGAGGGCAGATGTTCGTCACCGGCAAGGGCGAGGACGCCCTCGCGATCGTGAGCCCTTACCAGAACGAAGTCGATCAAACGATTCTCGCGGGTCGCTCGCCCAATGCCATGGCGGTTTCCGAGAGCCGCAATCTGCTTTTCGTTACGAATTCCGCGAGCGGCGATCTGACGATTCTGGACATCGAGACGCGCGGCGTTTCCGCATCGATACACGTCGGGGAGAATCCGGGTGAAGTGCTGCTGACGCCGGACGGTGAATACGCGCTCGTGATGGATCAGCGTTCGGGTAACGTGTCGGTGGTCCGGATCGCGACGGTATTGGACCGCAAGGTAAAGACCAAGCCTCTGTTTACGGTTTTTCCCACAGCGGCGGACGCGCGGTCGGCCCTGATCGTGCCTTTTGTAAGCTGAGAGCTTTTAAGCCAGAGCCAGATTCGGCAGGGCCGCGATATCGAGGGCCGCAAACTCGGCGCGCCGGTATTTCGGAAACGCAGCCGCGGCAATCATCACGGCGTTGTCGGTGGATAATCCGGGGGAAGGAAAAAAAACGGGCAGTCCGGTGGCTGACTGCGTCAGTGCCCTTCGCAAACCCGCGTTGCAGGCAACGCCACCCGAAACGATCAGGGAGCGTACGCCTTCGGTTTGTTCAGCGGCGTCCACGGCGTGCCGAATCAGTTCTTCAATCACGGTGCCCTGGAAACTCGCCAGCAAGTCCAGCGTGGCTTTGGGAGTCACGGCCAGCCATTCTTCAACGGAAGGCGCGGGGTTCTGGCGCAACAGTTCTTTGCGGCGTTCGATTTCGGCGGCCATATCGTGACTTTCGACCCACCGGAGCACAGCCGTCTTCAAGCCGCTGAAACTGAAATCGAGCGCGTTGCCTTTCATGCGCGCCATGGTGAAGCGGACGCCGCGCGGGTCTCCAAAAGGAGCCAGACGATCGATCACAGGGCCGCCTGGATATCCAAAGCCCAGCAATTTACCGACTTTATCGAAGGCCTCGCCCGCCGCGTCGTCGCGCGTGCGGCCCAGCAGCCGGTACGCGCCTGGTTCGCGCGCTTCAAAAAGATGCGTGTGCCCACCGCTGACAATCAGCGCAAGGACTGGAAACTCCACGGGATTGCCGCGCTGCATAGCCTCGAGAATCACGGCGTGGATGTGGCCTTCGATGTGGTTTACGGCAATCAGCGGAATGCCGGCGGCGAAGGAAACGGCTTTGGCATACGTAAGACCCACAAGCAGCGAGCCGGCCAGCCCTGGCCCGGAAGTCGCCGCGACCGCATCGAGGCCGGTCCAGGCAATCCCGGCAATCGCGAGCGATTCCCGCACCACCGGCACGATGGCCCGCAGATGTTCGCGGGAGGCCAGCTCCGGAACCACGCCCCCATACTTTCCGTGTACGGAGAACTGGCTGGCGACGACGGATGACAGCACGCGTATTTCATCTTCTATGACGGCGGCCGCCGTTTCATCGCAGGAGCTTTCAATCGCCAGGATTCGCGCCAATCTTCACCTTGAGCTAAATATCGTAAGTCAGAGCGGGGGGCTCTTCCTGGGTCTCGCGCGCCATATCGACCTTATGACACACCATAGCCAGAGTTGTCGAATCGAGAATCCCGGAAATCGCATCGCGCACTTCCCTCATTACAATGCGCGTTCCGCATGTTTCGATATCGATGCATTCATCGCATTTGCGAAATCTGGTTTCACTCGCGCAGGGCAGCGGGGCGAGGGGCCCTTCCATCAGCCGGATGACATCGGCTATCGTGATCGCCTCCGGAGCACGCACCAGGCTGTAACCGCCGCCTTTACCCTTCTTGCTCTCGACAAGCCCGGAGGACTTGAGCGACAACAGAATCTGTTCCAGAAATTTCTTCGGAATGGCTTCCTCTTCGGACAACCGCGAGATCAGGACCGGACCCCTCCCATAACTGCGGGCCAGCGCATAAAGCGCCCGCAGGCTGTACTGTGTGCGCTTAGAAAGCTGTCGCATATGCCGGCATTCACGGTAAGTTTCGCACAACGCCCAATCTTCCCGGCGCATTTATACGAAGATTGCCGGACGGGATAATGGAAGCGGATGTTTCCATTATCCCGCCGCCATTTCCTCATCTCCGGGGCTTCTCTGGTCTTTCAGGCCTCGCGCGCCAGGGCGCAGGATGACGCCGTGTTCTCCTCCGATGTTCAGGTGGTGAACCTGCTCGCGACGGTGCGCAACAAGAAGAACGAAATTCTGCGCGATCTGGGGAAGGACGATTTTCAAGTCCTCGAAAACGGACGCCCTCAGGTGATTCGATACTTCGCCCGCGAGACGGATCTGCCTTTAATCATCGGCCTGCTGGTGGATACCAGCCTCAGCCAGACGGGCGTTCTGGATGCGGAGCGCGGGGCGAGTCTGCGCTTTCTCGATCAGGTGCTCCGCGAAAACAAAGATCGCGTGTTCGTCATGCAGTTCGATCTGGCCGTTCAGGTGCGACAGCCGCTGACCGCATCCCGGCGCGATCTGAGCGAGTCGCTCGCGTTCGTGGATACGCCTACGAGGGACCAGTTGCGGGGCCAGTATGGCGGCGGGACTCTGCTCTTCGACGCCATCGTCGAAGCTTCGCAGGGAACCATGAAGAAGCAGAAGGGCCGCAAGGCGCTGATCGTGCTCTCCGACGGAGGCGAAAACGGCAGCGACGCGACGCTCTCCGAAACCATAGAAGCCGCCCAGCGCGCCGACACTCTGATTTACACAATTCTCTTTTCTGACGGGGCGTACGGCGCGGACCGCGGGATCATGCAGCGGCTCGCCAAAGAGACTGGCGGCGGCTATTTCGAAGTCTCGAAGAAACTTACGATCGATCAGGTTTATGCGCTCATTCAGGACGACCTGCGCAGCCAGTACAGCATTGGCTACGTGTCCGACCGGCCGACTGAGATTTCCGAATTTCGCAAGGTCAGGTTAGTTCTTAAACGGCCGGATCTTGTAGTGCAGTCGCGCGACCGCTATTGGGCGGGGCCGCCGGAGCGGGGTGAACGATAAGGCAGTCCAATTAATTCAGTTGTGTGCCCCTTTGGGCGGCACGGGCCTGATCAGTGTTACCGGAGTTTTTTGCGCCCTCGACATACTGGCCAGGCCCTTGTCAAGGGTGACAATGTGAGCGCCGCCCGCGGAAGCGAACCCGATCAGATAACAGTCGGCAATTGCCTTCGTCGAGGACTGCGAGGCAATCGGCCGCAGTGCCTTTCGAAACTGACTGTCGGTTTGGGGCGGTTCGGGCGCCAATTCAACCCGCGGATCGCGATGCCAGCGGTCATAGAGATCGAGCGCGCCCTCCACGGTCATCGTGCTGTCGCCCATAATGGCGCGATTTGTCAGCAGCCGCAGGAAGCCGATCATTGTTATCCGGCAAAACAGGAATGTGGAATCGCTCGATTCGTTCAAGCTCCTGTACCATCGGGATGCACCCGCATGCTGTGGATGCATATCCCATGTCATCGCAAGCCAGACATTCATGTCAATCAAATACGAGGTCATAAGGAGTTTCAGTGTTGGGACAGGCCGGACCTCGCCGCCCTTTTCCTTTCAACAGCGGCAGTTGAACGCACCCGCCTTTACGCGCCCGCCGTACAGGAAGTATTCTGGCCAGCGGCTCGCCCCGCCTGGTGACAATCAAGCCTTCCTCCGGCAGTGCGTCGAGCAGTGAGAGGCACTGCCGCCGGAACTCCGAGATGCTTAGATCTTTCATATCTCAAGTGTACATCTGTCTGTACACTTGAGGCGCCGTGCCGCACAACTCCCGCAAATCCGAAATGACAAAATCCGGTTGCCATTTTGCAAGCGCCTCAGCCTTCCCGTACCCGTAATCCACGGCGCAAATTTGGACGCCCGCGCGGCGGCCCGCCTCCATATCCGCAGTGGAGTCCCCAATGAAGAGGCAGTCCTCCGGCCTGGCCCCGAGCGCTGCAATCGATCGCAGCAGTACATCCGGCGCGGGCTTGCACGGAAATCCGTCCGTACCCTGCACGTGATTAAAATACGGCAGCAGCCCGAACTGCTCCAGCACGGCGCAGGTAGTCGGGGTGCCTTTTGTAGTTGCAGTACCTTTGCGTCCGCCCAGGGTACTCAAGCCCTCGACGACCCCCGGATATATGCGCGTCCCGGCATGTTTGCGCTCCAGATAGACGTGTTTGTAAGACTCAATCATCGCGTCCAGCTGGTCGCGACCCGCGCCTGGGAGCACCTCTGTGAACACATCGTCGAGATGAAAACCTATAAAACTTCTCAGGTATTCGAAAGGAAGGGGTTTTGAAACGTGGGCTGAAAGCGCTTGCTGGACTGCGCCGCAAATATCCGCGGCAGAGTCCAGCAAGGTACCATCCACATCGAAAATGTAAACGTCGAAAGGCCGGACTGACACTCGCAACTACGCCGGCGCCGGTCTCTCGCCTTCAGACAAACCAGGCAGGCGCCGTCCGCCGCTCTCGGGACGAATCACCTGCTGCGTATGATCCGCCGTATCTTTCGGCGGACGGTTGGAACTCATCGGGGGAAGATTACCGCCGTCGATCAGCGTTTTTACTTCGGCGCCGTCGAGCACTTCGCGCTCAAGCAGCGCTTCGGCCACCCGCACCATGGCGTTTGAATGCTGTTCGATGATGGCGCGCGCGCGGCTGTATCCGGTCGAGATGATCCGCTTCACTTCTTCATCGATGCGGATCGCCGTCTCTTCACTGTAGTCGCGATGCTGCGAAATTTCGCGACCGAGGAAGATCTGTTCTTCCTTTTTGCCGAAGCTCAGGGGTCCCAGTTCGCTCATGCCCCATTCGCAGACCATCTTGCGCGCCATTTCACTGGCCCGCTCGATATCGTTGCTGGCGCCGGTCGTCATCTGGTTGAGGTAAATCTCTTCCGCGATACGGCCGCCCATCATGATGGCCAGCTGGTCTTCGCAATAGACTTTGCTGTAGTTGTGCTTATCGTCAATCGGGAGCTGCATGGTGACGCCAAGCGCCATGCCGCGGGGGATGATCGAAACTTTGTGCAGCGGGTCGGCATTCGGAATCACGACCGCCACCACCGCGTGCCCGGCTTCGTGGTAGGCCGTGGTCCGCTTCTCGGAATCGCTCAGGATCATCGATTTCCGCTCGGCGCCCATCAGGATCTTGTCCTTGGCGAGCTCAAAATCGATCATCATGACGAGCTTGCGGTTTTGCCGCGCGGCGTTGAGCGCCGCTTCGTTTACCAGATTGGCGAGATCCGCGCCGGCCAGACCCGGAGTACCGCGTCCCAACACCGAAAGATCCACATCGTCGCCCAGCGGGACCTTCTTCGTGTGAACCTTCAGGATCGCTTCGCGGCCATTCACATCCGGCCGGCCTACGACGACGCGGCGATCGAAACGGCCGGGGCGCAGCAGCGCCGGATCGAGGACGTCCGGACGATTGGTCGCCGCAACCAGGATGACCCCTTCATTCGACTCAAAGCCATCCATCTCGACGAGCAACTGGTTCAGCGTCTGCTCGCGTTCATCATGACCGCCGCCAAGACCGGCACCGCGATGGCGCCCCACCGCGTCGATTTCGTCGATGAAAATGATACAGGGAGCGTTCTTCTTGCCTTGCTCGAACAGATCGCGCACGCGGCTGGCGCCTACGCCAACGAACATTTCTACGAAGTCCGAACCGGAGATCGAAAAGAACGGAACGTTCGCTTCGCCGGCGATGGCGCGCGCTAACAGCGTCTTGCCGGTTCCGGGAGGCCCGATCAGCAGCACGCCTTTCGGAATGCGTCCGCCCAACTTCTGAAACTTGGCGGGCTCGCGCAGAAACTCGATAATTTCCTGTAGTTCTTCCTTCGCTTCTTCCACGCCCGCGACATCTTTGAAAGTCACTTTGCGCTGCTGTGTCGAATGCAGCCGGGCCCGGCTCTTGCCGAAGCTCAGGGCTTTATTCCCGCCGCTCTGCATCTGGCGCATCATGAAGATCCAGAATCCAATCAGCAGCAGGAAGGGCGAGGCGTTCACTAAAATCGAAACCCAGCTGTTCGAGTTGCTGGATTCGAAGGTCATCTGGACTTTCTTATCGCTCAACATGTCGTACAGCTTCGGATAGTTGGCGGGTACTTCGGTATGGAACGAATTGTTTCCGTTCACGAAGTCGCCCTTCACGGTGCTGCTCGCGATGCTTACCGATTTGATGTTTCCAGCCTCGACTTCATTCACGAACTCGCTGAAGTTCAGCGCGCGGTCGGGTTTAGTGTGGCCGTTCTTTACCACAGCCCACAGAAGGACCGCGACGCAACACAGTACCACCCAGAAAATAACCGTCTTAACGTTTGAATTCACAATACCTCCGCGCCCGCCATACGGGACTGATTGCCGCGAGCGCGCCTCAGTAACATAGACGCCGCATCCAAAGATTTTGATTCCGCCGCTTCGCGAATCGTAAGAATTTTCCCGCTCTCCGGCCCGGCGGCCAAATCACTGGCCACACCAAAGCCCCGCGACCACACGATGCAGCCACCCTGCACGATCACCGGCCACGTGCGCCGCTCCCATAAAGGCACACGATACTCCTGAAACAGGGTCTTGATCTTTACCGCGGAGGTTCTCCCCACGGGCTGGTACCGGTCCCCCGGTCGCCAGTTTCGCAATGCAAACGCGGCGGAAGATTGCGCATGGGCACACCGCTCCCAGTCCAAAGCCTGCACGTCATCATTATATACGCGAGTGTTACTAAACAATTCCATCTCAATGGTTAACCCGCGATCCTTCACTTCGGTTCTGCCGGGGATGAGAAGCTCCGCGTCAAAGTCGCGCTCCAGCCTCGAATCGAGTCGAGGGGGGGCGAATCTTAACCAGTCGAATGAGCGGTACACGTCGAGATCCGGGATCTGCATTCTGCCGCTGCCTTCAGGGTTCGACATCAGTTCGCGGATCGCTTCAATATGCGCAAAGCCGATTCCCCGCAGCGAACCCCTGAAGCGTTCGACGGCGCGACGCAGGAGACGGCGTTGCACGGCAACCGGAAGCAGAAGGAAGGGCCCTGTCGAAATCAGAATGGTTTCGCCCCTGAAAAGCAGGTATTCGCCTTCGAGGCGATCCAGCGCCGCCGCCCAATAATCCTCTTCGCCCTGCGCCCACGTCGCCGTGGAGGCAAGAATCCGGGGTAATTGCGGATTGAAAGCAGCCATAAGTTCGGGCATGAATTGGAGTCGAATGCGATTCCGTGCGAAATCCTGCACTTGATTCGAGCGATCCTCCTGCCAATGTATATTACGGTCCGCCAGCCACTTACGAATGTCGGCCCGGCGAAGCGATAAAAGGGGACGAACGATGGAATCGCGCGTCGCCGGCCGAACGCCGCTCAGTCCGGCGGTTCCCGCGCCGCGCAGGAGACGATAAAGGACCGTTTCCGCCTGATCGTCGAGGGTATGCCCGGTGGCTACGGCGTCACATGACCCGGCGGCGATTTGTGCCGCGAAAAACTCGTACCTTACCCGCCGGGCCTCCTGCTCAATATTTCCCGTGAGCGGCGGGGCTTTGAGAACCTGCACCGGCAAACCGAACCGCTCGGCCAGCGCGCGCACGAACGATTCGTCGGAATCCGATTCGCCTCCGCGCAGCCCGTGGTTCACATGCAGCACGGCCGCCGCTACCTTCATTTCGCATAGGGCGTAGAGCAGGAAGACAGAATCCGCGCCGCCGGAGACGGCCACCCCGATGCGCAAGTGCCGGAAATGGGGCGTCAAATGGGGCGTCAGGGGCATCTTAAGCTGCGCGAAATCATCTTGATCTTACAGGAGCCGTGCTACAACGGACAGGTGGATTGCGTCCTGACCCTTGACATCGGCAGCTCCTCCGCGCGCACTCTGCTGTTCGATTTCAACGGGCGCCAGATCCCGGGCTTCGGTTCTCAAATCGTCTACCGCGCCCAAACTACCCCGGATGGCGGCTGGGAAATCGATCCCTCCGCACTCATCGGCATGGTTACGCAATCGATCGATGCCATCTGCGGACAGATGCGGGCAAAAGGTATCAAGCCCGCCGCAGTGGCGGTCGATACTTTCTGGCACAGCATTCTGGGAGTGGATGCGGAAGGCAATCCGACCACTGCCATCCTGCATGCCTTCGATACCCGCAGCGCTGCCGCGGCACAGGAACTTGCGCGGCGCATCGACAACACCGCCCAACATTCCAGGACCGGCTGCGTGCTCCACCCGAGCTACCCGCCCGCCAGGATACTCTGGCTGGCGGAAACCCAGGCCGCGGCATTCAGAAAAACGAAAAGCTGGATGAGCGCCGGCGAATATCTCTTTTTGAAACTGCTGGGGAGAGCGGCGGCGTCTACCTCGATGCTTTCCGCCAGCGGATTGTGGAACCAGAACGCCAATGATTACGATCCGGAACTGCTTTCTGCCCTGCCCATTGCGCGTGAGCAGTTGGCGGCCGCAGCTACGCGCGACCAGCCCGTCGAGGCCAAATGCCAATGGGCCGAACTCAGCGGGATCCCCTGGTTCCCTGCCCTGGGCGATGGCGCCTGCGACAACATAGGCAGCGGCTGCACCGGCAAGGATCGTTTCGCGCTGATGGTGGGCACGAGCGGCGCCATGCGCGCGGTGGTGGAAGCGCCGCAGATTCAAATACCCGATGGGCTTTTCTGCTATCGGGTGGATGGGAAGCGTTTTGTGCTGGGAGGGGCTCTTTCAAACGGGGGCGAGGTCTTCGCCTGGATGAAGCGCACCCTGCGTTTGCCCGACTCGAACGACGAAATAGAAAAGCAACTCGCGGCGCTCACGCCCGCCAGTCATGGTTTGACCATTCTGCCGCTGTTTGCGGGCGAACGCTCACCGGGCTGGCGCGCCGATGCGAGCGCGGCGATTGCGGGTCTGCGCAGCCATACCTCTCCGATTGAAATTCTGCGGGCCTCTCTCGAAGGCGTAGCCATGCGCTTCCGCAGCGTCTACGCGCTGATGAAAGCTTCTCTCGGCAAGCCGCGCGAAGTGATCGCCTCCGGCGGCGCTCTTTTGCACTCGGCCACATGGACGCAGATCATGGCCGACACCCTGCCCCATGCCGTGATCCCTTGTCTGGAACCTGAAACGACTTCCCGCGGCGCTGCGCTGCTGGCTCTCGAACGTCTGGGCGTCGCCCCCGCCGCTGGTTCCCATTACGGCCAGACCATCGAACCCGTCGACAACAACACAGCGCTCTATATGGCCGCCGCGGAGCGCCAGCAGCGCCTCTATATGAAACTGTTTGAGGAACCCCAGTGAACGTTACTCCGAATGTGCGCGCGTGCGCCGCGAAAATTAAACTCCTGCTGATGGACGTGGATGGCGTCCTGACCAACGGCAAGCTCTATCATTTCCCGGATAAAGACGGAAACATGGTCGAGACCAAAGGCTTCGACTCGCAGGACGGCATCGCGCTCCAGTGGATGCAATGGAAAGGGCTGCGCACCGGCGTCATCAGCGGACGCGAATCCCCCGGCACGGCCGAGCGCGCGCGCCAGTTGAAAATGAATTACGTTTACCAGGGCCACATCGAAAAAATACCGATTCTGGAACAGGTCATGGCGGACTCCGGTCTGCGCGCCGAAGAGATCGCGTACATGGGAGACGACCTGACAGACGTCGTCGTGATGCGCCGCGTGGGTTTACCGATCGCGGTTGCGAATGCAAGGCCGGAAGTGAAACGCGAAGCCCTTTACATCACGGAAGCCAGCGGCGGCGAGGGCGCGGTTCGCGAAGCGGTCGAAGTGATCCTCGACGCGCTGGGCTACTGGTCGGAGATTCTGGAGAAATACGAAGCACGTTCAGTTCGGCTGCCGTGATCGTGTGTCTCTTAGACAGGTTTCTCCGGCCATGCGTGACGAGGATACCTGCGGCCCAGCTCTTTCCTCAACTGCGGATACAGCCGCAACCAGAATCCCGCCAGGTCAGTGGTGGTCTGCACCGCTCTCTGGTTCGGAGCCAGGAGATGAATGACCAGAGGAACTTTCTCGCGGCCGATACGAGGGCTCTCCGTCATACCAAAGAAATCCTGCAGCCGTGAAGCCACCCATGGCGGTTTGCCCCGCTCGTAGTGAACGCGCGTCACGCGTCCACCGGGCAGTTTAAGACGCGGCGGCGCCAATTCGTCGAGAAGTTTCCGGCCTGCCTTCTCTTCGAGCATGGGCACCAGACCAGCCGCCGCTTTCTCCAGTTCCGCGAAGCTGCGGAGCCCGTGGCAGAGGGTGGTGAGCGCATCGGTAATCTCCGCTTCGCCGTAATCGCTAAGTCCCGCGAACTCGACGCGGGCGCAAAATTCCGCCAGGTCCTCGCGCTTTACGAATCGGTCAACGCCTGCTTCCATGGCTTTCGCGGCCAGCAGCTTCGCTGCCGGTTCATCGTCCACCACGCCTCCGCGGGTTTCATCGATCGTCAACCGATCGTAGAGCCAAACGGTGACGCCTTCCACCCGTTCTGCGCGCCGGTTCCATTCGGGACCGGTTCGCTCCGCAGCGCGGTCGAGCAGCCAATCCGGTTCTATGGCGCACGCCAGGCGAATCAGAGGGCGTTCGGCGCGGTGGTCTACCCCGGTAGCGACGTCAATAGCGACGATGAACTCTCCCGGGGCCAGGGGCATGGCAGCCGAGCCGCCGGCCGAGAGCAGAACCGTGCCATCCGGACGCCAGCGCCCTACGCGGTCGGGAAAGGCCGCGAGTATCGCCTTCCTCAGAGCTGTATCGTCTGTCTTTCCAGTGCCGGTCACGAACCGCCGCACCTGGTCGTAAACCGCCTTCGTGCGACCGTCCCACTCCTCGTCGAGGGCCCGCAGGAAGTCGCTCGACTTCACCCGCTGGCCGCTACTCAAAAGCGCCGCCGCTTGCGCGCCCCGGCCTCCCGCATCCATGATCAGACGCGCCAGGCGCGGGTGCAACGGCAGACGGGCCATCTTTGCGGCCGCCGCTCCGCGCGCGCCCAGCCTGTCCAGCAGTTGCTCAGCCGCCGTCAAACTGCCCGCCGGGGGCTGATCCAGCCATTCGATTTCCAGCGGATCGCGGACCCCCGCCGCTTCGAGCTGCAGACACAGCTGCGACAGCTCACGCCGCAGTATTTCGGGTTCATCATGGTCGGCGCGCCGCTGAAAATCTTCCGCCGTATAGAGACGGATCACTTGTCCCGCCGCTGTGCGGCCTGCGCGGCCCGCCCGCTGCCGAGCCGATGCCTTGCCGATGCGCTTCACTTCAAGGGACGGTAATCCGGTCCATGGCGAGTCGCCGGCAATTCTCGCCAGGCCCGAATCGATCACCAGGCGCACGCCTTCTATGGTGATGGAACTCTCCGCGATATTGGTCGAAAGGATCACTTTGCGCTGTGAAGCCGGCTCCACGGCCCTGTCCTGCTCGGCAGGTGAAAGGTCGCCATAAAGCGGAGCAATCAGAAGATCGTGCCACCGGGCGATCCCCTCGCACGCGCGCGCCGCTTTGCGGATCTCGGCCGCGCCCGGCAGGAACACGAGGACATCGCCCTGGCCGGCTATGGCGCTTTGGAGCGCAGCCGCTACCTGCTCTTCAAGAGGCGCAGCCGAATAGACCGTGTGCGCGATCGTAAGCTCGAAGAGCCGTCCCTCGGAACGCAGGAGCGGGCAATCGCCGAGGAACGCGCGGATAGGCGCGGGATCCATGGTGGCCGACATCACGACGATACGCAGGTCGGGTCTTTGCGTTTTCTGGAGGCGCCGCAGCAGCGCCAGCGCGAGATCGGTCTCAAGATGACGCTCGTGGAATTCGTCGAGGATCACCGTCCCGACGCCTTTGAGCAGCGGGTCGGAAATCATGCGGCGTGTGAGCACGCCCTCGGTCACGAACCGCAGCCTGGTCCGAGGGCCAGCCGATTCCTCGAACCGCACCTGGTAACCGACGGTGCCCCCGATTGGTTCCCCTATTTCATGCGCCACTCTGCGGGCGGCCATTCTCGCCGCGATACGCCGCGGCTCCAATACGACGACGTCGCCCCCAAACTCGAGGAGGGCGGGAGGCACACGCGTAGTTTTGCCCGCGCCGGGCGCGGCTTCGAGGACCAGATTCGGGGAGGTCCGCAAAGATTCGATAATTTGCGGGATGAGGATTTCGATCGGCAACACCGAAACCAGGTTACCGCGGCGAGATGGAGGCTGATCGGGTTGATACGGAGCCGCTTGACAAAGGCGAATAAAAGGCGAATACTGTCGTTATGTTGTTCGGCGATTCTCCCTCGCCGGGTCTGATCGGGATTGCGAAACTCGCAGCCAAAAGCGAAGTTCTGGAATCCAAACGCGTGGTTCAGTATTTCGAGATGGAATCGCGCAGCATTCTCAATCGCGTCAGACCCGGCATGCCATTCGCCTATGGACTCAACCCCTATCGGGGCTGCGAATTCGGATGCCGCTACTGCTACGCCCGCTACACGCACGAGTTCATGGAGCTGCGCGAGAGTGTGGATTTCGAAGACAAAATATACGCGAAATCCGCCGTGGGCTCCATTCTCAGCCGCGAGATCAAAAGGATTGACGGCAGCAAAGGAATCGCTATCGGCACGGCAACCGATCCCTACCAGCCAGCCGAACGCCGCTTCGGCCGCACGCGCGCCGCGCTCGAAGTCTTTGCGCAGCAGACAGGCATTGCGCTCTCGATCACGACAAAATCCGACTTGGTGGCCAGGGACATCCCTCTGCTTCGGGAAATCGGCAAACGTAATTCCGTCAGCGTGAATATGACCATCACGACTCTCGACGCCAGCCTGGCCCGCCTGCTGGAACCGCGCGCGCCGCGTCCGGAGCTTCGGTTGAAGGCGGTGGCCGCGATAGCCCGCGCCGGCATACCGG
>JALYHT010000245.1 GCA_030776225.1 Acidobacteriota bacterium | reverse complement strand
CCTCCGGATAATTCACCGCCCATTCGAGCGCCTGCATGCCGCCCATCGAACCGCCGGAAACACAGAGCAGCCGCGCGATGCCAAGCGAATCGATCAACATTTTCTGCAGCCGCACCATGTCGCGGATGGTGATCACCGGGAACGAGAGCGCATAAGGACGCCCCGTGCCCGGATTGATCGACGCCGGGCCCGTTGTCCCCTGGCACCCGCCCAGCACGTTGGAGCAGATTACAAAATAACGATCGGTATCGAAAGCCTTGCCGGGCCCGATCATGTTGTCCCACCAGCCCGGCTTGCCCGCCTCATGGCTGATGCCGGCGGCGTGCGCGTCACCGGTAAAAGCGTGGGTGATCAGGATCGCGTTCGACCGGTCAGAATTCAGGCTTCCGTAGGTTTCGTAAGCGATGTCGACGGGGGACAGAGTGGCTCCGCCCTCCAAAGCGATGCTGTCGAATCGAGCACACTGGAGTTCAACAATCATCGTAATGGGATCGAACTGCCCACCATGGTATCAAGAGGCTGCGCTACTCTGGCCTTTGCGGCTGCTTGCATTTTCGCTTTGTATTCTCCCACTGCTGGGGGCCGGATTTCAGTACCGCGAGGCCCTTCCGGGCTACTCGTACCAGTTTCCGCGCGACCACTTCGAGCATCAAGACTTTCGCACCGAATGGTGGTATTACACCGGTAACGTGACATCGGCGGGCGGCGAACGGTTCGGCTTCGAGCTGGTGTTTTTCCGCCAGGGCGAGCGGCACACCACATCGATGCACCCTACAACAGGGCACCCCACAACAGGGCACTCCACAACAGAGCCATCCGCCTGGGATGTCCAGGATTTGTATCTTGCTCACGCCGCGCTGACCGATGCCCATGGCCGGAAGTTCCGGTATGAGGAGCGGCTGAACCGGTCCGGGCCGGGCGTGGCCGGCGCAAGTTTCGACCAACGCCGAATCTGGAACGGCAACTGGTCTGCGAAGTGGGAAGGCGACCATCAGACGCTCGCCGCGGTCGCGGCTGACTTCCGTTTCCATCTGAAGCTCACGCCCGAAAAGTCTTACGTGATTCAGGGCGAGAACGGCGTCAGCCAGAAAGCGGCAGGGACGGGACGCGCCTCCCATTACGTCTCTTTTCCTCGCCTGCAGGTCGAGGGCACGATCGATGCAAAGGCGGTCTCCGGCAGTGCCTGGATGGACCACGAATGGTTTACAGAGTCGCTGGCCGAGGACGAAATCGGATGGGACTGGTTCAGTATTCAACTGGATAACCGCACCGAATTGATGCTCTACAAGCTGAGGCGGAAGGATGGTTCGACCGACCCATATTCATCCGGCACTTTTATAGACGCGAACGGCGCGGCCAGACATCTGCGGCGCGAAGATTTTTCGCTGGAGCCGCTGGCAAAGTGGCATAGCTATCCGATTGCCTGGCGGGTGAGAGTGCCCGCGCTCAATATCGATCTCACATCGCGGCCTGTTCTTGAAGATCAGGAACTGCGCGCTAAACAGGGAGGCACAAATTACTGGGAAGGCGCGGTCGACTTTTCAGGCTCCCAAAAGGGCGTGGGCTATATCGAAATGACGGGCTACGAAGCGCGGGTCCGATTCTGATATTTTATTGAAACAGGAGAGTGTAGATCAGGCCCATCGTCAGCAATATCATAATCACGCTGGTGACGATTGCAATGGAATTGCCCCACGGGCCGTTGCGGTACTCGCCCATCAACCGTTCGCGATTGATCAGGATCAACATGAAAATCAGCACAAAGGGCAGCAGTACGCCGTTTAACACCTGAGAAAAGAGGATCACCTTCAGCATGGGCAGGTTCGGGGTAAGAACAAACCCGGCGCCGCATACGATTAAACCCGTGTAGAGGCCGTAAAAAATCTTAGCCTGGCCGAAACGGCGGTCGATGCCCGATTCGAAGCCGAGTCCTTCGCAGATGTTGTAAGAGGTCGCCAGCGGCAGGATCGCCGCCGACATCAGGGAAGCGTTGACCAGGCCCACAGCGAAAAGAATCGCCGCGAACTTTCCGGCGAATGGAGCGAGCGCCCTTGCGGCATCCGCGACATCATTCAGTTCCCGGTGCTGGGAGTGGAAAATTGTGGCGGCACAGGCCACGACAATGAAGAAGGCGATTACGTCGGTGACAATACAACCGAAGATCACGTCGATCCGGCTGAGTCCGTAATTGCGCTTGGAAATTCCTTTCTCCACAATCGACGCCTGCAGATAGAACTGCATCCAGGGAGTGATGGTTGTACCGATCAGACCAACGATCATGACCAGATATCCCGGATCCGAATTGAACTGGGGAATAATCGTATTCCGGATCGCCAGTTTCCAGTCGGGGTGGGCGAAAAATGCTGAAACCGGATAAGCGAAATAGATCAGCGAGAAGAGCAGCAGAACCTTTTCGACGGGTTTATATGAACCGCGGACGATGACTGTCCAGACAAGCGCGGCTCCGAGAGGCACCGCAATATACTTACTGACGCCAAAAACCCCCATGCCCGAGGCCAGACCGGCAAATTCCGCAACCACATTACAGAAATCAGCCAGACCGAGGACTGTCATCGTGAAAAAGGTCACGCGCAATCCGAACTCTTCGCGAATAAGGTCGGAGAGACCTTTACCGGTGATGGCGCCCATGCGGGCTGCCA
>JALYHT010000244.1 GCA_030776225.1 Acidobacteriota bacterium | reverse complement strand
CGGTAATCCTTCTTTACAGCCGAACGCTTTCTGAAACTCCGGCATATTGGACACAGTCCCATCCACCCGGAAACGGGCAATCGCGTGAGGATTTGTCTGGGCCTGCAAACGCTCCACTTCAGGAGTTTCGTTCTCACACCAGATCTGCCCCCAACCGAGGAAGAACTGCTGTGCTTCATCGAAGCCGCCCACCTTCGGCAGCGTCTTGCCAGCCAGATCGTTCATGAGAGCGATCCACGCGATCCGCACCCCCCCGTTGTCCGCCGTATTTTCGCCCAGCGTCAGCTTCCCGTTCATGTGAACGCCGCCCTGTAGTTCGAACCCCGAATACTCCTCCACCAGGCACTGTTCGCGCTGGTCGAAAGCTTTCGCGTCCGCGGCGGTCCACCAGTCGTTGAGATTGCCTTGGGGATCGAATTGCCGCCCTTCATCGTCGAAAGCATGTGTCAGCTCATGCCCGATCACGGCCCCGATAGCGCCATAATTTACCGCATCGCCCGACTGTTTGTCGAAGAACGGCGGCTGCAGAATTCCGGCCGGAAAGTTGATATTGTTCATCTGCGGATCGTAATAAGCGTTTACGGTGGGCGGCGTCATGAACCATTCCCCCCGATCTACCGGCTTGCCGATTTTCTGCCACTCGCGGTTGACTTCGAATTCGTCCGCGCGCAGCAGGTTTCCCATCGCGTCTCCGCGTACTATCTTCAGCCCCGCGTAATCGCGCCACTTGTCCGGATAGCCGATCTTATTCGCAATGGAGTGCAGTTTTTCAAGCGCCTTCTTCTTCGTCGGGGTGGTCATCCATGTCAACCGATTCAGATCCTGTCCCATGGCTGCTTCGATGTGGCCTACCATGTCGAGCGTGCGCTGCTTCCCTTCCCTGCCGAACGTGAGATCCACGTAGGCCTTGCCCAGCGCTTCACCCAGCTCGCCATCGATTTCGGCCACGCAGCGCTTCCAGCGCGGCTTCTGTTCCTTTTCGCCCGTGAGGTACTTTCCGTAAAAAGCGAAGTTTTCATCGCTGAATTTCGCAGGCAGCATGGCGGCTGCGTAATGCAGCAGGTGGAACGTCAGATAGCTGTTCCAGTCGGCTATCGACACGCTTTTCAGGAGCTGATCCTGAGCTTTAAAAAAATCCGGCACCGCCACGTTCAGACTGTCGATCGGCGGGGCCTGCACAGCCATGAAGTACTGGCGCCAGTTGAATGAATCGTCAAGCGCTTCAAGCTGGGCCAGCTTCATTTTGTGATACACCTTCAGCGGATCGCGTCTCGAAGTCACGTCGAGAGACGCCCTGGCAATGGCCGTTTCCAGCTTCATAATGGCGTCGGCCTGTTTGCCCGCGTCGGCGACCGAAGCGCCGGCCAGCTGCAGCATCCGCGATACGTGCCCCACGTATTCCTTCCTGGTTTCAACGGCTTTGGCGTCGCTGCGGAAATAATAGTCTTTTTCGGGCAGGCCAAGTCCGCCCTGATCGGCTTGCCCGATTTCGGCATTGGAATCTTTGGCGTCCTGCCCGGAAGAGAAACTGAAAAGGACGTCGACGCCGATTTGGTGCAGGCGCGCCACTACGGCGGAGAGGTCTTTCGTACTCTTCAGGGCATGTATCCGGTCCAACTCGGCCTGAAGCGGCTGCAAGCCCTTTTTGTCGATCGCATCCACGTCCATACAGGACGAATAAAAGTCTCCGATTTTCTGCGTATCGGGATCGCGGTCGGTCGCGGCTGAGGCTCTTTCGAGGATCTGCCGCAGGATCGTTCTGTTCCGCTCGGCCAGTTCGCTGAACCGGCCCCACGACGATTGGTCGGACGGAATCGGATTATTTTTCAGCCAGGTCCCGCAGGCATATTGGTAGAAATCCTCGCAGGGATTGGCGGCCCGATCAATCGCGCCGAGGTCAAAACCCGGCGTAGTCTTCAGGTCGGGTGCTTTCTGAGCCAATAAGACGGTACCCAGCAGAAACACTGAGAGCGCGACGCGGGCAGATGCCATATGTCCGCTATTTTGGCACGCTTCCGGCTATTGCTTTCGACAACTCTTTTCTCAGACGAGATGAGTGAAGGGGCGAATCGGGTCCTGATTGTTGCGCACCTCAGCAGGACGAGCTTCACGGTAAATCTGATAGTCCAGTAACAGAGTCGAGTGACGTGGTGCTCACCATCAATGTTATGTTCTTGAGATCAGTCAGAGGTGGGTTGCCCCGTTAAGTGCGTAGAGCTTTTTTGTTGTTTGGTGCGGATGAGAGGACTTGAACCTCCACGAAGTTTCCCCCACTAGAACCTGAATCTAGCGCGTCTGCCAATTCCGCCACATCCGCATGATGAGGTGGGTAATCCCTTATTTTGCCAGCGATTACCCTCTAAGTCAATTCAAATTCTTCCTGCCCCCTAACTATCGCGCCGCTTCAGCGTCGGGCGGTCGTCCTGATCCGCCGGCGCGGACTTCTCCTCGCCCTTCGAATCGATCTGTCCGTTCGGATTCCGGCGCAGCGTCGGACGGCCCGAATCCTTCGAATTGTCGATCTTCCGGCTATTGTGCATTGCCAGAACGCGGGTTTTCACATCGGAAAACTCGCTCGTGCTCACCACATATTCCGGCCTGGCTTTCAGCAGGTCCTGGATATTTTTCTGCGCAGCCTTGATGCGGTCGTCGGTCGGCGGATGCGTCGAAAAAACCTTCGACATCGTGCCCGGCTTCCGTTTTTCCTGCGACTGCACCTTCTCAAAAAAATCCACAAAGCAGGTCGGATCATAACCCGCTTTGTACATATACTCCAGCCCCAGCTTGTCCGCTTCCGCTTCGAATCCCCGCGAGAAGCTCAGGAACCCCATCGGGATCGCCAGCCCCATGCCCTGACGGATGGCGTAACCGGTCCAGCCCCCAAGGAAAATCAGCGGAATGCTGCCGTAATTCACCAGATCGCCGCGCGTTGCCTGGCGGGTACCGTGCCGCGCCGCCACATGCGCAATCTCATGAGCCATAACGCCCGCCATTTCGGCTTCGTTTTCGGCATGCAGCATAATGCCCGTATTCACAAAGAAGAAGCCGCCCGGCAGCGCGAACGCATTGATTTCTTCGGAATCGATCACTTTGATCGTGAACGGCACCTTCGCATCCGAATTCCGCACCAGATTTTGCCCAATGCGGTTGACATACTCTGCGACGATCGGGTCCTCCACGATCTTCGCCTGCCGCTCCACCTCCTGCGCCATCTGCTTGCCCAGCGCAATTTCCTTCTCGAGCGAATAAAAATTGACGCCCTTGCCGACATCGCGATTGCCGATCTCGTCGGGATTGTCCTTTTTATTTCCCGCGAAAGCGGGAGAGATGAAAATGCCAGGCGCGGCAACAGCAAACAGCGCAACCGCCGCGGCGCTCTTCAGGAGCTTTAGCCTTCGGGCTGGCTGAAAAAGGAGCTTCATGCGGAAATTCTCCTGTTAACAAGTGTAACGCTGTCGCGGACAGGCTGACTTGATTGCGTCCTCAGGTCCGAATGGCGATCTTTCCGAAATGCGCTCCGCTCTCCAGATAGGCGAGCGCCTCGGGCAAGTCTTCGAAAGCGAACACCCGATCCACTACCGGCCGCAGGGCCGCCAGCGCGATCGCCCGGTTCATCTCCTCGAACATCTCGCGCGACCCTACAAAAATCCCCTGTAGCCGCACCCCTTTTATCATCATCAACCGGGGGTCGAATTCACCGCGGCCGGCGAGCACACCCACCAGTGCGATGTGCCCGCCCCGCTTCACGCATTTGGTGGTCAGCGGCAGGGTTCCCGCGCCGCCCACTTCCACCACATGGTCCACGCCCACGCCTCCTGTCAGCTCTCGCACTGCTTGATCCCACTCCGGATTCGTCTTGTAATTGATCGTGGCATCCGCGCCCATTTGCCGCAGCCGCTCTCTCCTGGCATCGCTGCCGGAAGTCATGATGACGCGCGCGCCCGCCATTTTTGCGAACTGTAACGCGAACACCGATACCCCGCCCGAACCCTGCAGCAGTACCGTTTCGCCAGGTTTCAGGCCTCCCGACCGGAACAGGGCGTGCCATGCGGTCACCGCCGCGCAGGGCAGCGTGGCCGCTTCTTCAAAGCTGAGGTGTCCTGGGTATTGCACCAGTCCTTCGGCTTTCAGGCAAACCCGTTCGGCCATCATGCCATCGACCGCGCCACCCAGCGCGGAGCAGGCTTTTACATCGTCCGGTGGACCTTCGACCCAGCCCTGCATAAACGTGGCCGCCACCCGGTCGCCCACCTTTACGCGCGTGACGCCCGGCCCTGTCTCGGCCACCTCGCCGGAGCCATCGGACAGGGGAATCAGCGGCACCTGAACCCCCTTTCCGTACGCCCCCCGCATGACCGCGAGATCGCGATAATTCAGCGAACAGGCGCGCACCCGCACCACCGCTTCCCCTGCCCCCGGCCGCGGTTCGGGAAGCTCCGCAATTTTCAGGTTTTCAGGGCCTAAACCGTCGGTAAAACGCCACGCTTTCACTGTGTTCTCCCGGGGGCCTGCGCCCAGGTCAGATGATATACTTTGGGATCGTATCCATCTTCAGCTATGCCACTTAAGCCTATCGCCGCCAATACGCGCGGCGAGAAAAAAATCTACCTCCTCAAGCCCCGCGGCTTCTGCGCGGGCGTAGTCCGAGCTATCGATGTGGTGAAGATTGCGCTGAATCTGTACGGCCCACCGGTGTACGTTCGCAAAGAGATCGTTCACAACAAGCACGTGGTCGATGAACTGCGCGATCTGGGGGCTGTTTTCGTGGAAGAGCTCGAAGAAGTTCCTTCGGGCGGGCGGGCGATTTTCAGCGCGCATGGGGTTTCGCCCGAAGTGCGCACCCAGGGCAAAGAACGTGGCCTCGCCATTATCGACGCCACCTGCCCGCTGGTCACCAAGGTGCATCTCGAAGCGGTCAAGTTTGCGCGTGAGGGCTACACGATAGTTCTGATCGGCCACAAGAATCACGACGAGGTGATCGGTACCCTCGGCGAGGCTCCAACGAAAATGATCCTCGTGGAATCTCCCGCCGATGTGGACGCACTTCAAATCGACGACCCTTCTCACGTCGCTTATCTCACCCAGACCACTCTCAGCCTGGATGAAACCAAAGACATCGTCGCGCGTCTGGAAGAAAGATTTCCATTGATCCGCGGCCCCAAATCACAGGACATCTGCTATGCCACCGAGAACCGCCAGATGGCGGTCAAAGGCGTATCGGAATTCTGCGAACTGATTCTCGTTGTCGGTTCGGCCAACAGTTCCAACTCCAAGCGCCTTGTTGAGGTTGGCCAGAATTACGGGGTCCAGGCCTATCTTGTGAACGATTGGAGCGATGTCAACCCCGCATGGCTCGACGGAATTACCAATATCGGGGTCACGGCCGGCGCCTCTGCTCCGGAGCATCTGGTCGAAAAGATCGTCGCCGCTCTCGGGGATAAGGGTTTCGGACAGCTTGAAGAAGTCGAGATGGTGGAAGAGGACGTACGCTTCTCCCTGCCGCCCGAACTCGCCAGCGCGGCTTCGGCGCAGCTTTATGGAATTAATGCGTCGCCTCGTCAGTGACGATCCGCTTTTAATATCGATCTGCGCCAACAATGAGTCCCACGCTCCACGCAAACGATACCCTCCTGATTGCGGCGCAGCAGAAGGTCCGGCGCGCGGCCGAACACCTGCTCTCGCTGCAGCATGAGGATGGCTACTGGTGCGCGCTGCTCACGGCCGATACCACCCTCGAATCCGATTACATTCTGCTCCAACTGTGGATGTACCCGCCCGATACCGCCGGGCTGTGGAATCCTCCCAACCTCGCGCAGATCGGTCGCGCCGCCCAGCGTATTCTGTCGCAGCAGCTTCCGGATGGCGGCTTCAATATTTACGTCAGGGGTCCGAGCGAAATCAGCGCCAGCGTTAAAGCCTATTTCGCATTGAAGCTGGCCGGCATTCGAGTGGACGACAGCCGCATGGTCCGCCTCCGTGAACGCATTATCGCGCTCGGAGGTATTCAGGCCGCCAACAGCTATACCAAAGTCAACCTCAGCCTCTTCGATCTTTATCCGCGCGAAGGCACCCCCAGCATCCCGCCAGAGATCATGCTGCTGCCGGGAAAACTCCTCTACCAGATGTCGTCGTGGAGCCGCGCCATCGTTGTCGCCCTGGCCATAGTTCACGCGCACGACCCGCGCCGACCCGTCCCCGCCGGCTTCAGTCTCGACGAGATTTTCCTTCCGGGCAAAACCACTACATTCGAAAGTAACGACTCCTGGCTTAGCTGGCGCAAAACCTTCGTCCAGTCCGACAAGATCCTCAAACTTTGGGACCGCTACGGGTTCAACCGCATTCGGAAAGCGGCCATTCGCAAATGCGAGCACTGGATGCTTGAGCGCATGAAACACGCTGACGGTCTGGGCGCCATCTACCCCCCGATGCAGTATTCGATCATGGCGCTCGACGTTCTGGGGTACAAACCCGATTCACCCGTGCGCATGGAGGCGGTCCGGCAGTTTGAGAACCTCATCGTGGACGATGGCGAAACTTTCTTCTTCCAGCCTTGCTTTTCGCCCGTCTGGGATACGGCCATCGCAGCGTATGCGTTGGGTGAAGCCGGCGTGAACCTCCCGGCGCTTACCAAAACGGCCGACTGGCTTCTGGCGCATGAAATCCGCCGCAATGGCGATTGGTCCGTCAAGCGCCCATGGGTGGAACCGTCCGGATGGGCGTTCGAATTCAACAACGACTGGTATCCGGATATTGACGACACCGCGATGGTGCTGCTGTCTTTCCCGTATCTCAGGGCTACCGTTCCTTCAGCTCAATCCGCTACGCGCAAAAGGGCCCTCGACTGGCTGCTCGCCATGCAGTCGAAGGACGGAGGCTGGGCCGCGTTCGATGTCGATAACAACTGGGAAATCCTCACGCATGTGCCCTTCGCGGATCACAACGCGATGCTCGATCCCACCTGCGCCGATATCACCGGACGCACTCTCGAGGCTCTGGCTGCCAACGGCTTCGACCGCACTCATAGTTCCTGCCGGAGGGCGATCGACTACCTGCTGCGCACGCAGCTCGCCGATGGCAGCTGGTACGGCAGGTGGGGCGTGGCCTACATTTACGGCACCTGTTTCGCCCTCCGTGGCCTCCGCGCCATGAAAGAAGACGACCACGAGCCGTATATACAGCGCGCCGATGAGTGGCTTCGGTCGATCCAGAAACCCGATGGCGGCTGGGGCGAAAGCTGCGCCAGTTACGATAACGAAGTTTATACTCCCGCCAAAAGCACCCCCTCGCAAACAGCTTGGGCGCTGATGGGCCTTATGGCCGGCGGCGATAATTACAGCTCCAGTGTCATTCACGGAATCGAGTACCTGCTCAATACCCAGACGGAAGACGGCGCCTGGGAGGAAGAACTTGCCACAGGCACAGGCTTTCCCAAAGTGTTCTACCTGAATTACCATTACTATCGTTTGTACTTCCCGCTTCTGGCTTTGGCGACCTTCGTCAGACAATAAACCGGTCCGTAACCTCCCACTGGAAGCGCTGCTCGTTTAATTCCAGCGACTTGTGCCTGTGTTAGGATTAAAATTCTGTGACTTGATTTGGATCAGGTCATATTGGTACCCATACCTTGGCAAAATCAGTTACAGTTTGCCGGAGGTAGAATTTTTGGTCGGTTTGGAGGTGTCGTAAATTTGGCTGAAGTAAGACTCCAGGACGGTGAAACCCTGGAAAACGCCCTCAGGCGCTTCAAACGGAAGGTCCAGCAGGAAGACATCATTAAAGAGGTCAAAAGGCATTCCTTCTATCTGAAGCCGGGCGAGAAATTGCGTGTCAAACAGGCGTTGGCGCGCAAAAGAAACCGGAAGAAAAGTCGCCGGGAAATTGAATAGACGTTGAATAATCTGTAGTAACCACAGGCGGCGCGAATCCCAGGCGCGCCGCTTCCCTCCCTCAGAATGGCGCCAGGCCGAGGCGCTGCAAAGCATGCAAACTCAAAGCGGCAAAATTCTCCTTCGAGACGCGATTCGCCTGCGAACGAACACCGTGGCGTGTCCGTTATCCTTCATAGAGTGTCTGCTTACGCCATTGAGACCGAGGGGCTGACCAAAGTTTTTCGTGGCCGATTCTCCAGCCGCGAGCTTCGCGCGGTCGACGACATATCGCTGCGCGTGCCCGCCGGATCGACGTTCGGGCTGCTGGGCCCGAATGGCGCAGGCAAGACGACCTTCGTGAAAATGCTGCTTTCCTCCACGCTTCCCACCGCGGGGCGCGCCATGGTGTTTGGACGAGATACGCGTGACGCAGAGGCACGTCGGCCCATAGGTTATCTTCCCGAAAATCATCGCTTTCCAACTTATATGACGGGTTGGGACATGCTGGATTTTTACGGCGCGCTCTCCGGCATGAACGCCCCTGCGCGGCGGAAGAGGATTCCGGAATTGCTGAATCTGGTGGGCCTCGAAGAGCGCGCGCACGGTTTGCGGCTGGGCAAGTATTCGAAAGGCATGTTGCAGCGCGTCGGCCTCGCTCAGGCGCTGATCCATTCGCCGAAGCTGCTGGTGCTTGACGAGCCGAGCGACGGGGTCGATCCGGTGGGCCGCAAACACATTCGGGAGGTCCTGCAGGCGCTCGAGCAACAGGGAGTCACCATATTTCTGAATTCGCATCTGCTGGCCGAAGTCGAGTTGTTCTGCCGCGAAGTGGCGATCATCCAGAAAGGCAGGCTGGCGCTCACCGGAACGGTGGAAGAGCTCACGAGCGGCAGCGGCTACCGCATTGAAAGCACGCAAGTGCCTGAGATGCTGCAGACTGAATTGCGCGCGCGGGCCCGGGCGGTCGCGGCCGATAACGGTTCACTGCAGTTGTTGTTCGCTACACGCGGAGATGCCAATCAGGCCGTCGATCTGCTCCGGGCGAACGGGTGCGAGATCGAATCGCTGGGCCGCGCGAAGAGCACGCTCGAAGAAGTATTCATGAAAACTGTGGAGCCGCGGGCATGATGGGATTTTCGCTGAATGCCACGCTGGCTCTCATCAAAGACACCTTTCGGGAGGCGTTCGCGCGGCGCATTTTCTGGGGATTCTTCGGCTGCTGCAGCGCCCTTCTCCTGTTTTTGATTTTCATTATGCGAGTCGATGTGGTGGAAGGCGCCATTGCTACCGTGACGCTGTTCGGCCGCGCCGCCCCGAGCCGCAACGTCACCAACCTGGTGGAACAAACTCAAAGCGTGATCGCCATGGTGATGTATTTTGCCGGCATGGCATTGTCGGTGTTTGCTTCGGCAGGGCTGGTTTCGGCGGTGTTCGAGCAGGGCCGCATCGAACTTTTGCTGTCGAAACCAGTAAGCCGCGCTCACCTGCTCCTCGGCCGCTATCTTGGCAACGTGCTGGTGGTGGCAGCCAATATTGTGTTCCTGGTCGGAGGATCGTGGGTCATTTTCGGCCTGAAGACGGGCGTCTGGGGGAACGGATTCCTGATATCCAGCCTCTGTACCATTTTCATCTTTGCCGTGCTGCTTACCGTGCTGGTGCTGGTGGGTGTCCTCTGGGACAGTTCCGCTGTGGCCATCATGGCCACTTTTGCGATCATGATAATTACGCCGATACTGGCGCAGAAGAACCTGATCGAGCGATTGCTGAGCTCGGAATCATCTCGTAATGTGGTGCGGTTTCTTTACTACGTGCTGCCAAAGACATCGGACGTGAGCGTGATCATCAGACATCTGATTCTTAATGAACCGGTCCGGAGCTGGATGCCGGTCTGGTCTACCGCTCTGTTCGGCGCCGTTGTGCTGGCCCTCGGATTGTGGCGTTTTCAGCGGAGAAGTTTCTGATGCGATTACCAATATTGATCCTGCTCTCACTTGTGGGAATACAGGTTTGCTCCGCGCAGCCGCGCATCGATAACGTTCTCGAACGCATGGTTCCGCCTGGCGCCACGAGTCTGGTCGGCGCGCGCATGGATCTGATCAGGCAGACCGAAATTTACCGGAAGATGCTCGCCGGCAGGAGACTGGGACAAGCCGATACCTTTACCGCTGAAACGGGCTTCGATCCGCGGCGCGACGTCAAAGAACTGCTGTACGTATCGACAGCGCACGGAGGCGTGATGCTGGCCCGGGGCACGTTTCATCTGCACGGCGAGCGGATGAAGGGCGCGAAAAAAACGCGCTACCGGGGATACGAAATCATCGGCGAGCGCACCGGCGGTTTCTGCCTTCTGGATGCCACGCTGGCAGTGGCTGGCGATCTTCGGGCGATAGAAGCTGCGCTCGATGAATGGAAATCCGGAACCGGCACATCGGCACAGGCCCTGATCGCACGACTCGGCGGGGTGAATCCGTCAAGCCAGTTCTGGGGCGTTTCGAGCGGCGCCGGAAACTTTCTGGCTGAACATCCCCTTGGGCTCAGTTCAGGCATCGATTTTTCAAAAATCTTCAGGGGCCTGCAGGACACCTGGTTTCAGGCGGATTTCAGCGCAGGTTTGAAGGCCGAAGTGCATGGAGTGACCGCCTCCGAAAAAGACGCGGCCAACCTGCGGGACGCGGTGCGCGGCATGGTGGGTTTAGGTCGTCTGAATGTGCCGGAAAACGAGCCCGATTTGCTGCCCGTATGGGATGGGATTACGGTAGAGCAAACGGGCCGGTCGATTTCGATGCGGGCCGATATCGCGCAGGGGCTGATCGATAAAATGGTCACAATGCTGGCCGGTGTTTCGGGCACTTACAGGCGCCTGTTATAACCTGTCCTGAGGGCTCAGTTTTCAGACGGCGGGATCTGTAGTAATATAAGGAATTAACCCCCACCCTAAGGTTCCCGAAATGCAGAACGCGTTGTTACAGAAATTCGTCGAAAAAAAGCGCCGTACCGACCTGACCACCTTCCGTCCCGGCGATACCATCAAAGTGCACGTCAAGATCAAAGAAGGCGAAAAAGAGCGGATTCAGGTCTTTGAAGGCACAGTCCTGGCGCACAAAAACACTGGCATGGGCGAGACAGTCACGGTTCGCAAAGTCACCTTCGGACAGGGTGTGGAACGCATTTTTCCGTTGAGCGCGACGATCATCGATCACATCGATGTAGTCCGGACCGGCAAAGTACGGCGGGCGAAGCTTTACTACCTCCGCGGCCTCAAAGGCAAAGCGGCTCGCCTCAAGGAACGCACGTAGTCCACTGGCAGGGCAACTCATGGCCCGCCGCGCTTCGGAAACTCCGGCCTCGCGAAATCCGAAACCCCCGCGCTGGAAGTGTCAGGGCAGCCTCGAACAGGAATTGCGTACGCGCGGCTTCCAGTACATTGCGGGCGCGGATGAAGTGGGTCGCGGCTCCCTTTTCGGCGCTGTGGTAGCCGGAGCGGTTATCTTATCTCCGGATGCTCCCATCCGGGGCCTCAACGACAGTAAGCAGATCGAACCCGAGCGGCGCGAAATTCTCGCCGGGCGAATCCGCGAACGCGCCGTCTCCTGGGCGGTGGCCGCCGTCGATGCGGCGACGATCGACCGCATCAACATCTACGAAGCTTCCCGTCTGGCCATGAAAATCGCAGTGCAGCAGCTCCAGCCAGCGGCGGATTTCGTTCTCGTCGATGCGGTTCCGCTTGAACTTCCCCTTCCGCAGCAACCGCTCGTGCAGGGCGATGAACGGTGCCACGCGATCGCGGCGGCATCCATCGTCGCCAAGGTCTACCGCGACCAGATGATGCGCGAATGGGACAAGTTTTATCCTGAATACGGGCTCAAAAATCATAAGGGTTATCAGTCGCCCGAGCATATGGCCGCCATCAGGACGCATGGCCCCACGCCGCTGCACCGGCTCAGCTTCGAGCCTGTCCGGCGGCATGCTTTGTTCTCACCACTCCCGAAGCATCGACAGATGGAGATGTTCGCGGCGGTTTGAGTCCGAAGCATGAGCGAGCAGCCGGCAGCCAGTCCGCCAACCGTGGTCCCGGAGTCGCCGCTTCAGATGCCTGAACGATTCCCACCTGTCGTTCCGCGGGGTTCTGGCTGGTTCCATCGCCTCACTTCGGTGTTCTTTATCATTTTCTGCTTTGAGCTCGGACTGTTTCTGCTCATTTATCCCTGGACGGACGGCTGGACCGACAACTATTTCGCCTGGGCCGTGCAGGGCAGCGTGCAGACGCACTGGCATGAGTTCTGGGATAACGGATATATGCGGGGTTGCATCAGCGGAGTGGGCGTTGTTAATCTTTGGATCGCGGTGGCGGAAGTGTTTCGCATGTTTGCGCGGCCCCCGGCGAATCGAACATAAAACATGCGAATTTCGATTGCATGTTTGACGGCTTCTTTGCTTATTGCGGCGACTCTGCCAGCGGCCGATAAGAGCCAGTCGGCGGGTAATCTATACCGCCATGGCGATTACACGGCAGCTGTAAACATCCTCCGGCAGGCGCCCCAGGACGCGGCGAATCTGGAACTGCTGGGTCAGTGTTATTTCATGCTCGGGGACTTTAAGAAATCCACTGAAGTCCTTGAAAAAGCGTCTATTCTCGCACCAGCTGATTCAATGACCCAGACCTGGCTCGGGCGCGCGTGGGGCCGACGGGCGGAACGCGCCTTCCCTCTGATGGCCATCGGGTACGCCACAAAAGCGCGCGAAGCCTTTGAACGCGCAGTCCGGACAGACCCCGGCAATACGGAGGCCCTGGGCGATCTTTTCGACTTCTACCTGGAAGCCCCGAAGATCCTCGGCGGAGGTCTCAATAAAGCGGAGGCGATGCTGCCGGATTACGAAAAGCACGATCCCCTTGGCTATTACATCGCCACAGCCAAAATTGCGGAAACGAAACAGGATTTCGCGACAGCGGAAAGGAATTTGCGGCACGCGGTGGAACTGGCCCCGCGAAGGCTGTCGGTGGTTCTGGCGCTGGCTCAGTTTCTGGAGCGCCGCGGCCGCCACGAAGACGCCGCGAAAATCTTCCGCCAGGCCACGAGCGTGGCTCCCGATTCACCGCGCGTCGTTTTTGCGCGTGCCAGTAGTCTCATTCAGGGCCACCGGAATGTAACCCAGGCCCGCGAACTGCTTATAAAGTATCTGGCGGCGAACAATCTCACGCCTGAAGACCCTCCGCGCTGGGAAGCGCGGCAGCTTCTCCGGAAAGCGGAAGGCAGTTAGCCGGATGCACGTCGGCGAAGCCATGAGCTTCAGCCTCCAGGCGCTGCGCCAGAACCCGGTGCGCTCCTTCCTCACCGGCCTCGGCATGGTGATCGGGACCGCTTCGGTCATTCTGGTCGTCACCATTTCTCTCACCAGCCAGAATTACATCCTGGAGCAGATCGAAGGCGTGGGATCGAACATGATCTTCGCGTCTTACGAAGTCGGAACGCAATCCTCTTCGGCCGAAGTGAATGCCGATTTGATCAAGATTGCGGACGTACAAGCGATCCGGCAGCAACTCCCTGGCCGCATCGTCGCCGCCACCGGAATCGAAAGCAATTACGATTCGACTTTCATCAACGGCAAAGAAGAGCGCATCCTCGTAATCGGCTCCGATGAATTTTATAAGCCCGTCCGCAACCTGGTGGTTCTCTCCGGACGCTTTCTCGACGCCAGCGATATCGATCTTCGCCAGAAGGTCACGCTGCTGACGGAGAAACTGGCGATCCGGCTCTATGGAAGCGTCGCCGCCGCGCCGGGGCAGAACATCAAACTGCACGGCCTGCAGTTCACGGTCATCGGTACTTTCAAGGAAAAAGTAGAGAGTTTTGGGCAGTCCGAACTCAATGCCGAAACGCTGGTGATCCCGATCACGGTCCAGCGGTACTTTACCCCGGTGGAAAGAATCGATCCGCTCTACGTACAAGTGCGATTGCCGCAGCAGGTCGATGCCGTCACTGGGGAAGTGCGGGACATTCTGGCGAGCCGCCACCGTTCGGGCACTTCCTACAAAGTTGAGAATCTCACCGGGATACTGAACGCCGCGAAAAGCATCGCCGAGATACTCACGCTGGTATTGATTCTGGTTTCAGCGATTGCGCTCGTGATCTCGGGCATCGGGATCATGAACATCATGCTGGTGACGGTCACCGAGCGGACCCGCGAGATCGGCATCCGCATGGCCGTGGGCGCATCGCGCCGCGAGATCATGCTCCAGTTTCTGACCGAAGCGATTCTGATCAGTCTGGTGGGGGGCTCGTTCGGCATCCTGGCCGGTGTCGCGGTACCGCTAAGCGTCCAGTACTTTGTAAGCAACCTAAAAATCCCGATTTCGATGTGGTCGATTGGAATCGCCTTCACCGTGTCGAGCCTGGTGGGGCTGGTATTTGGCATCCTGCCTGCCCGCCGCGCTTCAAGGTTGAACCCAACGGAAGCACTGCGCTACGAATAGTTCATGCGCAGAATCGTATTGCTGCTCGCGGCCGCCTTGTCGGCCCGGGCGGAAACCCACACGCTGACCCTGAAACAGGCGATAGACCGGGCGCTCAGTCAGAATCCCGAAGTTGTGATGGCCCGTCTGGATGAAACGCGGGCGACGCTTGGGGTGCGCGTAGCCAAAAGTCCTTTCACGCCGCGCGTGGGCATGGGCAGCGGACTCGCATACAGCAACGGGTTCCCTCTGAGTATCGACGGGTCCGCCCCCGCCATATTCCAGGTAAAGGCAAACGAATCGCTGTTCAACAAGCCGCAAAGTTACGCGATTCAACAGGCCAGGGAATCGGCGCGGGGAGCCGGCTTCGCAGCCGGCGAGAAGAGCGACGAAATAGTTTGGCGCGTGGCGTCGCTCTATATCGATGCCGATCGCGCGGGGCGAGTGGCGGAGTCCGCCCAAAAGCAGGTGGAAAGCCTGCAAAAGGTCCTTGAGACGGCGCAGGCGCGCGTGGATCGGGGGCGTGAGCTGTCCGTAGCCGCGCAGGAGGCAAACGTGAATCTGCTGCGGGCGCGGCAGCGGCTTTTGAATCTTCAGACGGATCGTGAATATGGGTCGCGCAGTCTGGCCGTGACCCTCGGATTCGGGGAGGGCGACGTAGTAAATCCGGCGCAGGAAAATCCGGCCCGGGAAGAGCCCCGCGCGCCCGCAATTCCCGCCACCGAAGATGCGGCCATCGCGGCCGCTCTCGGTAAGAGCAAAGAGATCAGGCGGCTGGAATCGAATCTGGCCGCAAAGGGGCTCGAAATCAAGGGCGGCCGGGCGCAGCGGCTGCCCAGGATGGATCTTGTCGCGCAATATGCAATGCTTTCCAAATACAACCATTACCAGCAATACTTCGCCAGCTTCTCGCGCAATAACGGAGAGATCGGAGCTTCGATCGAGGTCCCGATCTTTGTGGGTTCCGGGGTGAAAGCGCAGATCGAACAGGCGGAAACGGACGAGCGGCACATCCGGGCGGAAATAGATGTGGCGCGAAATAAAATCATGCTGGACCTTCACCAGAGCTACCAGGAGATTCAGAAGACGGACATCGCGCGCGAGTTGGCGCAGGCGGATCTGGATCTGGCGCGTTCGCAGCTATCGGTGATTCTCGCCCAGATGAACGAAGGCCGCGCCTCGCTGCGGCAGGCGGAAGAGGCGCGGTTTGCCGAAGACGAGAAATGGATCGCTTTCTACGATGCGCAGTTCAACGCCGGACGTGCCCGGCTGAATGTTTTGCGCCAAACCGGCGATCTGCGGGCCGCGCTGCAGTAACACGTTCCGGTAAATCCAGTCCAGTGAACAGGTCCAGTAGATAATAAGGCTTGCTTCGGGAGCCTCTTCGTTATCAATGCCGCGCGTCGCTGTAATCGGAGGCGGACTCGCGGGCCTGGCCTCGGCCGTCGCGCTGGGCAGCGCCGGCTTTGAAGTCGATATCCACGAAGCCCGTAATTTTCCAGGCGGACGAGCGACATCGTGGCCCGCCAGCGCAAACGACGCCGAGGTGATCGACAATTGCCAGCACGTGCTGCTGCGGTGCTGCGTGAATCTGCTGGATCTTTACCGCAGGCTGGGCGTTGAAGAGAAGATCCGCTTCCATCGCGAGTTCCATTTCATTGAGCCTGGCGGCAGGACATCCATACTGAAACGCGGCCTTCTGCCCGCCCCGGCGCACTTCTTCGGATCGTTTCTCAAACTGAAGTTTCTCACCGCGGCGGATAAAATTTCCATCGCCCGCGCCATGAACGCCATCCCGCGGGAACTGCGCTCGCGTAGCGATCTCGACCGCATCACCATGCTCGAATGGCTGCAGGAAAAGCGTCAAACCGGGCCCGCAATTGAGCGCTACTGGAGGCAGGTCCTGGTAAGCGCCGTAAACGAGGAGCCCGACCGCATGGCCGCCGCTCATGGTTTTCAGGTGTTCTGGCTGGGTATGATCGCCCGCGGCGATTCCTATGAAATGGGAATCCCCGACGTTCCACTGCGCGAGCTCTACAATGAATCCTCCCTGGCGCGAGCCGGAGCCGTGCGGATTCGGCATCGTGCAGCTGTGACGGCGATAGAAATCGCCGCGAACGCGGTAAGCGCGATTGTTACTGCCGACGGCACGCATCAGGCCGATTACTACATTTCCGCATTGCCATTTGAAAAACTGCGGCCCCTGCTGCCTGAACTCTCCGTGCCCTGGGACGCCTTCACGCATTCCCCCATTACGGGAATTCATCTATGGTTCGACAGGCCAGTGACTTCTCTGCCCCATGCCACTTTGCTCGACCGGACAATCCAGTGGATGTTCAACAAGAGCGAAGGCCGTTATATACAAACCGTGGTGAGCGCTTCGCGCAGCCTGCTCGAAATGCCGCGGCAGCAGATCATCGATCTTGCCGTCCGCGAACTCGGGGAGTTTTTCCCCGCGGTCAAAGAAGCCCGGCTTGAGAAAGCCCAGGTGATCAAAGAAGTGCGGGCCACGTTCTCCGCAATCCCCGGGCTCGAAGCCCTGCGCCCGGTCGCGAAGACCGCATACCCGAACTTCTTCCTGGCCGGAGACTGGACTCGTTCCGGCTGGCCCGCGACCATGGAAGGAGCCGTGCGCAGCGGCTACCTCGCGGCGGAAGCCGTGGCCGTTGCCTCTGGCCTGTCCGCGCGATTCCTGATTCCCGATATCGCATAATGAAAACCATGCGTAAGGTCCTGTCCGCCGCCGCTCTGCTTCTCTTTGCTTTGACGCTCTCCGCCGGCGCGGGAACGCGGCTCACAGTACAGGTGAATGCGTCCGACACGGGAAAGCCGATCGACAGGGCCAGCGTCGTCGTAAAATTCCGCCACGGGCTGAATCCGGTAAAGATGAAAAAGATCATCACCAATTGGGAGACGAAGACCAGCCAGATGGGCTCGGTGACGATTCCCGGCATTCCCATGGGCGAGATCACAGTCCAGGTAATCGCCCGGCACTACCAGACTTTCGGGGGAGTTTATCAACTCACAACGCCGGAACAGACGATTGAGATCAAGCTGAATCCACCGCAGGCGCAGTACTCCGAAGACGCGAAGGAAAAGAAGTAAAACTACCAGCTTCTTTTTAACTACCGCCCGATACTTTCCCCGACAGGTATTTCCGATAATCGGCGATATCGCCGCTTCGCAGAATTCCCCGCACTGAGCGCAGCACCGGCGTCGAGCTTTCACATACCCCGTGCGCTCATTTTGGAAACCGAGAGGCCATGACGCTTCGCATAGAGCTTTGCCCGCGCGACTACGCGTTCGTCAACGCTCAGCGTTAACTTGACCATACACGTAAAGTAGCAGAGAGAACTATATAGCGATACTGGAATGTCAGGCCGCTATCGAAACGTATCGCACGAAGATATCTGGCCGCTGTCGAAACCCCGCTTGAACCACCGGTCCCGCTGAGCCGAAGTGCCGTGCGTAAAGGATTCGGGATTGACGTAGCCCTGCCCCATCCGCTGCAGTCTGTCATCGCCTACCGCCGCTGCCGCCTGCATGGCCGATTGCACATCGCTCTGGTTGATGATGTTTCTTTGTTCGGTCGAGTTGGCCCAGATTCCGGCAAAACAATCGGCCTGCAGCTCAAGGCGGACAGACAACGCATTGACCTGACCCGGTTCCTGCTGTTGCAGGCGGCGAACTTTCGACTCGATCCCCATCAGTTTCTGGACGTGGTGGCCGATTTCATGTGCGATCACGTAAGCCTGCGCAAATTCCCCTGGCGCGCCGAAACGCCGCTTGAGTTCATTGAAGAATCCGAGGTCGAGATAGACTTTTTCATCGCCCGGACAATAGAAAGGGCCCGTCGCCATACTCGCGTCTCCGCAGGCCGAAGGGTACGAATTGCTATACAGCACAAGTTTTGCGTGGTGATACGGAATGTTTTCCTGCCCCGGCAATGCCATATCCCAGTTCCTCTGCACATCGTCGATAACAAACGAAACGAACTGCAGTTCGGGCTTTTCACGCGTATCCTGCGCGGTGTCTGGCTGGTTGCGAACAACCGGAGCCGCGGAGGGCGCGCTTTCGCCCCCGTTCCCGGGCAACATCTGAAACAGATTCTGGTGGAACACGAGGCTGAGCAGCCCTACAATAATCGCGCCGCCGATGCCTATGTGCATTCCGCCGAAGCCGCCTCCGAAACCGCCTCCGCCAAAACTGGCCCCGCCGCTGTCGTCGCGTCGGTCTTCAATATCGCCGCTGGTTCCACCCGGTTTCCAGTCCATCGGCGTTCAGGAAGCAACCCATGGGCCGTTCGCGCTTTCCCAGTGAACGCCCCGGCTTCGTAGCTCCCTTTCGATCTGTTCGGCGGATTCAAACTGCACGGCATCGATTCCCATCGCGCGGGCGCCTTCAACGAACTCCGGCATATCGTCTGTGAAGAAGCATTCCCCGGGCGCGCACCCCGCCTCTTCGATGGCCCGCCGGTAAATCGCGGGCAGCGGCTTCATGGCCCCCACCTCATGCGAAAGTACAAACGCGTGGAAATGGCGCAGCAGCGGGTAACCCTGGCGCAGCATCTCAAAGTGGATGGGGTTAGTATTCGAAAGCAGCACCAGCCGGTAATTTCTTGCGAGGCCTTCGAGCATGCTCTCGGGAATCAGCGTGGCGGGCAGAAAAATGCAGTTCCAGATTTCACAGAAATCTTCGTATGTGATCTCGAAATTCAAATGGCTCGCCAACTCGCGCACGAAGTCTCGCGATTCGATGCCGCCGGATTCGTAGCGGCGAACCAGATCCGTGGTGCTGAGATGACCAGGTATTTCCGCTGCCGGCATACCGCACAACGGCGATAGCCGAGCGTAGCCCCGGTGAAAATCGAACGGTACGATGACGCGTCCAAGGTCGAAAATGACTGTCTTGATCAGCGGGACGTCTCCTCTGCAATGGCGTGAATCCACAGGTTAGCAACGCCTCGCCCCCGCTTGGCGGATTATAGGAGATGAGATGCAGACGTTCCCGAAAACAGACGTTTTCATCGTCGGCGGGGGCCCGGTCGGGTTGACAACCGCCATAGCCGCGCGGCGCAGGGGCTTTCGCGTCACAGTCGCCGATGCCATGCTGCCCCCCATCGACAAAGCGTGCGGCGAAGGAGTCATGCCCGACGGTCTCGCGGTCGCGGCAAGGCTCGGCCTCCAGTTGCCGATGGAAGATTCCTTCCAGTTTCGCGGCATCTGTTTCCACGGCGACGGCGTCTCGGTTTCGGCGGAGTTTGCCAGCGGTGGCGGCCGCGGTTTTCGACGCACAGCTTTGCATCAGGCCCTTGTGGAACAGGCGCAACGGTGTGGGGTGGAGATGCGCTGGGGATGCTCCGTCCCGGGGCTGAAAGGCATCGATGCCCGATGGATCGTGGGCGCCGATGGCTCCCGGTCCCAGGTGCGTGGCTGGGCCCATCTCGATGCCTCCAGCCGGGATACCCAGAGGTACGGTTTTCGCCGCCATTTTCGCGTCGCGCCCTGGAACGATCATGTCGAAATACATTGGGGCAAGAGTTGCCAGATCTACATCACGCCCATCGGAGCCCGGGAGGTCTGCGTGGCACTCATTTCACGAGACCCGAAGTTGCGCCTCAGCGAAGCCCTTCGGCAATTTCCGGCATTGTGCATGAGACTGGGGGATGCTCCGGAAAACTCGCGGGAGCGAGGCGCGGCAACTGTTTCGCGCCGCCTGCGGCGAGTCACCCGTGGGAATATCGCACTCATCGGCGATGCGTCGGGCTCGGTGGATGCCATATCGGGCGAGGGGCTTTGTCTGGGATTTCATCAGGCCATCGCGCTGGCCAATGCCATGGAGCGCAAAAACCTCGCCGAATACGAAATCGCGCACCGGCGGCTGGCGCGCCGCCCCCGGTTTATGGCCGATCTGATGTTGGCAATGGATCGCTCGCCTTTGCTGCGGAAACGGGCATTGCACGCCCTTGTATCGCACCCGGAACTGTTCAAAAAACTACTCGCCATGCACGTCGGCGCTTCGCGGCCGTCGGAATTCGCCGCCAGTTGCATCACGCTTGGATGGAGAGTGCTGAGGTCAACGCCTCCGAACGGCGGGCTTTCCTGATCCCGAAAACGTGGATTTGGACCCTCGGGTGCAATTAATTGTCGTTCACAATTGGGTTGCCGACACAACCTGGTTGAGAGATATCGCGTCTGCTGAGACGTGCGGCAGTTCCGAGGTTATATTTACGATGCCGACTGACACTTCGGGTGAGACAGGTGAACGCCCGGCTTTTCCGCCGGTGCGTTCCAACGAATCTGAATACCTCGACTGGGGCCCGGCTGAATCTCCGGTGGCGATCCGTATGCATCTGGACGCAGTCGATGGGATTGCGCGGGATGTGATCGAAGGCATCGGCATGTCACCACGCAGCGAAGTGGAGGTGGGCGGACTCCTGCTGGGGCGCGTCGTCAGCACCGACCGGCATCTGGTTTGGATTGAACGATATCAGCGCATTTCCTGCAACCATAGCTTCGGGCCGCATTTCATTCTCGATCCCTCGGACACGAGTGCTCTTGAGCAGGCTGCAACCAGTATCTTTAATACCCGCGAGATGGCTGTAGTCGGCCTTTACCGCAGCCACACCCGGCCCGGCCTGCAGCTTGAGGAATCGGATTTCGATCTGATCCGCCGGTATTTCAACGATCCCTCCGACCTCGTCCTTCTGGTAAAACCGGGCAATGCAAACAATCTGTTCGGGCAGTTCTATCGCTTCGACGTCGCGGGTGGGGCACAGCCTGTAGGTGACAGATTCCCCTTCCGGGGGAATGTAGTCACTCCGGATACGGCGCGCACTGTCGTCGGCAACGCGGGCAGCTCGCCTCCCTTTTTAATTCCAGTCGTTTCAATTCCACCCGCTTCAATTCCAATGGACAAGCCACGGCGGCTGGTCCCCGATTTCGCGCCTTCACCGGTGGAACCCGATCCAGCTGTCGCCGAAGGATGGAAACGGCCTGAGGAATCGGCCGAGCGCTCCGCCGGAGGGTTGAAAAAATGGATGCTGCTGGCCGCCGCCATGTTACTTGTTGGCGGGATCATCTGGTTTCTGCTGCAGCCGGGACGGAGCGGCACGGCCAGCGGCTCTGCCTCGCAGCAGCCCGCCGTTACCGATACTGTGCGGCCGCTCGGGCTCTACGTGGACCCCATGGCCCAGACGTGGCGCGTTCTGTGGAACCCGAATGCGACGGCGCTGCGAGATGCGCGCGGCGTACACCTTTTCGTGCGCGAAGGCGACGACCAGAACCGGATCGAACTCTCTCCGCATGATCTCGGAGCCGGCAGTTATGAATACCGCCCCATCGGAAACGATGTCACTTTCCGGCTGGAAGTGACCGACAAAGCGGGTAATGTCTCAGCAGAATCCTTCCGTCTGGTCAGGGCGACCGGAGCGGCGCCTGTGCCTTCGGGCGCGCCGCCGCCGGTGCCGGTTTCACCACTGAGGGCGGCCCCCGCGCCGGCGGAAATTCGGAATAGACAACCGAAGCCCATCTACCGCGCGCCCCCCATCGTCGCGGCTGGTATTCGGCCCCGGATCAAAGGCCCCATTCCGATCGATGTGAAAGTGCAGATCGATGCAAAGGGCCGCGTCGTTACAGCCTCGCCGATAACGAAGATCCACAACGGGCTCGAAGAGTACCTGGCAACCCGCGCTTTACAAGCCGCGCGCGAGTGGAAATTCGAACCGGCGCGCCAGAACGGAAAGCCTGTCCCGGGAACCCAGACCATCCATTTTCTTTTCACCAGATAGTTCAGCGGTGGCGGCACAGCGCTACCCTGTGGATTGGCCATGAAGCTGAGCGAACTCGCGGCCGCGCTCGAATGCGCGCCAGGCTGGACCGATGAAAACGACGGGGCAGTTGAAATCACAGGCATTCGCGGCATCGACGATGCCGGGCCCGGTCACATCACTTTTCTCGCGAGTCCCAAATACGCGCCGAAATTAAAGACCACGCAGGCCTCCGCTGTGATCGCGGCTCAGTCCGTGAGCGGCGTGCCTACGCTTCTGTCGAAAAACCCCTATCTCGATTTTGCGCGCGCGCTGGAATTGTTCTACCGGCCGCCGCGCCCGAAACCCGGCGTGCATCCCCTCGCGGTGGTCCCGGACTCGGCGCGCATCGGCGACGGCGCTTCCATCGGAGCCTTTGTGGTGATCGGTGAGAATGTCGTCATCGGGCGGGACGCGGTTCTGCATCCACATGTCGTGGTCTATGAGGGGGCGGTCATCGGGGATCGTTTCACTGCGCATTCGCATTCGGTGGTGCGCGAGTACTGCCGGATCGGCGACCGGGTTCTTCTCCAAAATGGCGTCGTGGTGGGTGGCGATGGTTTCGGTTTTGCCAAACGCGCCGACGGGAAGCACCACAAAATCGTTCAGTCCGGCGTCACCGTTATCGAGGACGACGTCGAGATCCAAAGTCTGACCTCGGTGGACCGCGCCACTTTCGGCGAGACGCGCGTGCGCCGCGGCGCCAAGATCGACAGTCTGGTGCAGATCGGCCACAACTGCGTCGTCGGCGAGGACAACATTATCTGTTCGCAGACGGGACTGGCAGGAAGTTCAGTGCTTGAGAAAAATGTGCTTCTGGCCGGCCAGGTGGGTATCTCCGGGCATCTCACGATCCACGAAGGCGCCACCGTCTATGCGCAGAGCGGAATCGGCGGCGATGTGGCAGCCAATGCGCGCATGTCCGGTTCACCCGCTTTCGACGCCTCCGAATGGCTGCGCGCCATCACTGCCTTTCAGAAGCTGCCTGAAATCCTGCGCACCATCCGCGAACTGAAAAAGAGGCTTTCAGAAACGCCCGCTTCCGGGACAAACCCCAATTCATGATTGAACAACCCGCATCGCGTCCACCCCTGGCTTATAAGAACAACGAGTTCCTGCAGGGGCCGGACTCCCGTCCATTACGTATTTTGTCGGAGTATCTGGAACCGCTTTCTCATTTCCGAAAGCAGCGGATTCGGGACACCATCGTGTTCTTCGGCTCCGCGCGCATCCGCGAAGACGGACCTCTGG
>JALYHT010000243.1 GCA_030776225.1 Acidobacteriota bacterium | reverse complement strand
TTCGTTCAGGAGAATCGGCGCGATGGCGCCCACGGCAAGGATCCCCGCTCCTAACGCGATGCGGCGCCGGACTTCACGCAACGACAACTGAGAACGCAGACCGGGGAAGGCGATCTGGCCGATGAGGAACACCAGAAGGGCAAGAACAAAGTTGATCCAGCAGGCGCGCGAGAAGCAGAGAAGAATTGCCAGCGCGGAGGGTATGAGAACCGTTAAAGGCGCAATCTTTTCGCGTATCAGGGTGCGCGGGTCCATAATGCGCGTCAGAGCGAAAAGGACGATCGGCACGAAAAAGGGTCCGTAAACGTTGCAGTCTTTGAAGAGCCCGCGCGCTCGTCCGGCAAGCAGGAGCTGATCCTGAAAAGGCAGCAGGCCGAAATACGCCCCGATGCCGAGAATTGCAGAGATCAGACCCGCAATACAGTAGGTGTCGATCATGGTGGCAACCATCGGCTTGCCGTAGCGGCCTGCAATCCCGACGAAGAAGAACCATGAGCCGACCAGATAGAAGGTGACAAGGAGATACCACACCGCGCGCTCGGGATCGAGCGGATCGTACATTGAGACCAGATTCGCCATCGCGAACACGACGAGGGCCACTACCGGGAGCACGCCGAGGCTCGGGAAAGACAACTTTCCGAGGATCAGCGCGGCTCCGAGGCAGAGCAACAGCAAAATGTCCACGGGGGCGGGCTCGATGAAGACAACGATTTCGAGCAGGATGGCCAATACGACCAGCCCCCGAATGATCGTGTCTTCAGTGCGTTCGAGTGTGTTCACCATGGCAAGGACAGCCGGGTTTCGCGGATCAGGAGGCTGCAACGTAGCGATTGTAATAGGGAGTGGAACTGAGCGGCGCGTCATTGAGGACGACGCCGATCAGGTTGCCGCCATCCTGGCTGATGAACTTCCCGGCGTTCACGGCCTCGTCAACCTGAGTGCTTCCCGCTCGGACGACGAGTACAACGCCATCGGCCATGCGCGCCATCACGCGCACTTCCGGGACGCAGAGCAGAGGGGGCGCATCGACCACGATGGTGTCGAATTCGCTCCGGAGCGCATTGAAGACTTCGCTGAAACGAACGCCGTGAAATATATTGGCGCTGCCAGCTGTACAGTCGCCGGCGGGCATAACGAACAGCCCGGCGACATCGCTCTGTTTCGTGAACTTATTGATGTCGGCAGTGGCGCCCTTTTTGTGAACCTCTGCCGCGAATTCCAACAGCCCGGGGGTGTTCGGCATATCGAATACCTTGTTGAGACGGGGACGGCGCAGGTCGGCATCGACCATCAGCACGCGGCGTCCGGTGGCCGCGAAAGCCGCTCCCAGATTGCTGGCGACGACGGTCTTACCTTCACCAGCTTCCGGGCTTGTGATCACGACGAGGTGAATACCGGCCCGGCCCCCTGTGGCAAACAGGATCGAGGTCATCACGGCGCGGAATGATTCGCTGATCGAGGAGTTCGGATCGAGCCATGCGCGTTCATCCATGTGGGGCGAGTTGATGGCGCGCGGCCCGAACGAGGGGATCACGCCCAGCTCCGGCGCAGCCAGATAATTCTGGACGACGCCCGGTTTGCGCACCATGCGGTCGGAACGGTGGCGCAGCGAGACGGAGGTGAGGCCGAGAATGAGGCCGGCCAGAAGGCCCCCTCCGAGGTTAATCGCGGTATTGGGCTTATAAGGCTTCAGGGGAGGCCGGGCGGCGTCGACCACGCGGATGGAAGTGGCCTGGAGGGCCACGTTCACGCTGGATTCTTTTACCTTCTGAAGAAGGGACTCGTAGATGGTGCGGTTGGTGTCGACCTCGTGCTTCAGCGTGTCGTAGCGGATCATTTTTTCATCCTGCCCGGACACGAGGTGAGTCTGATCGGTATAAGCGCCCGAGAGCATTTTTTCGTCGCGCAGCGAAGCCTGATATTCGTTGCGAAGGCGGGTCAGAACGCTCTGTCGGGTCCTGTTGAAGGAGGCCTGGAGGGAGGCGATCTGCGATTGCAGCGCGACGATCCGGGGATTATTTTCGGTGTAGATCTGCCTGTATTCGGCCATCTGCCGCTCGAGATCGGAAAGCTTTACCTCATACTCTTTGAGAGCGGCATTATCGAGAACCTGCGGCACGGAGTCAGGGGTGGCGCTGGCGGCCATTTCCATCTGCGCCTGTTTCGCCATGCGCTCGGACTGGGCATGGGAAAGGGCTTCCTGCAACTGGCGAAGACGATCTTTTGCGACGCTGTCTTTATTGTCCGCGGCCACAAACATGATGCCATTGGAACGGCTGTAATTCTGCAGCGCCGTCTCGGAATCTTCGAGTTTCGTACGCAGGTCGGCCAGGTGGCCGGTCAGCCAGTTGCCCGCGCTCTGGGCCATCTGCCAGCGAGATTCGCGGTTCTGCTGCTCGTATTCGTCGGCAAGAGCGTTGACGAACTCCGCCGAGAGCCGCGGATCGTGAGAATTGTAGAGAACTTCCACCAGATTGTTCAACCGCGACTGCCTGACTTTCAGATTCTTTGTGGCTGTTTCAAACGCTTCCTCGCGATTGATCGGATGGCTGCGGAGATGGAACAGCCCCACGAACACCGACTGGGGCTCGGCGTTGAGCCTGTCTTCGAGATGGAGGCGGGCCACCACGCGGCGCACCAGGGTATCGCTCTCGAGAATGCCAATCTGCGTCTCAATCCAGGAGTCGAAGGTCTGCGCATTGATGGCGCCGGCGCCTTCACCGTCGCGGGTCTGATAAACGCTGCCGGCCGGAGGAGACTGCAATTCGATCACGCCCTTTGCCTGATAAACGGGCGGCGACGCGAAGGTGAAGAGCGCCGCCAGCGCCAGACAAAACAGAACGCAGGCCGTTAAAAGCAGCTTATGCGCGGCCAGCACCTCGCGAAAGTTAAGACGCGCGCCTTCAAAGGAAGGAGGCGCCGAGAATGCCGGCCGGGACTCGGGTACGGCCGGAACGGAGGAGAAGTTGGAGGATTTTATGATCTGCATTGGGGTTACAGTTTCCAGATCGCTACGCCGGTTGCGGCCTGCAGGGCCGCTTCCGCCGCGCGAATTCCGATCTTTTTACTGGCGCTGTCGGGTATGAACAACACGTCTTTCGGTGAGAGAATGAAGTCGCTCGATTTGCCCGCGAGAATGGCCGCCACATCGACATCGATTTCCTTTTTGGCTCCGGTATCTTTACCCGATGCATCCACCTGCCGGAAGATCTTCGCTTTCTTAGGAGAGGCCTGGGGTCCCAGGCCTTCAGCCAGCGACACTGCCTGCAGGACGGAAACTCCGCCGCTGCTGTTGAGAGGGAAGCCACCCGGCTTTCTTACATCGCCGACGACATAAACGAGTTCGGCGCGGGGCACGGAAATGATGTCCTGGGGAAATATAACGATGTTCTCGGAAGAGTTGGCGCCGTTGAGGAGAGCCGAGAGGTTCACTTTCGCGACACTGTATTCCCCGGTAGCGTCGGTAGTGGCGCTCGGTAACGGCAGCTTGCCATAAGCCAGGCGGCGGCTGATCTGGACGTCGGTTCCCGCGTCCGATTTCGGACCTCCCGCCATCGACAGCATCTCGACCAGGGTTTTGCGGCCCTGCAACTGGATGACACCGGCGGTATTCACTTCGCCAAGAACGGAGACCGGCTGACTCCGGTACTCAGTAATCGAGATGACAGGCTCGGGCCTGACGAGCAGACGCGACAGAGACTTCTTCACCTGCGCCTCGGTTTCCTGCAAGGTGAGACCGCCTACCGCTGTTCGACCCGCCAGAGGAAGGTTGACGTTGCCCTGATCGTCAACGCGCGCGGTGGCGCCATCGATCTCTTCCGCGTTGGGCTGCTGCACCTTTATCTCATCGCCGGGTCCGAGACGATACAACTGAGGCCCGACCGGCGTTC
>JALYHT010000242.1 GCA_030776225.1 Acidobacteriota bacterium | reverse complement strand
CCATCCCGCCGCTCAACGAAGAGCGCCGCAAAGAGCTGGTCAAAAAGCTGCACGGCGTGGCTGAGGACCATCGCGTGGCCATTCGCAATATCCGCCGCGATTCCAACGAACACTTCAAACGTCTGCTGAAAGACAAAACCATCAGCGAAGACGACGACAGGCGCGCGCATGACGAAATGCAGAAGCTGACCGACAACTGCATGGCGAAGCTCGACTCGGCAGTAAAAACCAAAGAAAAAGAAGTCATGGAGATTCGCTAGTCCCGTTCTTCAGCGGGATCAGGTGCGCGGGCTCGAATTCTTCCAGTCTCCACGGCGTGAGCGGCGAGAAGTTCATTGTCAGCCGCCAGCCGAAGTCGTGCTCTTCGGCTTCGACAATGCTTCCCGCGAAGAATGCCCCTGCGCACCGGATCTCTGCCTTTGTATCCGCCGTGACCGCTTCTTCGGATTCCAGCACTGCGCCACTTTCGGCGATTTCTTCCAGGTTTACCGTGAATTCCCGCGCGCCGATCCGAAGATTCACCAAGTGCGAACAGAGATAGCGCGCGGAATTCATGAATCTTCCTGCCATCGTAAGACAAATCAGGCGACGAGCGATTGAAAACCTTTCCTGGTTAAAGGCATAATGTGTAATTGATCCCCTCCGGCACCTTGCGAGTTCCCGCGTCGAGCGCTAATCTCGGACCCGGCTTCGACTCCCTCGCCATTGCGCTGCAGGTCTACCTTGAGTGCAAATTCTCGCCGGGCAGCCGCCTTTCTATTCGCGTCACGGGGCGGGATGCGCACCTGATCCCGGTCACTGAAGAGAACCTGATCTGGAAAACGGCGCTGGCCGTGGCGACGCGCTCTCATCTCTCTCTGCCTCCAATCAGCCTCACCATCAACAATGGCATTCCACTGGGCAAGGGCCTGGGGTCGAGCGCCGCGGCCCTTACCGCGGGAGTCATTATCGCCGAACGTCTTCTGGACCTGCGCTGGAAGCCGGCCCGAATTCTCGATGAGGCCGCGCGCCTCGAAGGCCACCCCGATAACGTGGCGGCGTGTGTTCTGGGTTCGATCGTCGCGAGCGGCGTTGGAGCCTGCGGCGTTACCCGCGCCATTCGCCTGCCCATGCCGGAGCAGTTCGATGTCGCGGTGGTGGTTCCCGATTTTGCGGTTCCCACCAAAGAGTCCCGCGCGGTGCTGCCCGATTGCTACTCGCAAAGCGATGTCGTCTTCAATGTGCAGCGCACGGCGTTACTGGTGGCAGCGCTCGCAACCGGCGATTCCTCGGTATTCCCAATGGCTCTCGACGATCGGCTGCACCAGCCCTTCCGCGGACAGCTTGTGCCCGGTCTGGCGGAAATCCTGCGGCTCCGCAAGCCTGGCCTGCTGGGATGCACGCTCAGCGGCGCGGGCCCTTCCGTGCTGGTCTTTTTCGAGAAAGGCGCCGATTCGGTTTGCGAACTGGTGCGTAACATCTTTGCAATGAACGGCTGCACTACTGAAATCATCGCTTCGGGCGTGTCGCACAAGGGTTACGAATTCGTATAGTGGCCGTTCACATGCATTCCATCGGGGCGGTATGTGGCGCATTTCGGCAGTTGCAATAGTTGCGCTCGGGCTGGTTAGTTGCGGTAAAACTCCACCTACCCGGGCCAAAATCACTCAGTTCAAAGCCGACCCCGGCTTTCTTCCGGCGGGCATGGGCGGGCGGCTCTGTTACGGCGTGGAGAATGCCACGAGGCTCGATATTGCGCCCGCCGTCGAAAAACTGCTGCCCGCTTCCGAACGGTGTATGGATATCGCGCCGGTCAAAACCACGACCTACACCTTAACCGCTTACGGTCCCGACGGCACTCCGGCGAAGAAGTCTCTCGAAGTCAAAGTCGGAGCGCCACAACCGCGCGTGTCGGATCTGGAAGCGCGTCCCAGGAGCGTTAGAAAAGGGCGGGCCGTTCAAGTGTGCTTCAAAGTGGAACATGCGAATTCGGTGAGCGCAAAGCCGGGCAAGCTGGACCGCCGCACAAACTGCCTCACAGACTACCCGAGGAAGAACACCACCTACACCGTGGTCGCGAAAGGCGGCGACAACGAACAGGATTCGGGTACAGTTACCGTCAGCGTGCTTCGGTGACCAGAAACCGGGCATGGGGGCTCACGATTTCGAATTCGCCCGCATCCACTTCAAAAGCCTCTCCGGCCCGGAACCTTTCGCTCCCCAGCGAGCCTTCGCCCGACAGCGCAATATAAAGCTTCCGGCCCCCCGCGATGCGTGTTGAGCCCCGGACTTCCACGCAATCCGTCCTGAAGTAACCGCACTCGACTGGCAGCGCCGCTTTGCCTGTAGTATGCGCCGAAAGGTTGGAGACAGCTACGCCATGGTCGAGGTGAAGTTCGCGGTCACGCCCGTAATCGTACAGGCGATAGGTGATGTCGGAGTATTGCTGGACTTCGCAAAGCGCGAGCCCGCCCCCGATCGCATGAATCGTACCCGCGGGAACGAAATAGGTGTCTCCAGGCTGCACCGGAATCCAGTTCAGAAGTTCCATGATCCGGCCGTTGAGCGAAACTTCCCGCAATTGCTCAGGTTCGAGCGCCTCACGCAACCCTAAGGCGATTCTGGCGTCCGGCGCGGCCCGCAGGATATGCCACATTTCCGTCTTGCCGCGAGAGTTATGGTGGACTCCCGCATACTCATCCTTAGGGTGAACCTGCACGGAAAGATTGTCGGAGGTAAACAGGAGTTTTACCAGGAGCGGCACTGAATCCGAGGCCGCAAACCAGATTTCTCCGATATTGCGGCGCTCGGGATTCGCACACCACGGGTCTGTATCCGGAGAACCCCAGACCTTTTCGTGAAGCGTTGTTTGGAGGCGCTGGATCAACCTAACGATTCCACAAACTTACGGATGCGGTCGAGCCCCCGCTCCAGTTCTTTCAGCGATGTTGCGTAAGACATCCGGACATGGTCGTTCGTGCCGAAAGCCTCGCCGGGCACCACGGCAACATGGGCCTCTTTGAGCAGACGGTCGGCGAACTCAAGGGGCGTCTTGATTCCGCCGCGGTTGAGCGCGCCGCGCAGGTTTGGATAAGCGTAGAAAGCGCCCGCCGGCATGGAGCATTCGATGCCCGGTATCTGGCGCAGACGGGGCACCACAAAGTCGCGGCGGCGGCGGTATTCAGCCAGCATCTGCGGAACGGAATCCTGCGAACCGTTCAGCGCCTCGATAGCCGCCTTCTGGGCGATAGACGTGGGATTCGAGGTCGAGTGGCTCTGCAGTTTCATCATGGCGGAGATCACTGGCGCGGGCGCGAGACCGTAGCCGATGCGCCAGCCGGTCATCGCGTAAGTTTTCGAGACGGTGCCGGCCACGAGAACGGTAGACTTCGAGCCGGGGATCGAGGCCACAGAGTAAGGCCTGGCGTCATAGAGGAAGTGCGAGTAGCACTCGTCGGTGAGCAGGAAAATGCCCTTCCTCGATGTGATGTGGTAGAGCTTTTCAAACTCCGCCTCTTCCATAATCGCGCCCGAAGGATTGCTCGGGGAGTTGATCAGCACCATACGGGTGCGCGCAGTGATGTTCCGCTCGATCATGGCGGCGGTGAGGCGGAAGCCTTCTTTTTCGTCAGTCTCGACGAACACGCACTTGCCGCCCGCGTAATTGACCTGATCCTTATAGGTGACCCAGTAAGGCACGGGGATGATGACTTCATCGCCTGGATTGAGGAGGGCCTGCGTGTAATTGAACAGGATGTGCTTGCCGCCCACGGTGATCAGGCACTCAGAGGCATTGTAGTCGGTGCCGAACTCGGCTTTGTGCCGGTCAATGGCGGCCTGTTTGGCTTCAGGCGAACCGCCCGCCGCGGTGTACTTGCTGTAGTTCTCGTTGATGGCCCGAATGGCCGCCTGCTTAATGTTGTCCGGTGTGGGGAAATCGGGTTCGCCCGCGCTGAAGTCGACGACGTCGACGCCGGTCCGCCGAAGCTTGTCGGCATCGGCCATGACTTTCATGGTGGACGATTCGCTGATATTCGAGATGCGATCGGCGAGGGTTATGGGTGCTTTCAAAGTTGGTGTCATATCTGGTCAGTTTTTCCCGTGTTCGTTTTTAATTCGGTCGCGCAGATGCCGTTCCACTGTGGAGGGAACAAGCCCCGCGATGTTGCCGCCAAGGCTGATGACTTCCTTGACAAGCCTGGAGCTGATGAAAGAGAACTGTTCCCCTGCCAAAAGGAAAACGGTTTCGAGCTGCGGCTGAAGGCGGCGGTTCATCAGCGCCATTTGCAACTCATACTCATAATCTGAGATGGCGCGGATACCGCGCAGGATGATGCGCGCGCCTTTTTTCAGGGCATAGTTAGCCAGCAGGCCGTCGAAGGAATCCACTTCGACGTTCTGAAAACCGCCTGTGACTTCGCGCAGCATGGCCATGCGTTCTTCAACGCTGAAAAGCGGCGATTTCGCTTCGTTACGCAGAATGGAAACGATCAGACGGTCGCACAGCCGCGAGCCTCGCTCGATCACATCGAGATGGCCGCTCGTTATGGGGTCGAACGATCCTGGATAGATCGCGACCACTCTTTCCTGTTTTTCGGTCATGGACAGGCGACGATCTTTAATTTTAGCGGAGTATATGCGTTGTGGACTTATTCCGATCCGTGGCTGGCCACCTGACTGAGACTGGCGTCGAAACGGAGAATGAATTCGTCGACATCGGAACGGTTGATGTTCATCGGCGGTGAAAGACGGATGACATTGCCCTCCAGGCCGCCGCGGCCGATCAGGATGCGATGCTCCCGGGCGGCTTCGATGAGCTGCGCGGTCCGGGCTGTCGCGGGAGTTTTGGCTTTTCGGTCTGTGACGAGTTCGACGGCCTGCAGG
>JALYHT010000241.1 GCA_030776225.1 Acidobacteriota bacterium | reverse complement strand
GTGCAGGAAGTTGTATCGCTCCACGAACAGCAGTTCCACGCGATCGTGGATGGGGATTCGAACGCCGGCCGTTTCGACCTTCTGATTCACGACGCGAACGAAAAGAAGCAGAACGCCAAATACGCTTACCTCAATCACCTGCACCGGCACGGTTGCTCATCGGTGAACGATGAAAACTTTTGACGCCTGATGCCCGCCAGGACTCAGCGCACTACGCCGACATCGTGCAGCCCGTCGAGTATGAACTGAACAGCCACGGCGGTGAGTACCAGCCCCATCAGGCGCGATAGGATCCGGATTCCGGTTTCGTGAAACCAGTCCCCCACGCGATCCGCCGCGGCCAGCACCAGGAGCGACGCGATAGAAGCGGTGGCGATTGCCGCCAGCACGATTCCCCGGTGGGCCCAATCGGCATTCTGAGTCATCAGCACGGTAACGGACGATATTGATCCAGGGCCGGCCAGCATCGGCACACCCAGCGGCGTGATCCCGATGTCTTCCTTTTCGGCGCCTTCAAATGCTTCACCGGGCGTTTCTTTCGTCGGCGAGCGGCGCGCCCGCAGCATATCCAGACCGATCAGACCGAGAATCACGCCGCCCGCTATTTTGAACGCCGGCATCGTGATTCCGAACATCTGAAAAATCAGCGGACCGCCCAGCGCGAAGATGGAAAGCACCAGAAAGCAGGTCCAGGACGCGCGCACAGCCATGTGGCGGCGGTGTCGCCGGCTGTTTTGCGACGTCATCACAAGGAATGTCGGGATCGCGGCAATCGGGTCCACCAGGGCGAAAATCGAGGTGAACGCGACCAGCGAAAACTGAAGCAGTGATGGCATTCCACACCTATTCTAGTGGCCTGTTCTAATCGAAAGAGTGGCGCTCGATTCCAATCGGCCTGTGCTCGTCTATGACGGAGAATGCAGTTTCTGCCGCATGTGGGTCGGTTACTGGAAGGAGCTAACCGGCGACAGGGTCGAGTACCTGCCTTATCAAACCGCGGGCAAGCGTTTTGCCTCGGTATCGTTCGCCGATTTCCGGCAGGCCGTCCAGCTGTTTGAAGGCGAGCGGCGGTCAGGCGGCGCAGAGGCCGTGTTTCACCTGCTGGCGCACTATGCGGGCGCCACGTGGCCTTTGTGGATCTATCGCCATATCCCCGGCATCGCGCCCCTGACGCAGGCCCTTTATCGCTTCATCGCCGCGCACCGCACTCTCGGGTACCGGGTCACCCGGGCGCTCTGGGGACGCAATCCCGTTCCTGCTACATGGAACACCGCGTCCTCATACTTCGCCCGCGCCATCGGGTTGATCTATCTCGTCGCATTCGTCTCCTTCGGCCGTCAGGTACGCGGGCTGATCGGGTCCCAGGGCATTCAGCCTGTGACTGAGTTCTTCAGCGAAGTCATTCGCCAGTTGGGGGGCAGCGGGTACTGGCAGGTCCCCACGATTTTCTGGTGGGTGCACAGCGAGTTCGGGCTGGAGTCTATCGTTTGGGGCGGCGCTGTAATCGCGGCAGTCGCGGCGTTTGGCAGACCGCATACTTCGGGCCAGCGCGCCGCGTTTGCAGTGCTGTTCCTCTACTACCTTTCGATCGTGAATGCCGGCCAGGTGTTCATGGGATACCAGTGGGATTTCCTGCTGCTCGAAGCCGGATTTCTCGCGATATTTCTGAAGCCCGCGTGGACGCGCGCGTGGTTGTTCCGCTGGCTGCTCATCCGCCTGATGTTTGAATCGGGCGCAGTGAAACTGCTGAGCCACGATCCGACCTGGCGCAGCCTGACGGCCCTCACCGTGCATTTCGAGACCCAGCCGCTGCCCACGCCGCTCGCGTGGTACATGAATCAGGCGCCGCTGTGGTTTCTGAAGGGCTCGACCTTCCTGGTGTTTGTGATCGAGCTCGGTTTGCCGCTCCTGATGTTCGGCCCGCGGCGGTTGAAACAGGTGGCCGCTTTTGGAACAATCGGCCTGCAGGTCATGATCCTGCTTACCGGCAACTATACGTTTTTCAACTGGCTCACGATTGCGCTCTGCCTGTTTCTGTTTGACGATGCTTTCTTCGCGCGCCGGAAGACGGATGTCGGGTCGCTGCGCCCGGCCAATCGCAAAGTTTCCGCAGCGCTGTTCGCGTTCATCATGCCGATCTCGATCGTCGGGCTGGCCGGCATGTTCGGCTACCGTACGCCTGGGGTATTCAATGCCGCTCCAGCGGCGGTTTCGCAGTTTGGAATCGTGAACCAATACGGCCTCTTCGCGGGCATGACTACTACGCGGCCGGAGATTTCAATCGAAGGCTCGAACGATAACATCGGCTGGCAGCCTTACGTGTTTCGCGACAAGCCGGGTCCACTGAATCGCGCGCCCGCCTGGGTTGCGCCCATGCAGCCGCGCCTCGACTGGCAGATGTGGTTCGCGGCGCTGGGCAACTATCGCGAGAACCCGTGGCTGATTCGTTTTATGGAGCGGCTGCTCGAGGGCGCGCCGCCCGTCCTGGAATTGATAGAGCAAAATCCGTTTCCGGATAAGCCGCCGCGCTATGTGCGCGCCATCGTTTACGATTACCGCTTCACTACTTTCGAGGAGAGGCGCAAAACCGGCAACTGGTGGAAACGGGAACTGAAAGGGACCTACTTTCCGCCCATCAGCCTGGGCAGTGCTGCCAAGTAGGAGGTAAAGCTGAGCCACCCGGCCGAAAGTTGAACAGCAACGGCGGTTTCTATATTCCCGGCACGCGTGTCTCTCTGGATTCCATCGTATACTTTCAAGGCCGGGGACTCGCCGGACAATCCGTCAGAACATCAAAAATCGGACTGAAGGTGGATAGCATTCTTCTCTATTTCACTACCCGGTGGATCGCCACCACCACCCAATAAACAACAGCCACGATCCCAGCCGCAACAAGGCCAATGGATTGTAGTGGCTTCTTCTCGATGTCAGCGTGCCGGTTGAACCAGCCAAAGGCGATGTCGAAGCGTCGGGCAGCTTTGAGGAGTAACCCGGACCCAACGTACAGCCAGAGCCATACAGAACTAAAAAACGCAGCATAGAAGTAGGCGGCAAAGAACTCGATTCTGCCCGAAGTTATCTCTCGTAACGAATCCCCGATATGCGACACCAGACTCCCACTGTAAGGCGCACCCGAAGCCCTGATCATCAGGAAGATGAAGCTGACAACTGCAACCACCCCGCCAACGCCGCACAGAGCCGTCAGCACGGCGTCCATGAGGAGAATCTTAATGTGTTTTGCAGCGGAAGGACGTTCAGTCAGCTTCCCGAGAGCCAGCCTGGTTTTCAGGAGCGAAAGATAGTCGGGAATGGCTGTTGCAAGAGGACCAAGGGAAATAAAACCTATCATGTCTTCGGTTGTAATTCGACCAACGCTCTTCAGCGGAACGAGGATAAGCGCTGCATTTCCATATGAAGCCAAAAACGAACGCATAAAAAAGCTCCAACTCAGATGCTTCGTGCCGAACACCCGATCAAAGACCTTCGCAAACGTCTCGGGCCACGGCTCAACCTTTTGTCCGACTTTCACGCCCAACAGCCAAACTGCAATTTCCAGCTTCGTGTTATCTGTGAGCACCGCTTCAACCCGCTCGAAGAACTTCCAGACGATTCCAGCGAGGACACCCCCAGCCGCCAGTTGACCGGGCAGCGACTGGATCAGCTTCGTGATGGAATGGAGAACGGCGGCCATTTACGCCTTGAAGTTGGGTGGACTGCACGCTGTAAGAACTGCGCTGCCACGTATGGCCAGCCACAGATTTACAAGCTTGACTCTGTGAGATCGCCGGTGGTTCAGACCAACGGCGTTCAATCCTTTGGCTATCTGAGATACGGCTTTGATGATCTCGGTCGGGTCCATACAGTGATCTCGAACTGGTCACGACTCTTCGTTATTTGTCACAGACTACAGGCCCTGCTCAACACCGTTCGGCCCCCGGCCATTCGTTGTCTGCGCCCCGGATTCTGTCACGCCGAGATCTGCACGGGCCAGTCGCAATACTTCCAGAATCCGCTGACTTTGCTCCCGACTGGCAATAATCTGACCAGTCCCACGGCTATTTCGCAATTGTATGTGTGCCGATGAAAGCATCCGCTGGCACTCCTGAATAGCATCGAGAGTCTTTTGCGAGGCACAGAGCGCCACGGCAGCGGTCGCCTGCGCCATTTGCGGCAATATCTCGTTCAGCCTGTCGGCTGCCTCCAGACGTGCCCTGGCTGCTTTTTCTTTTTCGCCCCGCTCAATCTCTGCACCCCTGGATTCTGTGTGTTCAACCCATCTATCCATTTCGCACCACTTGATTGCCGCCTCATGCGTGAGCACGAAGGACTGTGCAACCCGAATCAAAAGATCACGCTTCAGTTCCCACTGGCGCTGCTGCTGCCACCGATTCTCTTCGTGAGCATGGTTGGCTTCATTAGTTTGGCGATTGTTTTTATTCGTCAGCCATACGCCGAACAGCGCAAAAGCAGCGCCGCTTCCGCCCTGAAGCAAAACGTCGATTATGTGCGTGGCCGCATTCTCTGGCGGCATTTCGACCTTCACCACGGGCGGCGCCATCTGTTCTCGAATGTGCTGCCCACGGGGAGCGCTGGCCGTTGCCTCTTGTTGTGATGCTGGTGCCGACTCCTGTGCCGGGCAAACTGCCAATGACAAAAGGACTAAAAAGGCGGCCTTGCTGGTTGCTTGTTCCCCAAGTCGTCTTCGCACTTGCCCTCCTATCGAAGGCGACAGAGCACGAAAGCGATCGGTCGCCAGCATGAATCCTGTGATTATACTGAGCATCCGACCGAACCAATGGGCCTCTTCGTCGCCGACAACGACTGGCAGCCGTGCAAGGCTTCAGTCTGAATTTATAAATGAGGGATCTTAAATAATCTGGAGCCACCCGCCGGGATCGAACCGGCGACCTGCTGATTACGAATCAGCCGCTCTACCAACTGAGCTAGGGTGGCCTGGTGTGGGTTTGAAGAGCGCTTATTGCAGGGTCTGCAAAAACGAGTTTAGCACGCGGGTTGAATCGTGATTTTTCTAGCCCCGGCCGCCGACGCCGATGCAGACGATGCCGAGCAGGATCATCGCCAGTGCGCCGAGCTTGGCCCTCGTGATCGGCTCGCCGAAGAACAGCTTCGACCAGAACAGAGTCCACACATAGCCGAGCGAAACCATGGGGTAGAGCACCGAGAGCTCCCCGTGTTTCACGCCCATCAGAAAAGGAATGCTGGAAGCGAGGAACAGGAAGATGCCCGTGGCCAGATGCCAGTTCAGAATGTACCGCAGCCCGCGCTTCAAATGCTCCGCGCCCTTCTTAAGAAACACCGCGCCAAACGAACCGATCAGCGAAGCGGAGAGCACCAGCAGTATGGAACTGAGAGGGGTCTTGTTCACGAACGTGAACTCGCGCGGCCCAGCATGCCCACTCCGCCTATAACGAGCGCGATACCGAACGCTTTCCACAGATTCATCTGTTCATGAAAGAAGTACATCGAGAGCAGGTTGACCCATACGTAGGTGAGGGCAATGATGGGGTACAGCATGGACAACTCGCCAT